>DAIDLI010000151.1 GCA_027449545.1 Acidobacteriaceae bacterium | reverse complement strand
GCCTTTTTGGGTAAAGGCCCAGGAGTCAAAAGCGGTATTGCGCACATAATCAGAGACCTGGCCGTGATAGTGCAGGCCGCCTGACTTGATGGTGAAGTTTTCCGCACCGGCGCCCATGTACTCTGCCGGCGGGGTGCTGGTGACCACCTGGAACTGGTCTACTGCTTCCACGCTGATGGCCTGGGAGACCAGGCGATTGTCGCCCTGCTGGCTAACGGTTTCGGCGGGCATGCCGTCAAGGTAAAGCTGGCCCAGGAAGTTTCCCGTTCCGCCGATCACCGGCAGGCGCGTACCGCCCTGCGTGCCGGGCGCCAGAGATCCGAACGCTGTAGGATCGCGCTGAGCATTGTTCATCTGCAAAGGCAGATTGGAGTAGCTCTCATTCTGCATGGTGAGGGAGATGGTGGCGTTGGTGGTTTCCAGAGCCGGTGGCGCCGCGGTAACGGTTACGCTTTCAGTGGTTTCACCAATGCTGAGAACCGGGTTGTATCCCAGCACGCCAAGGGCATTCACGACGAGATTGTCCTGCACCAGGGTCTTAAATCCATGGGCAGAGATCTCAAGCCGATAGGATCCGGGCGGCAGAGGAGCAACGTTGAAGAAGCCTGCCGAAGAGGACAGGCGCACGGCCTTCAGGTTGGTGTCCACATTGGTGGCGGTGATGGTCGCATTAGGAATCACCGCGCCGCTGGTGTCGGTAACGGTGCCCTGAATGGCGCCTTGGCCCGCGGTCTGAGCCGCGGCCGGACCAGTCGTCCACCCGAGGCAGATGGCCAGGAGGAGCAGGAGCACGGAGATGCTGATACGCACCGGGAAGGTTGGATACCTGCCGGCACTACGGTGGGCGTAAGTCATGCTATCGGTCACTGGAAGCCTCCTTGCAAAATGGCTCATGAAACAACTCGCTCGAGCGAGAGCAGTGAAGGATGGCCCGAGAACGCGGGTTGCGGCGGGCTCTACGATTTGCCGAACGACCGAACTTCCGGATCGTGTTTGGGCCAACATTTAGCCAGAACCGAAGAGCATAGTCAATAGGAAAATGATTTTTGTTCAGATACAGGAGGTCGCGGCAGTGGCGGAGACTTGCCTCCGCATCGTGAAGAAGGGTATCAATAGATTGCAATTTTTTATTTCTCGCCAGGCTCCTATCGAGAAGCGGAGAGAAAGATCCGTGGCAAAGAGATCCACCAGGGGAAGCAGTTATGTGGAGAAGTTTATGCAGCGCGGTCGCGGTTTGCCTCGCGCTTGGGGTCAGTCCTAGTTACGGTCAGTCGAAGATGTTGGCGGCTACCCCGCCGATGGGGTGGAGCACATGGAACCACTTTCATCACGACATCTCCGATGAGCTGGTTCGCGCCCAGGCGGATGCCATGGTGGCATCGGGCATGCGCGATGCTGGGTATGTCTACGTGAACATCGACGGCGGCTGGGAGGGGTATCGGGATGCGCAGGGCGTGCTCCACCCCAACAAGAACTTCCCGGACATGAAGGCGTTGGGCGCTTACATTCACTCGAAGGGGCTGAAGTTCGGCCTCTACACGGGACCTGGGCCGGAGACGTGCGGCGGAGCTCCCGCCAGCTACGGACATGTAGAGCAGGATGCGAAGATGTTCGCCTCCTGGGGCGTGGATTTCGTGAAGTACGACCTTTGCAGCTTCCGCGAGATCATGGTCCGGGAGTCGGGGGCCCGGGCGACGGCATCTGCACCGGCGAAAACTGCGGCGGGCTATGCCGAGATCATGGAGCAGGAGCCGGACGCAGTGGTGGAAAAGGCCGACCAGGTAATGAAAGCCGCTTACGAGCAGATGCACCAGGCCATCTTGTCCACGGGAAGGCCGATGGTCTTCAGCATGTGCCAGTACGGATACGCGCAGGTGTGGAAATGGGGGCCCGAGGTGGGCGGCAACATTTGGCGGACGAGCGGCGACATCAGCGCCAATTACGATCGCGTAACCGAGAACGGCTTCGGTGAAGCGGGTCTTGCGCGCTATGCGGGGCCGGGCCATTGGAACGATCCGGATTTTCTGGAAGTAGGAAATGGCAAGATGTCGGTCGACGAATCGCGCACCAACTTCAGCCTGTGGGCGATTCTGGCTGCACCGCTGATTGCCGGCAATGATCTGGCGACGATGACGCCGGAGACCAGAAGTATCCTGCTGAACCGGGAAGTGATCGCGGTCGACCAGGATCGGCTCGGCAAGGAAGGAGATCGCGCCTACCAGAGCGGGCCGCTGCAAGTATGGACGAAGCCGCTTTCCGGAGGAGATGTCGCGGTGGGGCTGTTCAATGGGATTCGCAGTCCAGCAAGAATGACTCTGAGCTTGAGCGCGATCGGATGGCGAGGTCCGGCCGCGGTGCGCGATCTCTGGGCGCACCGCAATCTCGGCGAGATTCGTGGCGAGTACACGGTCATAGTGCCGGGGCATGGGGTGGTCATGCTGCGGCTGCGCCATCCCGGGAGGACCGAAATTCGGAACTCGAACGATCCCCAATGATCTTTCCATTCAAATGTAGGGAGCGGGGCGACCAGCGAGGACGGCAGCCATTCTCCGCTCCCGGAGATATGCTGCGCAGTTTCCCATTAGAAACTGATTGCTCATCGTAAGGGTTGTGAGCTATATTTCGAGCGGTTTTACTATTGAAATTCTGAATACAGGAGAACGCCTTGCCGAAGGCCAAAATCAAGCGTCTCTATTTAATCCCCATTCTTTCGAAAGCGCTCGACGTCATGGAAACGTTGGAGCAGGTCAATGGCGCTTTAAGTCTGGAAGAGGTTTACAACAAAACCAAGATTTCGAAGACCAGTGTCTATCGCATTCTGAAGACGTTCGTGCACCGCGGCTATGTAGCGCAGACCATGGACGGCCAGTACCGGCTGGTCGCGAGGCCGCGGCGGCTCTGCTTCGGATTCGCCGTGCAGAGCGCAGATTTGCCGTTTTCCCAGGCGGTGGCGCGCAGCGTGAGTGCAGCCGCTGCGGCTGCGGGCGTTGAGATTCTGCTGCTCGACAACCGCTTCGAAACCGAAACCGCAATCCGGAATGCGCAGGAGTTTGTCGAAAAGCGCGTCGACCTCGTGCTGGAGCTACAGGCCGAAGAGTCGGTGGGCCCGCAGGTCGCCAATATTCTCAAGAATGCGGATATTCCCCTGATCGCCATTGATGTGCCCCACCCGCACGCCACCTACTTTGGCGCAGACAACTTCGAATGCGGCATGGAGGCGGGCACGCTGCTAGCCAATCATGCTCTCAAGAACTGGAAGGGGAAGGTCGATTGGGTGCTGGGGGTCGGGTTCTACGAGGCAGGCAGTTTTGTCCAAAGTCGAATTACCGGCGCCTTTGAAGCGATCAAGGAAAGGATCCCGAATCTGCAAGCGGAGAGTTATATCCAGATGGACGGCCGCGGATCACGTAATCCCAGCCGGCTAGTGGTTGGGAAGTTTCTGCAAAGCAATCCTGACAGCAAGCGCATCCTGATTGCGGCGGCTACCGATTCCAGCGCTCTGGGCGCTCTGGATGCGGCACGGCAGGCAGGGCGCGAGGACCATATTGTGGTGGTGGGGCAAGATTGTATTCCCGACGCTATCGAGGAGATGCGTTCCAAGCGCAGCGCTCTGATCGGCAGCATCTCGCATGAGGCGGACACGTACGGTCCGCGGCTCATTCAACTGGGAATTTCGATTCTTCGCGGCTATGCTGTGCCGCCTTACAACTATGTGCGGCACAAGGTGGTCACGGCGGAGCTGCTCAAAGAGGAATTGAAGGGCCGCTAAACGCGTGCCGGCGGCACGTGGATGGTCTCCCCGGTGCCGCTCGGGCTAGGTGACCGGACCGGGGTTGAACAGCGCCAGTTCGTTGTGGAGGGCCCAGCGGTCGGACCAGGTCTTGTGGCGGCCGCTGGCCACTTCGAGAATCAGCCGGAAGATCTCCCATCCGACATCTTCGACGGTTGCCGCGCCGGCGGCGATCCGGCCGGCATCCACGTCAATGAGATCGGGCCAGCGCGCCGCGAGGCCGCTGTTCGTAGACACTTTGATGACCGGGACTGCCGCCAGACCGTAGGGCGTGCCGCGGCCGGTGGTGAAGACGTGCATGTTCATGGACGCGGCCAGTTGCAGGGTGCCACAGATGAAATCGCTGGCCGGCGTTGCCGCGAAGACCAGGCCCTTTTGCGTGACCCGCTCGCCAGGACCGGTGACCGCACGCAGCGCTGTGGAGCCGGATTTGGCAATCGACCCCATGGCTTTTTCCACGACGTTGGCCAAGCCGCCTTTCTTGTTGCCGGGCGTGGGATTGGCAGAACGATCGACGCCGCCGGTACGCAGATAGTCGTCGTACCAGGCCATCTCGCGGAGGAAGTCGCGCGCGACCTCTGGGCTGGATGCGCGCGCCGTAAGCAGGTGGGCGGCGTCACGTACCTCGGTCACTTCAGAGAACATCACTGTCGCACCGGCGCGCACCAGCAGGTCGGCGGCGATTCCCACGGCTGGATTTGCGGTCACGCCAGAGAGCGCGTCGGATCCGCCGCACTGGAGGCCGACGACAAGATCGGAGGCCGGGCAGGTCACCCGCTGCCGCTGGTTGAGCCGTTGCAGTCTCTTCTCTGCGAGAGCCATGATAGAGGCGACCATCTCGCCAAAGCCATGTTGCGCATCCTGCAAGACGGAGATGGAAGGCTGATCCGCCAGGACCGGGAGCGCACCCGCGGGAACGAGCTGAACGGGCTGGAGCTTTTCACAGCCCAGACTGACGACCAGCACCTCGCCCCCGAAGTTGGGATTGAGGGCCAGGTTGCGCAACGTGCGGATGGGCACCTCGGCGGCGGGAGACTCGATGGCTACACCGCATCCGTAAGGGTGGGTCAGCGCCACCACATCATCCACGTTGGCATAGCGGGGCAGAATCTCTGCCTTGATGCGGCGCACTGCATGCTGCACCGTGGCCGCGACGCACTGCACGGTAGTGCTGATGGCAAGAACGTTCTTGGTGCCGACCGAGCCGTCCGGATTGCGATAGCCCTCAAAGTTGAATCCTTCGAGAGGCGGCAGCGGATCGGGTGTAGCAGTCGCCAGGGGACAGCTCTCGAGGGCCGGAGCGGCCGGAGCGTCCATGAGGTCCTCGTGTACCCAGCTTCCGCGGGCGATGGCTCTACGCGCGTAGCCGATGGTGACTCCGTAACGCACTACCTCTGCCCCCGCGGCCAGATCGACCAGCGCCACCTTGTGGGCCTCAGGAACGGCCTCTGCGAGTACCAGGCCGCAGGCGAAGCGCGCCCCTGCCGGCAAACCGCCGAGAGTCACCACCACCGCTACGTTGTCTCGCTCGTCCACGCGGATATACCGCGGCGCCGCCATCGTTGCCTGTCCTGCTTCATTCCCACTCATCGTCACCGCACCAGGTCCCGCGGCCTCCACCTGCTCCACGAAGCTCTCGCACAGATGGATCCGCTGGGGCAAATCATAGCATCCGACGATATGCGGCCGCCGGTACGCGCTATGCGCGCCGATCCGCGAACCCGGCTGCGCTTTACAGCTCCACCTCCTTTCGCATACAAGGTTGGTACACGCCAAAACAGGAAGAGCGATGAACCGAAGACAATTTCGCCGTGACACCCCGAGGGCCGGATTCATCGCGGGTATCCTCTTTTCCGCTCACCTCGTTCGTCCGCTTCATGACTCCTGCTTGCCCGGCCACGACCTTCTCACCTTCCTTAGAAAGTGACAGTTCCGCGAGCTCGCGTGGCATCGATGGGTCCTGAAAACACTATGAGAAATCGCTCGCTGACCGAGACCGATCGCCCGACTCACGTCCGGTATTTCATCATCGCGATCCTGTTCGCGGTTAGCTGTTTCAGTTATGCCGATCGCTCGGCGCTGTCGCAGGCGGTGGGCGCCATGCCCTCGGGCCTGGATCTGAGCCCGCAGAAGATGGGCTATCTGCTGTTCGGGTTCGGCTGGGCGTATGCGCTTGGGCAGTTGCCCGCCGGCGGATTGCTGGACCGCTTCGGGTCAAAGCGCGTCTATGGCATCAGCATTCTTCTGTGGTCGCTGTTCGCGTTCCTGACCGGCTGGGCGGGTTACCTCAAGGCGAGCCTCGCATTTACCGCAATCTTCGTGCTCCGCGTGCTGTCCGGGCTGGCGCAAACGCCGGTGTTCCCCGGCAACGGCCGAATCGTTGCGGCGTGGTTCCCTACCTCGGAGCGGGGGCGCGCCTCGGCCATCTTCAATGCATCGCAGTATTTCGCGCTGCCCATCTTCGCTCCGCTGTTCGGGGGGTTGATCCACGTAGCCGGGTGGAAGAGCTGCTTCTGGTTCATGGGCGCGCTAGGCGGACTGTTCGCCCTGGTCTGGTACACGCAGATCTTCGGCCCCACCGAGCATCCGCGCGCGTCGAAATCCGAAGTGGAGCTGATCGAGCGCGGCGGCGGCTTGGTTCACACCGATGCCCAGAAGGCTGCTGGCAGGAACACTCTCAACTGGGCCACGGTGAAGATGCTCTTCAGCCATCGCATGCTGGTGGGCGTCTACATCGGCCAGTACTGCATCAACACGCTCACCTGGTTTTTTGTGACGTGGTTCCCGCTTTACCTGGCGCAGGCACGCCACATGTCGGTCATCAAAGTGGGTCTTGCCGCTGCGGTGCCCGGACTGTGCGGCGGCTTCGGCGGCATCCTGGGAGGGGTGTTCAGCGACCGGCTGCTGCAACGCGGACACTCGCTCACCTTCGCGCGCAAGTTGCCCATCATGGCGGGCATGGGGCTTTCGATGACGATCATCGCCTGCAACTACGCCCATGCGCAGAGCCTGATGCTGCTGTTCATGTCTCTCTCGTTCTTCGGCAAAGGAATCGGCGCGCTGGGCTGGACGGTGATCTCCGATACCTCGCCGCGCGGGATGATCGGCATCAACGGCGCGGTCTTCAACCTGTGCGGGAATCTTGCCGGCATCACCACGCCATTGATTATTGGCACGATTGTGGAGAGGACGCACTCCTATAATGGCGCGCTGATCTTTGTCGGGGCGATCGCGTTCTGCGCGATCGTGAGCTACGGCCCGATTGTGGGCGAGATCAAGCGTCTTGAATTCACCTCGGCAGCGGAGATCCTTCCGGCCAAGTGACAACCTTCACAACCGGCGGCGTCCGCGGTTGATAAGCTGAGAGCAACTCTGCACGTTCCCAATAAGGAGAACACGCCAATGCCCGATGTGCCGGGAGTTACGTCGTCCAATCGATTCAAACAGGCGCTCGCGAGGGGTGAACGACTCACCGGACTGTGGAGCGCGCTGGCGAATCCCATCGCTGCCGAGATTCTGGCGGGAGCCGGTTTTGACTGGATTGTGATCGACGGCGAACACGCGCCCAACGACATCCCTTCGCTGGTAGGCCAGTTACAGGCGATGCGCGGGAGCGCCACCGAGCCGATCTTCCGCGTGCCCTGGAACGATGTAGTCATCATCAAGCGAGCTCTGGATGTGGGCGCGCGCACGCTGATCGTGCCCTTCGTGCAGAACGCGGAGGAAGCGCGCAGTGCCGTGGCTGCGGCGCACTATCCACCACGTGGGGTGCGTGGAGTGGCGGTCGCCGTGCGCGCCAGCGATTTTGGAAGAACGCCCAACTACCTGGCCGACGCCCACCACAACACCTGCGTGCTGGTGCAGCTTGAGACCCGCTCCGCGTTGAAAGAGATCGAATCCATCGCTAAGGTGGAAGGCGTGGACGGGATGTTCATCGGCCCCAGCGATCTCGCCGCTGACATGGGCCATCTCGGCAATGCCGCACACCCGGAGGTGCAAGCAGCCATCCAGGATGCGGCCGCTCGCATTCGCGCCGCAGGCAAGCCCGCCGGTACGCTGGTTCGCGGCGTTGAAGATGCGGAGCGGATGTTCGGGTGGGGCTACACCTTCGTGGCCGCCGGAATCGATGTGGCCATTTTGGCGCGCAATGCCGAAGCGCTGGCTGAGAAGCTGCGCAAGACAGCTGCCTGCCGCTAGAGGGCCGGGGGGGCGTCAGCGGAACCATCCTACGCAGGTTCATGAGCGGCGGCGTGAGCGAGGCGTGCGGCGAGAATATCCATCGCGGCTACAGCCTGAGGACTGGCGGCCAACTCGTCAATCACCATGAATCCGTGCAGGACTCCGCCAAAGCGCACAGCGGTGACGGGCACATCCGCCTGTGCGAGTTTGCGAGCGAAGGCCTCACCCTCGTCGCGAAGCACGTCGCATTCGGCGGTAATGACCAGGGCAGGCGGCATGCTTGCCAGCTCGGGCAGCGAGGCGCGCAGTGGCGAGGCGAGCGCGTCCATGCGCAGAGCAGGATCCGGGAGATAGTGATCCCAAAACCAGCGCATGGCCGCCCGATCAAGATTGAGGCCGGATTCAAAATCGCGATAGCTAGCGGTATTGAAATCGCAGTCGGTCACCGGATAGAGCAGCGCCTGGAGACGGATGCGTGGGCCGCTGCGCCGCTGCACAAGAAGCGCAACCGCTGCGGCGAGGTTGCCGCCGGCGCTATCTCCGGCCACGCTGATGCGCTGGGGATCAAGGTTCAGAGAACGCGCCGTGGCATGGACCCATTGGAGTGAACGATAGCACTGTTCGAGCGGCACGGGAAATGGAGCTTCCGGAGCACGCGCATACTCGACAAACACGACGGCGGTGCGGGCGCGAACGGCGATGGCAGCGACGGTGCGGGCATGCGTATCGAAGTCGCCCAGCACCCAACCGCCGCCGTGATAATACACCACGACGGGCAAGATGCCGGGCGTGCCGGCGGGCCTCAAGATCCGGACGGTGAAGTCGTCCACACGATGGGTTTCTGTTGTGACCGCACCAGGTGGAAGGCCGGCCGCCTGCATGTCGCGCATCAGGTTGCGCGCGTCCTCGACCGACAGCCGATCGAGCGGCCGGCCGCCCCGGGCGCGGAGGCGCAGAAGATAGGCGCGATACTCCGGCGCCAGCATCCCCAAAGCGGTTTGGTCATCGAGCGGCATGAGCGTGAACTCCTGTGCGCACGAAGGCCTTGATGGTGGCGCACTGTTTGCCTGCGGCGCGCCCGCAGGGGCGAATCGTGTAGGGGCCAACGGCAGCAGGAACGATAAACGTCTCTGCGTAGTGAACGACGTAGGGGGCGAAGGCGCCTGTGGGGCTTTCGACGAGGGCCTCGTCGCCTTCGACCAGATTGAGAACATTCACACCGCCGCAGGTGTCGTGCGGGACAACTCCGGTGAACCAGTGACGGCGGGTCTCAATGAACTCCCGCTCATGCAGGCCGGTGCGCTCTTCGCGCCAGTCTTCGCCTTCGGCAACAGGTTCGAAGCGGTTGACCAGTTCCCTGCCGACCCAGGCGGTGGTGCGGTCCCATTGGATGTTCTGGACCCCGTGATCGATGTGGATGGGGCGCGGCCGGCCGTCAAGACCCAGGCGGCCCCAGTCCCAGAGCTTGAAGGTGAAGATGTAGGGAGTGGCGCTGATCTCGAGCACCATGCTTTCCGCGCCGGAACAGTGGATGGTGCCAGCGGGAATGAGGAAGTGGTCGTGTTTACGCGCCGGCCAGCGGTTGACATACTTTTCCGCCGGGAAGTCTTCCCTGCCCTCCTGCGCTCGATGAAGTCCGTCGATCATCGCCTGCCGATCGATGTCTTCCTTGAGGCCGAGATAGACAGTGGCTTCGGGTCCGGCATCGAGCAGGTAGTAGCTTTCATCCTGCGTGTAATTCATGCCGAAGTGGTCCTGGATGTACTCCGTCAGGGGATGCACCTGAAGGGAAAGATTGCCGCCGCCCATGGTGTCGAGAAAATCGAAACGAATGGGAAACTCGGTGCCGAAGCGGGCATGAACAGCATCGCCCAACAAGGCGCGGGGCTGGCCGAAGACGAGGTTAATAGCAGGCACTTCGACGCGGTGTGCTCCAAATCCGAGCAGAAGACTGTTCTCTTCGGGAACGCAATCGAAGCACCAGGCGTGGTTAGGGGCGTTACGAGGCAGGTCGCAGACCTCCTCCATCCAGTGGCCGCCCCAGGGGCCGGGGTCGAAGTACGGCACCACGCGGAAGGGTCTTTGCGCCGTCTGCGCGAGCGCACTGCGAAAGGCGTCTCCACTGATCAGCTTGGGAGATTGCGGCTGATTGGTGTCAAGCAGGAAATCGATCACCGGCAGGAGGCGTTTCTTGAGCCGGTCGGCGGCGCGCCACTCCACGAAAAATCCGCACTTATACTTGGTTGCGCTGTCTGCGCCGGAATTCTGGAGGCCCAGGTTGCCGATCTGGTTGCGACGCCAGCGCAGTTGGATTTCCCACCGCGCCAGGTCGGCATAGACCAGCGCCGCGCCGGCGGGCGCAAGCTGCGAGGCGCCGGTCCCGACGATCAGCACAGGCCCTTGCTGTGCCGCGCGCGCGACCTCAGAGCGCATCTGCGCCATGCGGGCAGCGTCGAAATAGTCCTCCAGCGTAATGCCGTTCATCCGGGCAAAGACCCGATCGGAGCCGAGGATGGGATCGAGGATGGCGTGCAGTTGCTGGGGAGACTTGAGGCAATCTTCGGAGGAAAAGACTGCGGCCGACGGCAGGTGCGCGCGCAGTTGCTCCATCAGATCGTTGGTAAGGACACCGGGATAGCATTCGATGCAGAGGCCGGCGTGTGAGCCGAGGGCCGGAGCAAGCCGATCAGCAATCGCCCTCCAGCCCGTGCTGCACTCGGCCTCAGATCCGGCGGGAATAACGGGGAACTTGTCGTAGTTGGACTGCCGGGACATCAATTCTCCTGTTTATTCATCGGCGTTACATCTGGTTGGCTTTGCGCTGCTCTTTACGAGACGAATCGCGTGATGCCGGCGAGCACAAAGACTGCGATCACCAGCATGGTCACGCCGGCCCATTGGATGCGGAGCGGCGCTGTGCCGCTATTCTTCCACTCGCCCGTGAGCATTCCCAACAGGCTGGCGGTAATCACAATGAGCGACATAAAGACCGGCCAGCCCAGCACCGGCCCCCAGGCGCCGAGCTGCACGGTGGAGACGCCATACAACATGGTGCTGCCGAACCAGCACACGGCCATGATGAAAGCCCGGCCCCAGTGGCCGATGCCTCCGGCCGGGAACTTGGCGGCGGTGCGGCCTTTGGCCATGAGCCACAGACAGTAGAGGACGTTCGGTACTGCGCCCGCGGCTGCGAGCGGTACCCAGACCGCGGTGGTGCAGCTTAGCGGCCCTGCGCCCAGCGAGCGCGCCGACTGCACCAGGGGAGCGCCGAAGGCCAAGCCGAAGTTGATAAAGGCGGCGCCGAAACCGCTGAGGATGGCCAGCGCCAGGCCCGCGGTGGCGTTCTTGTGTGTGTCCGAGCCGGCGTGCTGCGCGTTTTCGCGCCGCTTGCCCGCAACCGCGCAGATCAAGACGCCCAGCAGTACGATGGCCACACCCGCCAGGATTCCATGTCCCGCGGGAGTATTGAGGCGCTCGCGGTGAAGCGTAACCAGGGGCACGACCGTGCCCACCGCGGCGGAGGTGCCCAGTACCAGCGAAAAGGTAAGCGCGATTCCAATGGAGTCCACGGCGAGGCCAAAGAAGATCTGCGACACACCCCATCCTGCGCCAAACAAAACAACCTGAGTGAGGATGTGCGAACTCGTGGTGCGGTAGACCTCAGCCAGATGCGGAACCGTTGCGTAAGCCACCAGGGGCGGCAGCACCAGAAGGGCGAAGATGGTCCATGCGAGCCAGGTATTTTCCCATGCCCAGCGGCGGGTGTACTTCATGGGGAGTGTAAAGCTGGCATTCATAACGCCCGCGAGAATGAGGATCAACAGGCCTGCCGTAGCGGATGTCACTCGTGATTTTCTCCTTTTAGAAACTGTAACGTCTCAGCGCAGGGGATTGCCACCGGAGGATGACCGTCCGGGCCGTGCAGCAGCAGTGTATGAGACTGCGGAGTGACTGCCGTGATCGCCTGCCAGTCCGCCGGGACAGTGGCAAGAGCAACGAGGTAGCGTGCCTGAAGAACGGCGCCTGGCGCAAACATACGGGTGCCGGGCGTATCGAAGAGATCTTCAGTGCGAGACGTGGTATAGCGTCCCAGCGGCATGGGCGTGGTGCCGAACTCCATGCCGCGCACCTGCGCGGCACTGTTCCATGGCGCTGCTGTGCGCGCGCAGTTCTCTTCCCAGACAGCTAGCCAGGGAAAATCATCACGGCGGAAACAGTAGACGAGCGCGAGATTGTAACGGATGTTCAGGGCAGCGATAAACGCGTATCGCCCTTGAGGATCGACGCGCGTGGCAGCGACAAATCCTGTGCCTGCGCGTGCAAAGGGGGTGCGGAGATCGAAGCTTCCGCCATCCGCAGCGGGAGCATTAGGCCAGTCGAAGGACGCGTTATCGCGCAGCGGGCAGTGCCCCTCATAACCGAGCGGCCAGGTGAGACCGCGGTCCAGGGAAGCGGTGAGAATGCTCTCTTCAGCGGCCACAAACGGAGGTCCCAGCGTGAGATGCTGTACCCACTGAATGTCGCGCGTCTGAGCACCACGATTCCGCACGCGCTCTTCGACGAACAAAACGGCAGCATCGGGAGCGAGTGAGAGGCTACGCTCGAAGGCAATCTGCGCGACCGGAAGATTGACGCTGCCAATACAGCCGGAGGCGGTCGTCTCGAATTCCCACGGCTGTACCGCTGCTTCGCCGTGCAGGGCAACGCCCAGCGCAGCTTCCTCCGCGGAAGGTGGACCGAACAGATCGAGGCAGAGCGCGTGCCCGGTGTACCCGGCAAGAAACCGGCCCGCAGGATCGGCGCCATAGCGCTCGACAAGGGAAGGCAGCCGCGGGTCACCGGGATCCGCGGTGGGCCAGGGCGCCGCCCACAGGCCATTGATCCCGCCGCCTCCTGCCCCAGTCAGGCGCAATTCCGCAAGATGGCCGCCGCCGGTGAGCGTGACTGCTTCCATGGCGCCATTGGCCAGACGCAGAGCATCGCGGTGGTTCCATTGTTCACGCGTGACCCGAACCGTCAAGATGTTTGGCTGTTCCTTCCTTGGTGAGAGATACGACGCTTCCTGAGAGCTATTGCTTCGCAGCCGATCCAGTTCCACCTTCCTGAAATCCCATTCCTCCCGTGGGCACCAGCATGCCGCCGTCGACCGATAGCGTGGCGCCGGTGATGAACGAGGCCCAGTCGCTGGCGAGAAAGGCGATGGAGCGCGCCACTTCTTCGGGGCGTCCAATCCGGCCGAGGGGATGAGCGCGGGCGCAGTCTCGCAGGACGGCTGCCGGATCGGGCGCGAGGCCTGCCGCCTGCCGCAGCATAGGCGTGTCGATGGCGCCCGGCATCACACAGTTGGCGCGGATATGTTTGGCAGCAAAATCCAGCGCAACGGAGCGCGTGAAGCCGGCGAGTGCATGCTTGGCAGTGACGTAGGCCGCGGAATTGACCACGGCAGTAACGCTTTGCACCGAGCCGACGATCACGATTGATCCACCACCCGCAGCGAGCAGGTGCGGAAGGGCGCTGCGGACGAGATGGAAGCAGCCGTCCACATGCACACTGAGAATCTCGCGCCAACCCTCGAGGGTGACCGAGAGAGCGTTGCCGTAGCGCTGGATCCCGGCGCTGTGAACCACTACTTGAAGAGCGCCGTGGAGACGCGTGGCCTCATCCACGGCCTGCTGCACGCTGTCTGCGTCTGCCACGTCGCAGGCATGGAAGGACGCTTGCATGCCTTTGTCCGCGAGATCGTTCACGAGTTTGAGGCCCTGCACCCCATCGCGGTCGAGCACGGCCGTACGCGCGCCGAGTTGGCAAAGGAGTTCCGCGGTGGCGGCGCCGATACCCATCGCACCGCCCGTCACGACTGCCACCTTACCGGCAAAATCGATGCTCACGAGCGACCTCCCGGGGGGGCTGATTTCGTCTCTGCCTCGATGCGCACCGTGACAATGCCGAATGCCGGCACATGGACATCGATGGCGCCTGCATCGGTCGGCATCACAGCCTGATTCTCTTCCAGCAGATTCGTTCGCCATGCATGGTCGATGCGGAAGAACGAGCTGCCGATGTGAACCGCCTCGCCTTTGCCCGAGATGTTCTCGAGCCGCACAATGCTGCCATTTCCATCTTCGGCGAGTTTCCATGCTGTCAGCACGACGCCCGGGTTGTTTATGGAAAGAAAGCCTGCTGAGCCACGAGGCAATGTACTGGCAGAGGGATTGGGATGAACAGGATCAGATTCGAGCGTAGTCATGGCCTCCCACCCTTGCCGCGTCAGGATCGAGCCGTCGAAGCCCGGCGCGCTCAGAAAGCTGTAGTGGAACTCGAAGTCCCCGCCCTGTGAAGATGCGAAGTTCGTGTCCCAGTAATTCGACATGATCCAGGAGTAAATGGTCCCGCTGCGCGGGTGAAACTCCGCGGGCCACGTGCCGTGCACGATGTCGCCGAAACAGACCAGGGGCGCATCGGCAGGCACAATGGCCATGGTGGCTCCGTCGCTCGTCATGGCCGCCCAGTGATTCACCGCATACCACTCGCGGCTGCCGCCTGCGAGCTCATCATGGGCAGGATCGACCCAGCCGTTCTGCGTCTCGTAACGAAACTCCGGATGCTGCGCATCCAGCGGGAACGCGATGTACGCCGCCTCTTTGCGCAGCGTTCTGTACTTATGGAGGCGGTAGCTCAGGTCAATGCGCTTCGCGTTTGCCGGAAGAAGGATCGTGGTCTGAATGTCCGGGGTATTGGGCGCGTTGGATTCGAGAACCGCGGTAAGACCCTGGGCCGACGACGTGATGCTCACCAGGCGGCCATTGGCGGCCTCCGTGGGATGCAGCACGGGCAGGTGTTGCGCCGCGCCATAGCGGTAGAGGCTATTGGCCGGCATGTCGTCGCCGCCCTGCACGTAGACATACGAACCGAAGCGGAAGGGGCTGGATGGATCCACCAGTTCCCTGTTCAGTTGCTTGTCAAAGATGCTGCGAATGGCGCCATGCTGCGGATCGAGCGTTATGCGGTAGAAGCGATTCTCCAACACCAGGTTGCGCTCTGCGGCTGGATCGGCCTGCGGAACGAATGCAGCTTTAGCCGTTGCCGGCGCGATGGCGAAGAGTTTGTAGCCAAGAGCCGGCACGCCGGCGGCACGAAAGCGGACACGATCCATTGGTCCGCCGAAGCCGGGCAACGGCATGCCCGCTTCGCGTCGCAGGATGACCTGCTGGACTGGCAACCGGGTTGCAGAATCCACGAGCATTTGGCCGGCTGGAAGATCTACATCCACCCATCCGCTGCGAGCCCAGTTCAAAGAATTGAAGACAGCGATGGAGTCATGCGGCGGGTTAAGCATGGACTCGAACTGCGCCCAACTGCGCTCGATGGTCTGCGCGATCTCGTTCTGAGCAAGGACTGGTTCCAGCAGCTTTTGATGAAGCTGAATGCGGTTCTGATCGGCTTCGGGCGCAGCGGTCGCACCGGCCGCCGTCCAGGTGTGCTCATCGAAGAGCAGCATGTTGTGCCAGGCGCCGGCCAGAGTGGTCTCATCGGGACGCAGATCGGGGTTCAGGAGCGCGGGCAGCGTCGACATCTTCTCCGCCGTCATGATGCGCTGCTGGTTGCGGCGATGCAGCGCGGTATGCCGCGCATCGCTGGCAAAGCCGTCTTCCCAATAAGGACCGAAGTCGCCATGATAGACCGGCAGATCGCCATGGAACTGCTGCTCGAGAGAGGCCATGGCATCCTTGAAGGTGGTGAACACCATGCGCGGCCACGCATACTGCGCAGCCCACTTCTGCGGCAACGCCACCTGGGCCTGGCTGAGCGGCGTATTCTCCAACTGGCTGCCGAAGACGATGACGCTGTTCGCGCGATAATCGGGGCGCGTGTAGGCCTGAAGAAATACGGGCGTCGCATCTTCCACTGCGGGCAACGTGGGCGGCGTTCCGAACATGGAAGCCAATTGCAGATAGGCGCGGGAGTACCACATCATGACGCGCCCGCCATCGGGCCCTTCCCAGTAGAAGGGAGACTTCTCACTCCACCGCCCGATCAACATTATGGGCGCGCGCCACGAGTTGCTGCCGGCGGCAAAGTAGCGTATGCCGGCATCGTGCAACACCGAGGCGTACGACCAGCTATAGGAGGGCACGTCGGTGATGTTGGCCGCGCCCACCGGCAGGTGGTATTTTTCCGCCATCGCGTGCGCCGGATAGAGCGATCGGATTAGCCCTTCGAGAGAAGCGACCCCGGTATGCTGGTTGGCAAACTGCGGCGGCAGCACCACTCCACCGGCGCGAATGGCTTGCAGGAACTTCTGCTGCTGGGCGGGGGGGCGGGTGGCCAGATATTGTTGCGCGATCCAGGCGCCGTCGAGAGTCCAGTGAAAATCAGGATGCTTCTGCTCGAGTTGCAGGACGCCGTCGACACTTTCCGATTGCAACTCCGCCACTTTGGCACGGTAATCGGTGAAACCGACGTCGAGGTGCTCCTGGGGAACGATGGCGAGGGTCCACTTTTTCGCGGCTGTCAATTGCTCGGCAAAATTCCTGCCGTCGATCGAGACAGTAGCCGACGCCGTTCCCTTCCACTCCGGGACATAAAACCGGAGGCGCGCTTCTCCGAATTCT
>DAIDLI010000150.1 GCA_027449545.1 Acidobacteriaceae bacterium | reverse complement strand
ATGCCCAAAACTGAAGTGGAAGACCTTGCCGAGGATTTCGGCGAGGAGTCAACGACCGCTGCGCGTACCCTCCGCAACGGCGACCGCAACGAGTCACAGACGGTTCTGCGCGCCTGCGAGGTACTCAAGGCGTTCCGCCATTTGGGCGAGGAACTGCCGCTTACCAGCGTGATGGAACGCACGCGCCTGCCCAAGACCACAACCTTTCGCCTGCTGCGTTCGCTGATCAGCGGCGGCCTGATTGAGCGGGTGGGCGCCGGAGTGTACCGCAACAGCTTTGGGCCGGTGACGACGCGGCCGTTCCGCATTGGTTTTGCTACGCAGGGTGATACGGAATTCGCACGCGAAGTGACGCGCAGCATGGTGGCGGCAGCTAGTCGCGAAAAGGTCCAGTTGATCACCCTGAACAACCGCTATAGCGCTCGCGAGGCCCTGCGTAACGCGGATGCTTTCATCCGCGAGCAGGTGGACCTGGTGCTGGAGTTCCAGACCTACGATCGCGTGGCGCCGGTGATCGCTTCAAAGTTTCTGGCTGCCAATACACCCGTCATTGCCATCGAAGTGCCACACCCCGGAGCCACCTATTTTGGGGCCGACAATTACAAGGCCGGGATGATTGGCGGGCGGGCGCTTGGACGGTGGGCGCGCGAGAATTGGGGCGGCCGCGTGGACCAGTTGTTGCTGCTGGAGCTGCCCATTGCGGGCTCGCTGCTGGAATTGCGTAGCGCTGGCCTGGTCGATGGGCTGCGCACCGAACTCCCGCATATCGTGGAGACACCCCTCGTACGTCTCAACGGCCGGGGCAGCTTCGAACAGGTGCTTGAAGTCATACGCAAATATCTGCGCCGCCGGGGCACACAGCGGACGTTAGTCGGTGCAGTCAACGACATCTGCGCACTGGCCGCCTTGCGCGCATTTGAGGAAGCTGGCAGCTCGCAGTTGTGCGCAGTGATGGGCCAGAATGCTCTGCGCGAAGCGCGCGCGGAACTGCGGCGGCCCGGCACCCGCCTGGTGGGTTCCGTTGCCTATTTTCCTGAGCGCTACGGAGATGAGCTGATTCCGCTGGCGCTGAACATCCTGCAGAAGAAGCCTGTTCCATCCACCGTCTTCGTGAAGCACCAACTCCTCACGCCGCGCAACGTCGATCTCGTCTATCCGCTGGACAAAGCGAGCGATACGCGCGGTATGGACCGCAGGGGCGGAGCAAGACAATCCGATTCCGCAGTCCGGAATTCCGACACAGTCTCTGCCTGAGCTTCGCAATCCTCGATTCGGGAACTACAGTTATGGCCAAGAGCAGTTGCGAACAATGAATTTCCCCAGCACACGCAGGCAATTTCTCACCGGAGCCGCTGCCGCAGCTCTTACGCCGCGCTTCGCTTTTTCGTCAGGCGCGGGGGCTAAGAATGAACTCGAAGAGTACGACTACAGCGCTGTGGAGTTGACCGGCGGCCCCTTGAAAGAGCAATACGACCGCACTCACGCCGCGTACCTCGCGCTCGATAACGATCGTCTGCTCAGGGTGTATCGGCTGCGCGCCGGAATGCCGGCGCCTGGCGCGCCCATGGGCGGATGGTACGGCCACAATGGCTTTGTACCTGGACATTCCCTCGGGCAGTACATCTCCGGACTGGCGAGAATCGGGCGGACGACCGGCGATGAACAGTGCCACGCCAAGGTACAGGAACTCGTGGAAGGCTTCGCTGCAACCCTGGGAAACAGCAACCAGGTCTTCGCCGCACCCAACGCTCAGAAGCTCTGGCCGTGCTACATCCTCGACAAGCACCTGATCGGGCTCATCGACGCCTTCCAGTTCAGCGGAATGGAAGAAGCGCACAGGCTGATTCCGCGGGTGTTTGCCGGCGCATTGCCTTACATCCCGGCCCAGGGACGCGATCGCATTGGCAAAAAGAAGCCACCCTATGATGAGACCTATGTGCTGCCGGAGAATCTCTTCCTGGCCTACGCACTGACCGGAGACCGCACTCTCTATGATCGGGCGCGCACCTATCTTCTTGATCGTGAGTTCTTCGATCCGCTGGCCCGCGGACAGGATGTGCTTCCGGGCCGCCACGCCTACAGCCATGCCATCGCGCTCAGTTCGGCAGGCAAAGCGCGGCTGGTTCTTGGTGATGAAAAATATTTGCGTGCCATGCGCAACGCCTGGGAGTTTCTGAGCTCCGATCAGCAATACGCAACCGGGGGGTGGGGGCCGGATGAGCTCTTCATCGAACCGGGCCGCGGACAGCTCTATGCCAGTCTCTTCACCACGCATGATCACTTTGAAACTCCATGCGGCAGTTACGCTGCGACCAAGCTCGCGCGCTATCTGCTTTGTGCCACAGGTGAAGCCCGCTATGGCGATGGGCTGGAGCGGGCCGTCTTCAATGGTGTCCTCGCGGTGAAACCGCCCGACAACAAGGGAGATTATCCTTACTATTCGAGCTACAACGCGCAGGCGCACAAGACCTATTACCCGCAAAAGTGGCCCTGCTGCTCGGGCACGCTCGTTCAAGGTGTGGCGGACTACGTGAAGAACATCTACTTTCGCGCCCCGGACGGAATCGCGGTCAATCTCTATGCGCCCTCGCGGGTTCGCTGGCAGCAGGCTGGCGCGAACGTTGCAGTTTCACAGGAGACCCGCTATCCGCTGAATGGTGCGGTCACTTTCCATATCGCGACCGAGCGACCGATGGAGTTCCGATTGCAGCTGCGCATACCGCAGTGGTCGCATGGAGCGCCTGCGCTGCGCGTGAACGGAAAGCCCGCTAAATTCACCAAGCAACGCGGTTTTGCTGCCCTGACGCGCACCTGGCAGACAGGCGATCGGGTCGAACTCGAATTGCCCATGCAGTTTCGGCCGGAGGCGATTGACGAGCAGCATCCGCGGACGGTCGCAGCGCTGCGCGGCCCGCTGGTCTATGTCGAACTCGATCCCGCGAGCAGTCAATCGCAGCTCGACCTCGCAAGATTGCAAACCGCCGCCGATGGTTCCGGAGCCGCCTCCGCAGGCACGTGCAGCTTTGTACCTTTCTACCAAGTACGCGATCAGGCCTACACCATGTACTTCGACCAGGCGATATAGAGCGAATTGGGAAGAGATACCCAAACGGAGCAAAATGACAGAACGGCTAACGGCTCGGTATTGGATTGAAACCGCGTACCCGCTCGAGGACGCCGCCGCCATCATGGCCGGCGAACAATCGACCGGCACATTTGTGCGCGTGCCTGGAGAGACAGATGAGTTGCGCGAGCGCTATGCAGCGCGTGTGGAGAAGATCGCCGAACTGGGAACGGTGGAGGCGCCCTCGCTCTCCGGCTCGGGGATGCCGAAAGGAATGAGCGGTCCTGCCGTGCGGCGAACAGCGGAGGTCACACTCTCCTGGCCGCTCGAGAACATGGGCGTCTCTCTTCCAAATGTGCAGGCCACGGTGGCCGGGAATCTCTTTGAGCTCAAACCCTTCTCCGGCCTCAAGCTGCTCGACATACATTTTCCGCCGTCATTCCTCACTAAATATCAGGGCCCGCAGTTTGGCGTGGCGGGCACACGGCGTCTCACCGGCGTGTATGGCCGGCCCGTGATCGGCACGATTCTCAAGCCCAGCGTCGGCATGTCTCCGGAGCAGACCGCTGCGCAGGTAAAGATGCTGATCGAAGCAGGCGTGGACTTCATCAAGGACGATGAGTTGCAGGCCGATGGGCCTCATTGCCCTTTTGAGGAACGTGTTCCCGCCGTGCTGCGCGTCATCGAAGAATTTGCGCAGGCTACCGGCAAGCGCCCGATGTACGCCGCAAATATTACAGGTGAGATCGACGAGATGCTCCGGCGTCACGATCTGGTGGTTGCCGAAGGCGGCACATGCGTGATGGTGAGCATGAACAGCATTGGACTGCCCGCCATGGCGGCCCTGCGCCGTCACACTCAGGTGGCGGTTCACGGCCACCGCAATGGCTGGGGAATGCTAAGCCGCTCTCATGCCGTCGGAATGAGTTTCGTTGCCTTCCAGAAGTTCTGGCGGCTGTCCGGCATCGACCATGTGCACGTGAACGGATTGCAAAATAAGTTCTGCGAAGACGATGCCAGCGTCATCGCCTCTGCACGCACCTGCCTGACACCGATGTTTCCCCCGCCGCACGCGGGCTGCGAGATCCTGCCTGTTTTCTCCTCCGGCCAGTCCGCCAAACAGGTTCCCGACACTTACATGGCGCTGGGCTCGATGGACCTGCTCTATGCCTGCGGCGGCGGAATTCTTGCTCATCCGGCAGGCCCGGCGGCAGGCGTGCGCAGCCTGCATCAGGCATGGGCGGCGGCCGCGGCCGGCGCATCACTTGCCGACTACGCGACCAGCCATTCCGAGTTGCAGGGCGCACTCGAGACATTTGCCTCGTGAAGCTTGACGACAATCCGAAGTTGCTCTACGCCTGGTACGGCGACGACTTCACCGGCTCCACGGATGTGCTGGAGGCGCTGGGCCTGCACGGGGTGCCGGCCGTGCTCTTCACCCGTCCCCCAAGCGGGCTCGAGCTGGCCAGCTTTCCGCAATGCCGCGCGTTCGGCATCGCAGGAGAAAGCCGCAGCCGCACGCCCGCCTGGATGGATGGAAATCTGCCTGAGATCTTTGCCGCCATACGAGCGCTGGGCGCAGCGGTCAATCACTACAAGGTCTGCTCAACCTTCGATAGTTCCGCGCAGACAGGCAGCATCGGCCGGGCCCTGGAGCTCGGTGCCGAGGCCTTCCGTTCCTCCTGGGTTCCGGTGGTCGCTGCTGCACCCCGGCTCGGGCGCTTCGTACTCTTCAGCAATCTGTTCGCCTCGGCGCAGGGTGAGATCTACCGCATCGATCGACATCCCACCATGAGCTTCCACCCGGTGACGCCAATGGAGGAAGCCGATCTGCGCAAGCATCTCGCCCGGCAGACGGATCTGCCTGTGGGCAGCGTGGATCTGCGTGATTTCCAGTCCGGCAAAGCCCATGAGCGGCTCCGTTGTGCCCTCGCCGCTGGCTCCCGCGCTATCGTTTTCGACGGCCTCGACTCGGCCATGCTGGAAGACACTGCTGCGCTCCTGTCGATGGAATCGGCTAACCGGCAGGTGTTTGGCGTGGGGAGTTCGGGGCTGACGTACGGGCTGCTCGGCTACTGGCGGCGGAAGGGCTGGATCGGCGATGTTCCGGCGCTCCCAGCAGCCGTTCCCACCGATCGCCTGCTTGTAACCAGCGGAAGCTGCTCACCGGCTACCGCGCGGCAGATTCACGCTGCACGGGAGCAGGGCTTCGCGAGCTTCCATATGAGCAGCGCAACCTCCTGGAAGCTGCAAATGGAGAATGCCATCAGCGCTTTGGCGGGCGGCAAGAGCGTTGTGCTCTATAGCGCATTGGGCAGCGCTGACCAGACGAAGAATTACGGCGCGGAGTACGGACATGCGTTGGGAGAGGCCATGCGCGAGATCCTGCTGCGATCCGGCGTGCGCAGAGCGCTGATTGCTGGCGGAGACACCTCGACACACGCGGTGAGCCAGCTTGGGTTAAAGGCCCTCACCTTCGCCGCGCCGCTCACCCCTGGGGCGCCGCTCTGCCGCGCCTGGGCGCCCGGGTCGCCGCTGGATGGGCTGGAGCTAGTGCTCAAAGGCGGGCAGATCGGCCCGGAGGATTTCTTCGCAAGAGTCCGTGACGGCATGGGGATGTGACGTCGCAACTCAATGAGCGGCAAGCCCGCTGTGCGTCGCCAGAGGTTTTTCGCACTCCAGTCCTTGCGTGGAATCAACGCGCGGAAACAGGAGCGCGGCAATCGCGACCATGCCGGCAATCAGAAACAGCGGGGCGCTATAACTGTGCGTGGCATGCACGATATACCCGAAACAGACGGTCCCCACCAAGCCACCCGCCTGTCCGGCGGTGTTCATGATGCCGCTGGCGATTCCACTCCACTGACCTCCGATCGCCATGCACAAGGCCCATGCCGACGGCAGCATCAGGTCCATCATCCCGAAGCCGAGGGTGGAGAGAGCCACGACGGCTACTTTGCCGTGAAACATTGCCATCGCAATCAGCACCACCGCCGTAATTCCAAGGCAAACAGCGGGAATCACCCTCAGCGCCTTCTTGGCGCCCCAGCGCAGCGCCAGCCGGTCCCCCAATTCGCCGCCGGCGAGATTGGCGAGAAAACCCAGCGCGAAGGGCAGCGCCGCCAGGACCAGATCGTTGAGAGGGAAATGTCCGCTGTGCAACATCCACACTGGAAACCAGGAGAAATAAAACCAGCTTCCGCACCCATAGCAACCGTAGGCCAACACCAGCAGCCACAGTTGCCGCGAACGCAGGAGGCGGCGCCAGGGAATGGGGTGGGCATCCGGCGTTGCCGGCTCTGCAATCTCGTGTAACTCTGCGGAGGTGATGGCGGCGTCTTCGTGGGGGTAATTGCGAAACCGCGTGTACCAGAGGAAGGCCCACAAACAGCCCACCGCACCCAGCAACCAGAAGACAGAGCGCCAGCCCCAGTACCCCTCGAGGGGCACTATCAGCAATGGCGCCAGTACGCCTCCCAGCCGGCTTGCCGCCCACACCACGCCCTGGCATCGCGCCCTCTCCCGCGTCGGGAACCAGCGCGCAATGACGCCCGCGGAGTTCGGATAGCCGCCCGCTGCGCCCATACCAAATAAAAACCGTACGCTCAGCAGTTGCCAGAATCCGCGGCACCAGCCCGTAAGGGCCGTGAAGATAGACCACAAGGTTACGATCCGGGTGAGTTCTCCACGCTGTCCATAGCGGTCGCCCAAAGCCCCGGAAGGCATTTCGAATAGACCGTCGGCCAACACAAACGCGCTTAAGATCCAGCCCCAATCCTGAGGAGCAATGTGCAGATCCGCCTGGATACCCGGTGCGGCCACGGCAATGGCCAGCCGGTCAATAAAAGTGAGGACAGAAAGCACGCCCAGCAAGGCGAGGATCTTGTGGCGCTGCTTCAACCGCCGGCCTCCACCAGATCGGGAAGGGCCAGCGCCCGCCGCGCCCGCAATACCGCGAGTTCCGGGCTGGAGAGCACGGGGACGCGCAAGCTCCCGGGCAGCAGGGCCGCCACCACACGCGCCATGGACGCCTGGGCCAGTACGATCAAATCTACCCCTTTGAGATCTTCCAGCAGCGCTTTGCTCACCATTGCGTCGTGCTTCGCAGAATCACCCGAAAGGAGTGCGGGGAAGGCCTCTTCACACAAACACTCTATCAGCGTGACCTTGCGATCGCTCTCTTGCGCCTTTTCACGCAGCAGCGCCAGGGTGGGATCAAGCGTGGTGCGCAACGTGGCCAGCACCCCGATCACCTTGGCCTCACGAACGGCAGTCTCGGCCATGGCTTCGTCGATGCGCAGCACGGGGATATCGAAGAATTCCTGGGAGGCGCGTACGGCATGACCGATCGAGGAGCAGGTCACCAGCACGGCGTCCGCTCCGGCCATCTCCGCGGACGCCACCTGCTTCGCCACCCGGCGGGCTGTGGATTTGCACAATTTTCCGGCGCGAATCGTCTCCTGGATCAGGCTTTCGTCCACCATGTGAAAAACCTTGGCCTCGGGAATGTGCTTCCGGCACAATCCGGTAAACACCGGCACGAGCGTGCAACTGGTATGGATCAGAGCGATGGTAGGTGCGGATTGTCTCGTCAAAGCATTCATCCCCTTCCGCTCCCGATCGTCCCGCGAGGGCTTCTGGGAACGGATGCAGCTCACAATATCGGAATCTTGTCACCCGGAGCGAGGCAGATTCCTGCCGTGATTGTCAGTTCCGCTTGCCGGAATTTTGCTTCAACCGTCTCTGCTGAGGCTCTGGTAGGGTGAAGCCATGGCCGGTCATTTTTCTGGATTGCGCGGGGGCTTCGCGGCATTCGCTATCATGACCAGCGCAGCCTTGTCTGCCGCGCAGCCTTCCCCTGCGGTGCAACAAGAACTGCAGCGCGTGAGGGCGGGCGTACGCACCGGCTCTTTCGCTCCAGATTGGAATTCGCTGGGTGCTTACCGGGCACCCAAGTGGTTTCGCGATGCCAAGTTCGGCATCTTCATCCACTGGGGCGTCTACTCGGTTCCGGCGTTCGGAAATGAGTGGTATGCGCGCAATATGTATTTGCAGGGCACGCCTGCGTTTCAGCATCAAGTCGCCACCTACGGCCCGCAGTCGAAGTTCGGATACAAGAACTTCATCCCCATGTTCCGCGGCCAGAATTTCAACGCGGCACAGTGGGTGGACCTGTTTGCGCGCGCCGGCGCTCGCTACGTAGTCCCGGTAGCGGAGCACTGCGACGGCTTTGCGATGTACAACTCTGCCATCGATCCCTGGAACGCGGTCAGGATGGGTCCACACCGCGACGTGGTGGGGGAGCTCGCCGCGGCCACGCGGGCGCGCGGATTGCACTTCGGCGTCTCCTCGCATCGTGCCGAGCACTGGTGGTGGTATGACGGCGGGATGAAATTTGACTCGGATGTTCGCGATCCTCGCTACGCCTCGCTTTACGGCCCCGCTGAGCCCATGCCGCTCCCCGGAAGCAGCACCAGCAAGGAACCGAATCCAGATCATCTGGAGAGATGGCTTCCGCCGAATCGATCGTTCCTGGATGACTGGCTGGCCCGCAGCGCCGAGCTCGTGGACAAGTATCATCCCGATTTTCTGTACTTCGACTGGTGGATCGGCCAGCCCGCATTCCGGCCCTATCTCAAAGAATTTGCCGCCTATTATTACGACGAGGCGAAGCGACGCCACCAACCTGTGGTCCTGACTTACAAGCAGGAGGCCATGCCGGCCAATACGGCCGTGCTCGATATCGAGCGTGGCAAAATGGATGCCATTCGCCTGCTGCCCTGGGAAACCGATACGTCCGTCAGCATCCACTCCTGGGGATATGTCTCCAACGACGAGTACCGCGATGCTGGATCTCTCATCGACGAACTGGTGGACGTAGTGAGCAAGAATGGCAACCTGCTGCTCAATGTGGGGCCGCGCGCAGATGGAACAATTCCCGCTCCGGTGCAATCAGTTCTTCTCAAGATGGGCGCATGGCTTCATGTGAACGGCGAAGCCATCTATGGCTCGCGGCCGTGGTTCGTTTATGGGGAGGGCCCGACACGCGTCACCTCTTCAAAGAAGAATAGCGACCGCCAGGAGTTCACTCCCGCCGACATTCGCTATACGACCCGGGCGGGGTTCCTCTACGCAATCGCTCTCGGCTGGCCATCTACGGGCGGATGGCGCCTGCAATCGCTGTTTCGCGGGAACCCCTACATGGCTGGCTCTGTGTGCAGCGTTGAACTGCTGGGTTCCGCCGAGCACATCCGCTGGAAACAGAAAGATGATGGTCTGCACATCGACCTGCCGCGGGTAAAACCTGACGAACCAGCATACGTATTCCGCATCCGGGCTGGAACGGCCAAGGGCTGCGGCGATTCCGAATAACGGAACCTAACTTTTGGGTGATGCGACAACGTCCTCCCTCGAGGGAAATCAAGATGCGAATTGGCACCTGGGCATTGACCCTGCTTTTCGGATGCGCACTGGCTGGCGCGCGCGCCCAAAGCAACGACGGCTTCATCTTTCCTCCGCTCTCAAGCGGGCACGCGCTGCCCGGCATGCAGCGCGACAGCCATGCCTCAACCGTGGTTGAGTTGAAGAACGGGGATGTGATGGCGGCATGGTTTGCCGGCACCAAGGAGGGAGCGCCGGACGTCGCGATCTACGGCGCGCGGCTTCACCACGGAAAGTGGTCGCCCCCCGTCCAGCTTGCCCGCGCCAACGGAGTGGCCTGCTGGAACCCGGTGCTCTTTCACACGCGGGATGGGCGGCTCTGGCTCTACTACAAATATGGCACCCACCCCCGCACGTGGAAGGGAGCCCGCAAGTGGAGTCGCGACGAAGGGCGAACCTGGAGCGCAGCCGAGGACCTGCCCAACGGAATTCTTGGCCCGATCAAGGACAAGCCCCTGGTGCTCGCCGACGGAACGATCGTGAGCGGCTCTTCAGTAGAAAACGGCAGATGGAATGCGTGGATCGAGCGCTCCACCAACAACGGCCGCACCTGGACAAAGTTCGGCCCGATCACAGTGCCGCCAAACCTCGATGTGCCAAATGCCGCAGCTCTGGCCGCTCGCGAAGAGGCTCTGCGGGCTACCACAAAGCCCAAGCCCAGCACGGGTGTTTACACCAAGCTCTACGCGCCGGCCAACACCACGATCGGGATCATTCAACCAACGGTGGTATGGCTGGGCGGCCATCATTTGCGCTTCTACGCGCGGAGCCACACCCGAGCCGCCCGCATTGCCGTAGCAGATTCGATGGATGACGGCGTCACCTGGACGCAGGCTCACTTTCTTGATCTTCCCAACCCAAATTCCGGCATTGATGCCGCTCGCCTCCGCGACGGCCGCATCGTCCTCGTCTTCAACAACAGCTATAACGCCCGTACGCCACTCAACCTGGCGGTGAGCCGCGACGGAGAGCACTTCACCCTCTTTAAGACTCTGGAGGATGGTCCTGGGCAGTACTCCTATCCGGCAATCATCCAGGCCGCCAACGGAGATCTGCTGATCACCTATTCATGGCGGCGGCAGACGATCAAGTTTGTACGGCTTCCGCTGCGCGACGTACCCAGTCCGGCTGAATGACTTACCTCAAAGAAATCCGAGGATCTGCGGCTTTTTTGCGGGGAAGCCAGAACCTGATGCCGTTTGCCGGCATGGATCAGAAGCCAAGCGATAGCTATTGATTACCAGTGGGCCGGATTCCCTGGTAGCCGCCCCGCTGGTTGCGCGAATTCCGCATCCCGGATTCTGTTCCCATTCCACCGAGGCGCACAAACGGGAAATAAATGTATACTCTCGAAAATAAAGTGTTGACCTGTTTTATGGGATCCGTATCCATATCCATGCTTCGCGCTCGATGGACTCGCCTGTCATTCTCTTGGGGATGGGCTTGCCGGCTCGTCTCCAGTCCGATAGGTAGGAGCGCGGATGCAGCCTTGGCGGATCACGGAGACCGGGAGCAGAAGCTCGCAGCTTTGCAGGCTGAAAGTTTCAGAGTGAATCTTGCCGGCGGAGGCAACCTCTGAGATGCATTTCGTCGATGCCTTCATCATCGCCGCGTACCTGCTGATCCTGGTCGGCATCGGCCTG
The DNA here is from genome assembly GCA_027449545.1 of Acidobacteriaceae bacterium. GTDB lineage: Bacteria > Acidobacteriota > Terriglobia > Terriglobales > Acidobacteriaceae > Telmatobacter. Next base: position 24,863 of record DAIDLI010000150.1, on the reverse strand, counting down.
CGTTTCTCCGGCCGGCAGAAATCCACCGACGCTTATTTCATCGCCGGGCGCTCCGTGCCGGGATGGGCAGCGGGGCTCTCCCTGCTCGCAACCACCATTACCAGCGTCACCTTCATTGCCTATCCCGGCGCAGCCTATGCAGGGGATTGGACGCTGCTGGGTCCCGGGATTCTCTTCCTGGTCGTGATCATTGCCGTCGGTCCGATCGTGGTGCCGTTCTTCCGCCGCGTGGTTTCCATGTCGGTGTACGAGTACTTCGGCAAACGCTTCGGCAAGCTAGTGCGCATGTATGCGGCCTTCACGTTTGCGCTGGGCAGCTTCGCCAAGATGGGATTTGTTTTTTACCTGCTGGCGCTATCGGTGGCGAGCTTTACCGGCTGGCCCATGGGCCTGCTGATTGTCGGCCTGGGCATCATCACCATCTTCTATACCCTGGTAGGCGGCTTCTCCGCCGTGATTTGGACTGACGTGGCCCAGGGCTTGCTGCTGTGGACCGGGGTGGCCGTCACCATTGTGATCCTGCTCTTCTTCTCCGGTGCACGGCCCGCGGTCATGTTCCATCTCATCGCCGCAAGCGGCAAGATGAGCCTGGGGAGCACGCATTTTGATCTGGCGCGCCCCACCTTCTGGACTCTCGCCATCTACGGCATCTTCTTTTATTTCCAGCGCTACACGGCGGACCAGAGCATCGTGCAGCGCTACCTCGCCGCCAAGTCCGACCGCGCGGCGCTCCGCGGCATGGCAATGGGGGCGGGACTCTGTTTGCCGGTGTGGACGGCTTTCATGCTCATCGGGTCGCTGCTATGGGCGCTCTACCGCATCACCGGTCAGGCGCTGCCGGCGGCTGTCACGCGCCCCGACCAGGTGTTTCCGTACTATATGGTGTCGCACATGCCGCCCGGCGTCAGCGGCATCTTTCTGGCGGCGCTGTTCGGTGCAGCCATGTCCATGCTTGCCTCCGATCTCAACTGCGTCGGGCTCATTCTCGTCCAGGATTTCCATGCCCAGTTTCTCCCCGACCGCACGGATGCAGAACGTCTGCGATTCGGCAAAACCGTCATCGTGATCTGCGGCGTACTGGCCATCGGCGTGGCAATGGGTCTGACCCATACCCGCGGCTCGGCCCTGGCTCTCTACTATGCAGCCACTGCGATCCTCGCCGGAGGTCTGGCGGCCCTGTTCTTGCTGGCCTTCCTCTGCCGCCGCGCCGGACGCGCTGCCGCCCTCCTCGGCATCGGGATCAATCTGGTGTTTACCACCTACGCGACCCTTACCCTGGACGGCGGAAAAATCGTCAATCTTCATGGGTTCAATTTTCCGTGGAGCGAATACACCATCGGGGCCTGTGGCAATGTGCTGTTCCTGGCTGCGGGCCTGCTCGGCGCAGCACTGTTTCCGGCACAGGCCGATAGCAGCCCGCGCCATACGCTTTGGGAGTGGCTTGCCGCCCGCAAGCAGGCCCCCATGCCAGCCATTCAATAAGGAGATTTATCTACCATGAACCGCTTACAGCAGGCAGTACAACGGAACGGCGGGAAGACCCTCTTGGGCGCCGCTCTTTATTTCTACGATCCCATCTTTCTTGATATCTCCGCCGAGCTCGGCTACCAAGCCATCTGGATCGAGATGGAGCACGGACATATCACCTTTGCGCAGGCTGCAGATCTGTGCCGCATGGCGGCCGGTACCGGCATGCTGACCATGATTCGCATTCCCGACACGCAGCGCGCCAACGTGCTCCGAGCCGCAGAGTGTGGTCCCGATATCATCGATGTGCCAATGATCGAGGAGCCGGAACAGATTCACGAGCTGTGCAAGTACGCGCGCTTTGCGCCGGAGGGCAGCCGCGGCATCTTTTCTGTGTCCCGTGCGGTGCGCTACGGAGTATCCGGAGCGATGGTGGCCACTCAGGAAGCGCTCAACTCCGAGCTTTGCCTGATGGGGCAGATCGAGACGCAGAGCGCTCTCGACCGTGTTGAGGAACTGGCCGCGATTCCGGGTGTCGATCTCTTTATTGGGCCTGCCGATCTGGCGGCCAGTCTCGGCTATACCTCGCAAACCAGCCATCCGGCGGTGCAGGCCGCGGCCGAAAAGATCGTGCGTGCAGCCCGCGCCCAAAACAAGAGCGTCGCGACAGCCTGCGCTCCCGGAGAATACGGATTCTGGCTGGGGCTCGGCGTCGATCTGCTGTTCTGCTCGAACGACATCTCCTGCCTGAAGCAGGCGGCCGGCGACAACCTGGACAGGGCACGCGCGCTGCTGGGCAAAACCTCCGCATCCGTGCTGGCGGGTGGTAACGGATCGGGCAAGCACTGATTCCGCAAAGGGAGCGCCACACGCCGCAGGGCAGATGCAGGGAGTAACGGGTCTTCGCCATGAACGCTCAGCTTTTACTTCGTTGCCGGCAACTCATCGTGCGCACCGTCACGCCGCTGCTCTGTGCGGCGTCGACGGTGGCCCTGGCGCAACCCTCACCTCTACCTGCCCCGCGGAAGCCTGTCAGCAGCAGCATTTTCACGGTACTGCGCCCGAGCGATTATCACCATTACGTAACGGTGTTCGCCGCGGACGAGCTCGCCGCCACGAAAAAGTCGCCCACGGACGAGTGGCCCTGGATGGTGGCGAACATTCCATTCTTCTCCAGCTCGAACAAAGAGTTCGAGGAGATGTACTACTTTCGCTGGTATGCGTGGGAGAAGCACGTCGTCAAAACTCCGCACGGATACGTGATTACGGAGTGGTTGCCGAAGCCCGCCGATCCGAATGGCTTTTATGGCGCTCTGCCCGATGCTGCCCCATTTCATCTGAACGAAGCCCGCTGGCTACGCAACCCGGAGATCGCCGCCGACTATGCCCGCGTGTGGGCTGATCCGAAGGCCGGCCCACGCAAGTACAGCTTCGCCTGGGCCGACAGCGTGCGCAACGTAGTCCTCGCCACCGGAAACCGGAAACTAGGCACTGATCTGCTCCCTGCCCTCATCGCTAATTACGAGGCTTGGCGGGATCACTTCGATCCGGCGATCGGCCTCTACTGGCAAATCGATACGCGCGATGCGATGGAGAAATCCATTGGCGGCGACGGTTATCGCACCCCGCTCAACAGCTACATGTATGCCGATGGCCAGGCAATTGCAGACTTTGCGCGCGACGCCGGTGAAAACAAGATTGCCCAGAAGTACGCGACTCAATCCGCCACCCTGCGGAATCTGATTGAGACGAAGCTCTGGAACCCAAAGGATCAGTTCTACGAGGACCTTTCGCCTGCGGCTAACTCCGGCATCCGCACGCAAAAGAAATTCAAGGATCCCGGCACGATACTTCAATTCTCGAACGTGCGCGAGCTCATCGGCTATATCCCGTGGGAGTTCTACGCACCCAAGCCCAGCCACGACGTGGCCTGGAAGCAGCTCTTCAATCCGCAGGGCTTCGATGGCAAATATGGACCGACAACCGCCGAGCGCCGCAGCCCGCGCTTTCGCTTCCCGTCCAGCGATCAATGCACCTGGAACGGCCCATCATGGCCTTATGCGACGACACAGACGCTGCTTGCTCTCGCCAGGCTGCTCAATGGCGCGCCGCAGCATGATATGACCGACCAGGATTACTACAGGCTGTTTTCAAATTACGTCCTGTCGCAGCACATCAAGCTGGCCGACGGCCGCACCATCGACTGGATTGATGAGGACCTCGACGCCGACACCGACGAGTGGATCGCCAAGGACATCCTGATCCGCAAACACAAGCAGGTGGGCCGCGGCAATTACTACAACCATTCCGGCTTTGCCGATCCGCTGATTACCGGGATGCTTGGCCTGCGTCCGCGCGCGGACAACAGAATCATCCTTCATCCTCTGCTGCCGCAGGGCGAATGGAGTTACTTTGCTGTCGATGGCTTGCCCTACCACGGTCATCTGCTGGCGATCGTCTATGACCAGACGGGGAAGCAATACCATCGCGGCCGCGGGCTGATGCTCTTTGTGGACGGCAAGAAGGTCGCCGGCCGGCCGACACTCGGCCCGCTAGACGTATCTCTGCCCGGATCAAGCGCAACACCAAGCCTCCACTAAAGAGTCGTACTCTCGAATTTGGCCAACGGAGAACGTGCGTGTCGAAATTGAAAGCCATTTCCTTCTTTCTGCTCTTGCCCGCCGCAACCTCGCTGCTCGCGCAAAAGGCCCCGGTCATTCCTACTGTGCGGATTTCCGCCGGCAGTTTCACCATGGGCGCCGATGCGCGGGCGCTGCCTGAGGCGGTCGTGAGCGGACTTGGCGTGATGTCTCCGCGTCCGATTCATGGTGACTGGGACGAGCACCCTGCGCACAAGGTGACGCTCACGCACAGCTTCGCAATGGCCTCCCATCTGGTGACGGTGAAGGAGTTCCAGCAATTCGATCCCTCTTACAAAGGAGTGCCCGCCTACCCGAACTATGCGGCCGGCATCAGTTATGAGCAGGCCATGGCGTTCTGTAACTGGCTGACCAAGAAGACCGGCAAGCCGTGGCGCCTGCCCACCGAGGCCGAGTGGGAGTACACGGCACGCGCCGGCACCCAAACGCCGTTCTTCACTGGGGACACACCACCCGCGCCGGGCCAGGCGAATCGCTGGGGCGTAGTGATCGGCGAGGGCACGCCGGAGTGGGTCGCTGACTGGTACGCCCCTTATCCTGACGCGCCTGAGGTCGATCCGACGGGTCCGCTGCACGGCCACTTTCGCGTAGTGCGTGGCGGTGGCCTCGACTCGCGGCACCCCAAGCCGGGCCAGATCTATCCGGCCATGGCGCCCTACTTTGAACGCTCCGCCAATCGGGCCAGCATGGCGCCCAGCTTCACGTCTGCGGCGGGCAACATCGGTTTCCGCGTCGTGCAGGCGCCGATGCCCAAGTCGAATCCCACGCCGCAGCGGCAATACTTCTTCCGTACCGACGTCAAGCAGAAGGCGATTGATCTGAGTGCCGGCCCCAGCGCCTCCACGCCCTTCTACCGTCTTCACGAACTCTTTCCCAATCTCAATGGCAAATCCATGCCTGAAGTCGGGTGGGCCATCGGCCTGGCGCGCGGCCTGGGCATCACTTACCACAACTCCGCCGTCCAGGAGCTGGCTAATGGCGATATGGTGGCCGCCTATTACAACTCGCCGAATAAGGAAGACGATCCCGACCAGACCGTGCTCATCATGCGCCGTCGCGCCGGCTCCGAATCCTGGGACATGCCTGAGCCCTGGCCTTATTTCGCCGATGCCGCCTGCGCCGCCCCTGTTTTCTGGAACGATAACGGCCGTCTCTGGCTCTTTTTCGGCTTTCCGCGCCTGATTGGCGCGCCTCCCTTCGCCTTCACCACCTCGGACGACAACGGCGCCACCTGGTCGGCCATCCACTTTCCGCACTTCACAGCCCCCATTGGCCGCTATGTTTCGCAGCCCATCAATTCGATCGTGCGCGCCAAGGACGGAACGATCTACATCCCCACCGACTCGACCGGTCGCGGTGCGGGCGGTTTGAGCGCAGCCTCCGCCGTTTGGGCCACCAAAGATGACGGGAAGACCTGGTACGATGCCGGCGGGCGCACCGGCGGACGCCACACCACCCTTGTCCTCGCGAAGAACGGCGACCTGCTCGGGTTTGGCGGCAAGAATTCGGAGATCGACGGCCACATGCCCCTCTCCATCAGTTCCGATGGCGGGAAGACCTGGCGCGTAGTGCCGACGCCCTTTGACGAACTGATGAGCGGCGAGCGCCCCAGCGTGATTCGCCTTGCGGACGGAAAGCTCTTCTTTGTGGCCGACTACAATCCGCATCATCTGAAACATCTGCACAAGGACGGTGCCTTTGTGGCTCTTTCGAGCGATGACGGAAAGACCTGGAAGCAAAAGCGCCTGCCTGCGAACATCCTCACCGTCGGCTATGTGACCGCAACCCAGGGACCAGATGGGCTGATTCACATCGTCACGTCGAAAAACACCGTCAATTACGAGATCGTGCTCAATGAGGCATGGGTTCTCTCCGATAGCGAGGCCGCGACAGCCGCTCCGCAGTCGGTCGCACACGTGGTGCACCATCGTGAAAACTGGCCCAATGGGAAGCCGAAGGCGATCTGGTCCACCGGCCGGGCCAACGATGACGAAACTCTGCTCGAAGGCACGCAGACCTTCTATTTTTCGAACAGCAAGCCGCAATGGATCGCGCACTTTCACCTGGGCAGGAAGACCGGCACTGAGACCTTTTACCGCGCCGACGGATCCAAGCTGTGGGAGAAGACCTATGCGGATGACGGCACCTGGACGTGGCGCAACTTCGATCGTGCAGGGCACGTCACCTCGGAATCGCAGTGGCGCGGCAAGACGCTTGTGACCGCTGATCTTCCGCAGCCAAAGTAGGGACTGGCCGATGAAAATGCCTGTAGCTCATTCCGGCGTCGATCGCGGCGCATCTCGCGTTCGATCGACGTCAACTTCTTCGCGCCTGCGCGCCGTTTTCAGCGCGCTTCTGCTGCTCGCCACCTGCCTGCCTGCGAACGCCCGGAAGCCAGGTCATTCGACAAAGCACGGCGCGTGGCTCTTTGCGTACTTCAAAGAGCCGGGCAATCAGGGCATCTATCTGGCGCTTAGCCGGGACGGTTATCACTTTACGCCGTTAAACGACGGCCAGCCCTGGGTGACAACAGCGCACCCTGCCGAAGTGATGCGCGATGTGTTTCTCACCCGCGGACCGGATCATCTGTTTCACATGGTGTGGACCTGGAGTTGGCACGGCGATTCGCTGGGCTATTCTTCCTCGCCCGACCTTTTGAGCTGGTCGCCACAAAAGGAAATCCCCGTGATGAAGGATTTCCCGGAGACCAATAACGTATGGGCGCCGGAAACCTACTGGGACGCCAAGCGCAAACAGTGGCTCATCATCTGGTCGAGCTCAATGAAGGACTCGAAGACCGGTAACCATATCTGGTCGACATTCACCCCCGATTTCAACACGTTTTCGAAATCCTCGATCTTCTTCGATCCTGGCTACGTGACCATCGACGCGACCATCTACCATCAGCCGCACGGGCCCTACCGGATGGTGTTCAAGGATCAATCCTATGATCCGCTCTCCTTTCAGGAGCGTGTGGCGACCGGTCCTACGCTGGAGGGCCCCTGGAAGCAAATCTCCGGTCCCATCAACGAAAGCTGGTCCGAGGGCCCGTCGGTGATTCACGTCGGGCGCCTTTATATCGTGTATTACGATCACTACCGGCCGCCGCACGCCCGCTATGAAGCCGTTGCCACCAGCGACTGGAAGCATTGGGAGGACATTACGGCGGAGACCTCTCTTCCCGATCACTGCAAGCACGGCAGCTTCCTGAGAATCACCGATGCAGAGGCGGCAAAGCTGCTTCAACGCCACGATCCTTCAAATCACAGCAACCAGCAGCATTGATGGAACATCGGCGGCTGCCGCCTGTCGGATTGCAGCACCGGCCTCCTGGCCGGCTGCTCAGGAGCATCCTCGCCGCAGCGGAAAGCGGCAGCGCAGGCTCAGTTTGAGAGCGGACTTGCTCGATCAGCAGAGGACCGATCTGGAGAGACGATGACCGCGCCAAATCTCCGCCTGTGGATCTGCAGGCGAACTCCAGGAAGGCAACAGGAACAACTTTCTGCAGAGCGCAAGCGCCTCTGATTCCCCGTGCAACCCGCTGAGCTGAACGAAGTTTCGTAAGAAGAAATTTGCCTACAAACACGTCGGGGGATGCATCGCTGCATCCCCCGGCGTTTCCTGCTGTTCTGGGTTTAGAAGAGAAGGTGCACACCAAGCTGCAGTTGGCGTCCCGCGTTCAACTGACCGGTGACGTCACCAAAGCCTCCTGACTTCGGATTCGTGTTGGCTCCCTTGAACTGCGGGCGATTGAATACGTTGAAGGCATCGAAGCGCGGCTGAAGTACAAACCTCTCGCCGAGAGTGAAGTCCTTCAACATCGACATGTCCGTGTCCTTGGTGGGATCGGAGCGCAGCAGGTACTGCGGGAACGTACGGTAGTTATAACCGTTGGGCTGATCTGCCGAATTCCGGTCGAAGTTCGCCGTATTGAAGGACGCGCCCTGGGTTTGGTGAGGGTTGTTATGGAAGTCGTGCCAGTTGCCGTTGTAGATCACGTTGCCCCAGCCAAGACCGGTGCCGGAGAGGTACTGGTAAATCGACGTGACTTCCCACCCGCCGATGACCTCATCCAGAGCGCGAGGTGCTTGGTTGAGGAACATGCGTCCGCGGCCGAAGGGCAGTTGGTAGAGGAGCGTCAAGGCCACGTGGCTGGGGAAGTCAGAGGTCGTTTCTCCATACCACAGCGGTCCACCCGGGTTGAGCTGGGACACATACCCGAGCTGGCGCGAGTATTGGTAATTCAAGTTGAATTCCAGACCGTGGTACATCTGCGTACCCAGACGGAATAGGAGTGCGTTGAAGTTGGCGCTGGCGCCGGGGATGAGAGCCTCCTGCACGCCCGTATATTCCGGATAGGACTTGAGCAGTGAGGAAACGCTGATCGACTGGGAAGAGTTCAGGCCTGTCTGCGGTCCCGGAATGGTCCCGTAGAAGGGATTGTTCACAGTCGCGCCCATCTGCTGGGTAAGCGCCGCATCATAGGTGGACTGCGGCGTGAGGAACGGCAGCAGACCCACTGCGCTCACGTTGTTGGTGTAGTAGTTGTGGACCTGATGCGAACCCATGTAGCCCACTTCCACCAGCCAGGTTCTGCCCAGTTGCTTTTGGATGTCGAGGCTCCACTTCTCCGTGTACTGCACATGATGGGTGCTGTCGTAGTAGTAGACGCTGTTGCCCAGGTTGGTGTTGATGCCGTACTTGGAGCCGAACGGCGCCTGAATCGGATTGACCGCGGTTGCCGTGGCGCTGGTCGCCGTAGGGAACGGATCAGAGAGGTTGGTAGCCGGTGTCAGGCCGTTGTCGGTCGACATGATCATCGAAGTAGCCTGCTGGAATCCGTATCCCGGGCCGGCATAGTAGTCGTTCAAGGGGTTGTCGTAGATGCCGAAGCCGCCGCGGATCGCGAGGGTGTTATGCGCGAAATCGGGAGCATAGGAGAACCCGATGCGAGGGCTGACATAGAGAGGCGCAGTCTGGTAGGGCGAGCGATTGCCGCTCGACGCGTAGATGATGCCACCGGTCGGCGTGAAGTTCGACGCCGGGAGCTGCGGAATCTGGCTATTCGCGTAGGCTGCCTCCGCCGGTGCGGTAACGGCATTGGTCGTGGCAGGATTCCAGCCAGCCACCAACTCGTTGTTGCTCTCCACGAGCGGTGTTTCGTGCTCCAGACGGAGTCCCATGCTGATGGTCAGATTCGGCAGAGCCTTCCAGTCATCCTGTGCAAAGAATCCGAAGTACCAGTTGTCGTACTGGAAGCGAGTGGCGACGTTATAGGACGAGCCGCCGTTCGGCAGGCCCAGTTCGAAGAGCGCCAATGCACCGCCAAATTGCTGGGGCTGTGCGCCCGTCCCTGCGGTCACGAAGTCGCCGCTCTCCGACTTGAATTGGAAGAGGCCATCGGCCGCTCCCGGCGAGACGGTGGAGTTCTTGTTCAGGCGGAAATCCGGCCCAAACTTGAGCGAGTGATGGCCCCAGATCTTGTTGACACTTCCAAAGAACTGGTAGGTGTCAAAATAGGCGTGACCGCCCGGCTCGGCGCTCAGGTCGGCAATTGAGCCGCTGTCGCCAAACTGGATGGCGGGAAGGGCGAGCGACGTGGAGTTACTGGCGATATAGCCGGGAAATCCAAGGCTGGTTGGATTCATTCCCGCACTGTCAGGTCCGGAGAAGTTCTCGCTGCGGCTCCAGCCCAGGCGCGTTTCCATGCTCAGCGAAGGAGAGAAGTTCTTCACGTTGTCGAGCTCGCCGCCCAGCAGGTTGGTCGTGCCGGTGTAACCACTCAACGCATTGCTGAACCAGTTGGAGCGGGCATTGGTGTAATGGCTGGCATGATACTCGCCGAAGAATTTGTCGGAGTCGCTGACGTTGTAGTCTATCCGGGCTTCGTTCGAATAGTAGTTATTCGTTGATGGGATGGAGGCAAAGAAGTTGTTTTCACCATCTGCCTTGGTCGCGGCTCCATCGTAATTCGGCATCGGGATCAGCTTCATGTACGCGGCCGCGATGGGATTGACCGTCAGTCCAGCATTCGCCAGCACGTCGCCCGAAATCGGGTTGCGAACGACTTGGCCGTTCTGCAGGGTCGCCCCATACGGGTTGTAAAGCTGGTTAGTGCTGTTGTATGCGAGCAATCCCGAAAAATCTCCGGTACGCTCGGCCTGCGTGGGCACGCTCGTGATCACCGTACCCGGCTGATTCCCCTTATATCCCTCGTAGGCGTAGAAGAAGAACAGCTTGTTGTGCCCGTCGAAGACGTGGGGGATGTCGACCGGGCCGCCAATGGTGCCGGCGTACTGGTTGAAATGCGTGGAGGGAGCTATGGTCCCGGGCTTGGTAAAGTACGGATCTGCGGTAAAGGGACGGGAACCGGCATAGTATTCCGAAGCGGTTCCGTGCAATTGGTTGGTGCCTGCCTTGGTGGTGATGTTCACCCAGCCGCCGGAGGTATCGCCCATGGCCGCATTGGCCGAGAATTCATCAACGTGGACCGCGTTGACCGCATCCAGTTCAGGGCTGAAGCCGGCAGTGCGGCCGGAGTTCTGCATGTTGGGGACGCCGTTGACCAGCAGTTCATTGGAGGAGGAAGCGCCGCCGCCGAGCGAAAAGTCGTCCGCGGCACCGCTGTCGAACGGCCGGGTCTGCGCCATCGAGTGCTTACCCTTGGCAACCGCGCCATATTCCAGGTGCGCGAAACCAAGAGGGGCACGCCCGTTGCTGGGGAGATCCTCTACTTCTTCCGCGGTGAGCGACTGACCGGTATCGGCGGTTGCCGTGTCGATCAAGGGCGTTCCGCCGACTACAGTGACCGACTGGCTGACCTGGCCGACCTGAAGCACCACGTTCTGCGTGATGGTCTGTTCGGTCTGCAGAACAAGACCGGCGTGGACATACTTTTTGAAGCCGGGCAACGTCACCGCAACTTCATATTTGCCTGGGGCAAGAAACGGCATCGTATAGATACCGGCGCTGTTGGACTTCACCGTCGCAGTCGCTCCGGTTTCGGTATTGGTGACGACGATCTGCGCGTTGGGCAGAACAGCTCCGGTGGAATCTGTCACCCGGCCGGTAAGCGTAGCGCGCATCACCTGACCGGCCGCGAGGCTGGTCAGGAAGACGACAGCAAAAACCACTGTTGCTAGGCGTTTCATCTGGAACTCCCTTGTTTTTTGTTCTTCTTAGGTCTTGGAATTGGGGTTAGGGATCTTGCAGTTTCCTCACGATAGGGACCGTCTCAGAGGGTGTCAAGATTTTTCGAAAAATAACATGCGGGTTTTGAAACTTAAACCCGTGATGCTGTCATCAAACTGAAAAATCAACACTTGCTCCATCTCATGCGAAACTTGCTGGTTCGTCTTTTCCGGATTCCGGAACGATTCCGCGTGTGCTCACGGCACATCTTCGCTAAAAACGTCGCGTTGCATATTTATGCGAGCTCTCTGCGTACCTTAGCTCGGTCGGGGAAAATAGGGGAAATTGAGGCAGTGAATCAATAGCTTGGCGTTCTACCTGGCTAGGTCTCTTCGCTCAGCAGACTCGCCGCAGTGCGTTGATCTGTAATCAGAATATCGATCCAACCTCCTCGCAAGGCCGCCAGGATGGCCTGAACTTTACGACGCCCACCGGCGACTCCCACAACTCTCTTCACGCGGCGCAGACTGGGAAGACCAATGCCAATCACGCGCTGCATGAGCGGCGACTTCACGGGTTTTCCATCGGCATCAAAGGAACGAAAGCAGATGTCGCCCACTGCGCCATGGCGGCTCAACTCTGCACGCTCGCCAGGGGAGAAGATGTTTCCGCTACTGGCCAGCAAGCGCGACGGCTCCATGGAACCGATACCGACCAAAGCGACATCGAGTTGGTCGAAGAGTTCTGTAGCTGCCTTCACCGAGGGATCGCGGGCGAGTACACGCTGCGCCTCCGCGGAACCGACGACGGCCGGAGCCTGAAGCAAGACCGGGGTCGCGCCGATCAGCGTGGCCAGTCGTTGCGCCGAATAGAAGGCGTGCGCTTCGGTTCCTACTTGCCCCACGCCGCCCAGAATCTGCACAACTTTTCCGCCTCGGCAATAGTCACCAGGGTGCAGCGCATCCACCATGGCGAACAGCGAACGGCTCCACGAAGAGATTCCGACCACTGCGCCTGGCTTGAGGCTGGTTTCGACAAAATAGGCCAGCGCCGCTCCGAGATCGCGCACCATGGGACCCTCTTCGGCAGGACAGTCCACAACCACTGCATCCTGCAACTTGAACTGCGCCACCAGGCGGTCTTCCATTTCGGCAAAGATGCCGGGCGGATTGTTCACGGTGACGCGAACGATATTGGCTTCGCGCGCCCGCTTGAGCAGACGCGAGACGGTCGATTGGTGAATATGAAGCTGCTCCGTGATTCCCTGCTGACGGATCCCCTGCAGGTAGTACATGCGAGCCACTTTCGCCATCAGGCGCAGTTCATCTATGCGGGCCATCTTAACAATTTTGACACATACAGCAATGCAGCAGGCAGGGCAGCCCGGTACGGAGATGCATGGCCTGAAATAGTGCCTGCATACCATTTCTGGGCAGCCTGCCTGCTCAAGAAATCGGCGGAAGATCAGCGGGGCGGTTATGGTGATAGGTCTCCCAGCCGAGATAGCGCGAGAGGCCTTCAGCCACAGCAGTGGCACAGTGGCTCGCGTTCATGGCCGCATGATGCTCGAAGCCGTTCTGGCAGATGGTATGCATCAGGGAAGGCAGACCTGCCACCTTTACAACGGCGCGCGTGCCAAAGGTCTTCAGTGGATCGTCTGTAAACTCGCCCTCGCCAACATAGGCACGGATCTTACCGCTTGTGTCATCCGTGCTGACGCGACCGAAGGTGACCGGTCCGGCCGGCGTGCGCCCTTCCAGTGCGCCGACGGTGTTGGCCTCGCCGAGAACGGTACCCAGGATGGGCGCAGTTCCAATGCGTATATCAGGCAGAAAATCCTTGGCCCAATTGCCGCAGTGGAAGAAGACGCATTTTTCCGGGTCGCCGCCGTAGTTATTGTTCCAATCCACGAGCGCGCTGGGACGGCCGCCGGCAAGTTGCAGTGCATACATGCCAACCACCCCGGCAATGTCCACTTCGCACGCGGAGGGCAGCATCTGCTCGCTCATCATCGACATGATGGTACAGACGTTGACGCCGAAGTTCTTCTGCAGCGAACTCCAGCACTGGATCGCCGTCGCGGTGATGCTGAGCGAGTGCATCCAATCATCCACCACCAGGGCAAACTTTGCCATCCGCAGGATAGCCTCGTCCGGCGCAGAGGTGGCATCTGCATACGAACGGATCTGCTCGACACGCTGGCGGACGCGGGGATCGCCGCTTTCGACCTTCGCGGCTTCGCCGAAGACCTCGGAAAGATCGATGGTATTCACGCTGATGCCAGTGGCCTCAAGCAGCTTCTCACTGAAGCGTGTGGTGTTGAAAGCGTTGGGACGTGCGCCCACCGCACCGATGCGCAGACGGCTCAGACCGCGGACAACTCTACAGGTCTGCACGAATCGCGCCAGATCTTCCCGAAAGCGCGAGTCCGAGATCGAGACCGTATGATCGCGCGTGAGCGTGTAGCGGAGACCGTATTGGCGTAGGTTGTTGCAGACCGAGATCTTCCCGCAGAAGGCGTCACGCCGGCGATCGAGCCCGAATTGATCCAGATCGTCAGGACAGGCCTGGACCAGAATGGGGATTCGTGCGTCGGCCAGGCGAATGGAATCGGCCACTCCCTTTTCGTCGCCGAAGTTAGGCAGGCAGACCAGAATGCCATCCAGCCTCTCGCGGTTGCGGCGGAAGAGTTCCCCGCATCTTTGCGCATCCGACCAAGTCTCTACGGCCCCCAATTTACTGTCGTGCGGTGTCAGCCATACCGGCTCAATGGAGAGTTCGGCAAAGAGTTTGGTCAAGTCCCGGCGCGCCTCCGTGATAAGCACATCGGGAAAGAAGTCGCGGTTGCCCAGGATTACGCCTAAAGTCGTCGATGCAGTTTGCATTTCGATTTTCCTGAACCTTTGCTGGTTGAAGTACGAGCCCAATACAGCACTATGGCTGCGTGGTGTCGGGGCAATCATCATGCCCTCATGGACTGCCGCTTGTCACAAACGCGAGTAGGTGATGAGCACAAGCCCTGCCAAATAGCACAAGAACATGGATACAAGGATGCGGTTGGTTCCGCGCGGCGCTTTAGCAAACTCCTTCCACACGAGGACGCCCCACAGAATGGCAACCACTGGAGCAGCATTGCTGAGCGCGTAAGAAATCGCCGGTCCTGCTGCACCGACTGCAATAAAGCTGGCGCTGATGCCGATGCTCCAGATCGCGCCGCCCAGGAGACCGGTCAGATGCGTTGCCAGGCTTCCTTGCCAGTATTCGCGAAGCCGGAGGGGGGCCCCCTCGACCGGGTTACGCATAAAGAACGGGTTAAATAGAAACGTGCTCAGAAAGGCCCCCAGCGCGAAGAAGAGCGAAGCGGTCAGGGGCATCAACTTGCCTGAGCCGCCGGCGACAAAGACTGGATCGATGGATCGAACGGTGAAGCCGTAAAAGAAGGCAATCAGAACCCCTGCAGAGAGCGACAGCAGGATCCCTTTGACGCTGGGCTTCTTGACGGCTCTTGCAAGCTGGCCATAAGCCTTCATGCTCAGCAGGATCGCAACCACAATGATGGCGACGCCAGCAAAGAGAAGTCGCGAATTGCCTGGATTTGTGGCTCCGCCGAGAATCACCAGGATGAAATTGACGGCGATGCCGAGCACCCAGGCGATCCCGCCGCCGATGGGGAAGCCGATTGCCATGCCAGCTACGGCAATCGCGGCAACGAGCAAGAGATTGCCCAGATTCCACACTGTGCCACCCAGGAGCGCCCAGGCGATGCTGGAGCGGTCAGCCTGCGCAAGGTCTGCAAAGAAGGTACGGCCGGTGTGGGCGAGCGAGCCAAGGGTGAGCGCAGCAAACAGGGACGTGACCAGCAGCCCGGTGACGAAGTCCCAGTAGTAAAGCTCAAAGCGCCAGGTGCGCGCCGCTAGCTTCTGAGTGTTCGCCCAGGAGCCCCAACAGATCATCGTGAGGACACAGAGGAGCACGGCAATGGAATAGCTATGCACCATCAGCATGACGGGCCTGCTTTCTTCTCATCGCGAAGACGCGCGCGACGTACCGCGAGGCGCCATGCAGCGAGCAACTCCTCACGCCTGGACGAGCTCATATGCGGCTCAAAGAGCCGTCCTGCCTTTGGGAGCGCGGCAAGCTCGGCTGTCGACTTCCACCAGCCCAGCGCCACTCCGGCCAGCATCGCGGCGCCCCGCGCCGAAAGATCCTCCTGCGCAGAGCGAAGAACGGGGCGGCCGATGATGTCGGCCTGCATCTGCATCAACGCATCGTTGCGGGTTGCACCGCCATCCGCCAATAAGGTGGGAAGTTCCACACCGGCAGCGCTTTCCATGGCATCGAGGACGTCCGCCACCTGAAACGCGACAGCATCCAGCGCGGCGCGGGCGAGATGCGCCGCCGAATGTGACCGCTCAATGTTCGCCATGATGCCACGGGCCTCCGCATCCCAATACGGGGCGCCCAGCCCCACCATGCCCGGAACAAGCATCATCCCGGCCGCATCGTGCACGCTCGCAGCCAACGCGGCTGCATCTTCGGCCGGGTTTGATAAACCCAGAAATTCACCAACCCACTGCAAGGCGGCACCGCTCATCGCGATATTGCCCTCGAGAGCGAAATGCACTTCGGCCGTCGAAGACCATGCGACGGTGCGCGCCAGCACATTCGTTTCGCCTGCCAAAGCAGGGGTAAGCATCATGAGCGATGAGCCCGTGCCGTATGTGGCCTTGGTCGTTCCGGGCTCATACCGGCCATGGCCGACGAGCGCCGCGTGCGAGTCGCCGATGATAGAAGCAACGGGGACTCCGGCGAGAGCCGGGACAGAGATGCACTCGGCGCACACGCCGGCCGATGCGCAGAGGAGAGGAAGCGCCGCCCGTGGAATCTGGAACAAGCCAAGCATCGCTTCGTCCCAATCCAGCGAAGCGAGATGAAGCAGAGCGGTGCGCGAGGCGTTGGTGTGATCTGTGGCGTGTACCCTGCCGCCGGTCAGCTTGTACAGGAGCCAAGAATCCACGGTCCCGATGCGCAGTTCGCCCGACTTGGCCATTGGGCGAAGATCAGGCTGCTGATCGAAGACCCAGGCCCATTTGGTTGCGCTCAGGAGGGGATCAAGCGGCAGTCCGGTTGCGGCTTGAATCGCCGCAGCGCGGTCACGCAGCCGATCACAAACGGGCGCAGATCTGCGGCATTGCCATGTGATGGCATTGCCTACCGGCTCACCGTTGCTATGCCAGGTGACGGCCGTTTCACGCTGGTTGCTGAGAGCAATGGCCGCGATGCGCGTATGCTGAGCGGCAGCATAGCTCGCGCATTCCTTCGCAACGCGGCACACGGACTGCCAAAGCGCGAGTGGATCCTGCTCCACATATCCGGCCTGGCGGCAGATGAGCTCAAGAGGGGTCGAGGTGCGAAAAGCGGTATGGCCTTCACGGTCGATCAACAGCGCCTTCGTGCTGCTCGTGCCCTGATCGACCGCCAAGATCCATTCGCTTGTCATCTATCGCTTGTCCTTGAGTAGGTCAAGAGCGGCGTTTTCGATACCGGCCGCACTCAAACCAAGATGCTCCATCAGAAATTCGGCGCTTCCCGTGGGTGGGAAAGAATCCGGAACACCCAGTATCCGCATCGGCACCGGATGATTCTGCACCAGCAGCTCTGCCACAGCGCCCCCCAGACCGCCCCGGGCGAAAGCCTCCTCCGCGGTGACAATCGCGCGGGTAGTACGGGCTGCGTCGAGAATCGCTTCTTCATCGAGTGGCTTGATGGTGCTTACGTTCAGCACCCTGGCCGAGATCCCGCGGGCCGCCAGGGCAGACGCGGCCTGCAGCGCGCGCGACACGAGCACTCCCGTGGCCATCAACGTAACATCACTGCCTTGGCGGAGCAGCACTGCCTTTCCGAACTTGAACTCGTAGTCATCGCCATGAACGCGCGGGACGGGCATTCGGCTGATGCGCAGGTACATCGGCCCCTCATGAACCTTCGAATACCGCATCGCCGCTGCCGTTTCAATGGGATCGGCGGGGACCACAACGGCCAGATTGGGCAGCACGCGGGTCCAGGCCAGATCTTCAATGGAATGATGCGTGGAACCCAACTGGCCGTAAGCCATCCCTGGCGACATGCCGCAGAGCTTCACATTGGACTTCGAGTAGGCCAAGTCTACCTTGACCTGCTCCATCGCGCGCGCCGTAAGAAAACACGCCGCGCCGCAGACGTAGGGAATCATTCCGCCATTGGCCAGGCCCGCGCCCACACCGACCATGTTCTGCTCGGCGATACCGACGTTGACAAAGCGATCAGGGAACTTGGCGCGAAAGCCTTTGAGCTTGGCCGAAGAGACCGAGTCGTTGGCCACAGCGCAAACACGAGGATCATCCGCCGCCATCTCCTCCAGGGCGCGGATGTAGGCGTCGCGGCAATCGAACAGTTGCTGAGATGTGCAGCCCGCCCCGGACTGAAGCACTTCTGTTGCGCTCACCAGCCCACCTCCATGCCCAGCTCGACGGCAGCCGCGGCCAGTTGCTCATGATCCGGCACACCATGATGCCAGGCCGGCTGATTCTCAGCAAGCGAGAAGCCCTTCCCTTTTACAGTATTGGCAATGATGCACGATGGTTTGCCTGGCTGAATGGGAAGATGCGAGAATCTGTCGAGCAGTCCAGCGGGATCATGGCCGTCTACCTCGTCAACCGCAAAGCCGAACGCCGACCAGCGCGCGGCCAGGGGCTCCATGCGGATGGTGTTCTCCGTGAAATCGCCCTGCTGAATCCGATTGCGATCAACAATGACGGTGAGATTATCAAGGCCATAGTGCTGCGCTGTCATCGCCGCTTCCCAGTTGGAGCCTTCCTGCAATTCGCCGTCGCCAGTCAGGACAAAGACGCGCCAGCTCTCCTTGCGCATGCGGGCGGCAAGTGCTGCTCCGACCGCGATGGGAAGCCCGTGCCCGAGCGGACCGGTATTCGCTTCCACACCGGGCAGCTTATTGCGGTCGGGATGCCCATTGAGCATGGAGAGCGGCTCCATGTGAGTTTTGAGCTGCGCCGGAGGAAAGAATCCGCGCGCGGCCAGGGCAGAGTAGAACGCCCCCGAACAGTGGCCCTTGGAGAGAACGAACCGGTCGCGCTGCGGCCAGTTTGGCTGGCTGGGATCGACGCGCAGCACGCCCCCAAAGTAGAGGACAGCGAGAATGTCTGCGGAGGACAGATCGCCCCCGGTGTGACCCAACTGGGCATTGTGGGTCATGGTCATGGCGCTCAGCCTGATCCAGTTCGCTTCTTGTTTGAGTTTGCCCGGAGAATCCTGGTCCATGCCCACGCCATTCAGACTTTTCGTCATCTTTTAGCGAAATCATACGCGGCGCTTCAGAGGGCGTCAACATTGTCGTGCGATATTGCATAATTATGCGATAAGTTTTTGACAGGGGGATTTGAACGCCTCTATCCTTGCCTCAAGCACTCCAATCCGCAGACCGCTTCAGGTGCACAACGGACAGTGCGGCTCTGCGGGCAAGTAATCTGCGTTGCGCGTGAGTGGACGTGAGACTTCGCATCATCCGACAGTTTGACAGGAGAAGCGATAATGGGCCGCATGAATCGCCGTGAGATGCTGAAGCTGAGCTCGGTGGGCTCGCTTGGAGCTATCGCTTCCAATGATATAGGCGCGGCTCCCATACAGACGCCGCATAGCAGCCATTCGCCTGTACCGCAGTGGGAGGTATTTGAACTTACGCTCGGCGGTCCAGCCGCAGGCAATCCGTTTACCGAGGTCAGCCTGTCTGCGATTTTTTCCCAGGGTTACCGCACCGTAAGAATCGACGGCTTCTACGATGGCTCCGGCCGCTACAAACTGCGTTTCATGCCCGACACACAGGGCGAATGGAAGTATGTGACGGAGAGTTCTGCTGCCGAGCTTTCCGGGAAGGCGGGAAGCTTCTCGTGCATTGCACCGCACCCGGGGGTACACGGGCCGGTTCGCGTGCGCAACGGGCATCACTTCGGTTACGCCGACGGCACACCGTTCTTCCCATTTGGAACTACCTGCTACGCCTGGGTGCATCAGTCAGAGCGCTTACAGGAGCAGACGCTCGAGACGTTACGGACGGCTCCGTTCAACAAGATCCGCATGTGCGTCTTCCCCAAGAGCTACGAATACAATCACAACGAGCCTCCCTACTATCCGTTTGAGCGTAGCGGAACCGGAGTGAATGATTTCACTCGGCCGAACCCTGAATTCTTCGCGCACATCGAGCAGCGCATTGGCGACCTGCGGGCGATGGGCATCGAAGCCGATTTGATTCTGTTTCACCCCTACGACCGCTGGGGCTACGCGGAGATGCCGCCCGAGGCCGATGAGCGCTACCTTCGTTATGTGCTCGCCCGGATGTCAGCGTATCGGAACATCTGGTGGTCGATGGCAAATGAGTACGACCTGATGAAGGCCAAGACCACCACCGACTTCGACAGATTTTTCCAGATCGTGCAGGAGTTCGATGCTGTTGGTCATCTTCGTTCGATTCATTACTCCCATTACATGTACGATTACGCGCGTCCCTGGGTAACCCATGCAAGCCTGCAAAACTCAATGTTCGATCGTGCCCCGGAGTGGTTGAAGGCCTGGCGTAAGCCGATCTGCTTCGACGAAGTTCAATACGAAGGCAATCTGAATCGACGCTGGGGCAATCTGTCGGGCCCGGAGATGGCGCGGCGCTTTTGGCTGGGGGTGATTCATGGTTGCTACGTGACCCACGGCGAAACTTATCTGGACGCGGATTCAGGGTTCAACGAGCTGGCTACGCCCGTTATTTGGTGGTCGCACGGCGGCACTCTCCATGGCACCAGTCCTGCCCGGATCGGATTTCTGCGGAATCTGCTGGAGAGAACGGTGGCGGTGTCCGGTCCGCAGCGCGCAGGACTGGAGTCACAAGCCAATCCGTATTACCTGAATGCTGCGGCTCTTGAGCAATCCGGGAAAAAGGCGGAAGAGATCCTCTATTATTTCGATTTACATCAGCCCATCTTTTATGAATTTCCGCTTCCGGCGGGAAGCTTCACGGCGGAGCTGATCGATCCCTGGAAGATGGAAGCGATGCCGCTGCAAGGAACCTTCAGCGGCACGGCTAAGGTCAAGCTTTCCGGCAAGCCGTTCCAGGCGATTCGCTTCAAGCGGAGTTCTTAGCAGACTGCTGACGAAAGACTGAGAGAGAGTAGATAAGCTATCCGCATGGGGCGCACGCCTCGCCATCCCTGAGTTACTGGCAATTCCGCTTGCGCATCGCTGCGCGCATGCGCTGCTCTGCCTCTGAAGGCCAGTAACCACAGCCAAGCTCAAGAAACACTGACGTGTACGGAATCGTCTGCTCCGTTTTGAGGACTAAGACGCGGAAGGTGCGCGCGCACTCGTCGAGCTTGGCGATAATCTCCTCGTGCGGTAATGCGCTGGCCTGTCTGCCATTCAGCACCTCGCCAAGTCCACGTCGGAAGCGCGTTACTCCAGGTGCATCCTTCTCCGCGACAAATTGCAGTTCGAGGTCCGTGTAGATGGTTGCAGCGAGATGCGGAGAGGAATCTACAAGGGCGACGATTTTGCGGATTGTTTGGAGTGGATCACCCTTGACCTTCAGTGTTTCAATAGCTGCGGCAGAATGCTGGGGATAGGCGGCGTCCGCAATCACCACCCAGTTACGGTGCCCCATTAGCGGAAGCTGGCCGGAAAATGTCTTTTCCCAACTATTCGGGAGCACGACAAGCTTTTGCTTCTTCATCAATTCCTCGGCTCTCCGCCGGTGTTGTCTGCTGCAAGACGTCCCCCTCGGAGTCCTCCCGCAAGCCCTACCCACCGGGTTGCTGGAGACCGCCCCAGAGCACAATATCCGGAAGCGCACGGCCTGGCCCCCTCTGATTCGCCCTACGAAGTGCAGCGGTTAACTCCATTCACGACGCCTTCCCCGGGGCAAACGGCGACCTTGCCGCATCGTCCCGAGGCCATCACCGCATAGGCCTCTTGAGCCTGCTCCAGCGGGAAGCGATGGGTAATGATCGTCTCCGGATGCAACTGCCAGCGCACCAGCCGCTCCACCAGCTCTTCCATGCGCCAGGTCGACGTCACCCATGAGCCATAGATGGTCTTCTGGTCGTGAATAATATCGGGCGAAGGATTGAAGGAGAGCGTTCCGCCTTCGCCAATCAGCACAATCTTGCCCCACTTGCGGGTCGCACGAATGGCTGTGGCGCGCGCCTCGGCGTTGGCGGAGCAGTCCACGGCGCGCTCTACGCCGTGGCCGCCGGTCAGTTCGCGCACTTGGGCAACGTTGTCGGGTCCAGACGTCAGAACATCGTCGCAAAGACCCAGCTTCATCGCCAGATCCATGCGCTCCCGGGCAATGTCGATGCCGATGATCCGCTGCGCTCCGAGCTTGCGGCACAGTGCGCCCGCCGCCAGCCCCACCGGTCCGAGCCCGGTGATCAGCACAGCGTCATTGCCGCTGATGCCGATCTTCTCCAATCCCTCATAGACGGTACCGAACCCGCATGCGACTTGCGCGCCATCTGCATAGGTGAGCGGCTCGGGCAGTGCGATCAGATCCTTTTCCTCGGCGAGCATAAACTGCGCCATACCGCCATCGCGCTGCCATCCGTACGCGCGCCGGTACTCCGTACTGGTGCACGAGATCATGAAACCGCGCCGGCAGTCGTTGCATACGCCGCAGCCGGAGATGTGATAGACAAGGACTCGGTCGCCGGCCTTGAATCTGCGGCAGCCAGGTCCCGCTTCCACAACTAGGCCGGCCGGCTCATGGCCGGCGATTACGCCCTGATAGCCTTCCGGTCCTTTGCCCAGGTGTTCGTGATAGATGCACCGAATATCGGAGCCGCAGATGGTGGATGCCTTCACTTCAATCAGCACTTCGCCGTGCCCCGGCGAGGGCACCGGCACAGTTCTCATTTCGACGGAGCTGTTCCCCGGCAAGTACGCCGCCAGCATTGTCTTACTCACAGTTTTCATCCTCGGTGTTCGGTGTCTTTGCGGCGTCGCTCATGGAGGTGTGATTTCCCCGTTCAGGTCCCACAGATCCTCCCATGACTGGTTTTCCTTCCAGAGGAAGACTTGCCCCTTGATGAGGCGGCAGTTGCGATCAATCTTTTCGATTGCGGTCATCTCTTCAGCGGTTAACGGATCCGTGGTCACCCCGCGAAGATTCGCCAGCATATGCTCGCGACTGGTGGAGAAAGGAATCGGAGATTGTCCGCGCTGCACCGCCCATTTCAGGCAAACCACCGCCGGATGCACGCCGAGCCGCCGGGCGATCGAGCGGATCACCGGATCCTCGATAGGAGCCAGGTCCTCCGGAGTGCGATCCCGCTCCGGCCGCGCCGGTGAGCCAACCGGGCTATACCCCACCGCCTCGATGCCATTCGCCTGCAAGAAGGCAAAGAACTCCGGCTGCTGGAAGTAGGGGTGAAGCTCCATCTGGTTCACAACCGGCTTGATGCGCGCATCCCGCAGGAGCAGCTTCATCTTGGGGATGGTCATATTGGACGTACCGATGTGCTGAACCAAGCCTCGGTCGACCAGCTCCTCCATCTTGCGCCACGTGCGCATGTAATTCTCGTGGAGATAGGGGACGGCATCCAGATTGCGCGCACTCACGTCGCAGTGCGGCGGATGATGATTGGGAAAGGGCCAGTGCACAAGATAGAGATCCAGGTACTGGAGCCGGAGATCGGCCAGTGACTTCTCGCACGACGCAATGACATCATCTTCGCCGTGCTTGTCGTTCCAGAGCTTCGACGTGACCCAGATCTCCTTGCGGTCGAGACCCGCCTGGAAAAGCGCAGCGAATGAGTTGCCGATCTGGTTCTCGTTCCCATAGACGGACGCGCAGTCAAAATGGCGGTATCCGATCTCGGCTGCAACCTTCACCGCCGCCGCAACGGCATCATGCGGGACATGATCGGAACCGTACGTACCCAGCCCAACAGCCGGCATCAAGGCTCCACTCTGCAATCTCCTCTGCGGCACAAGCGCAGGGTCGATTGCATCTTCGGCGGCCTTCCAGGGGTCAGTTTGCGCAAGCATAAAAAGCTCTCCTTAATCGTTTACTGTACCGAGTGTGAGCCTAATCAAGCGGATTCAGCGTGTCAAGCTGCACGCGCCCACGGCGCCGCTGGTCTGTGGAAGCGCGGGCGGCCGCCCTCTTCTATTTGCGATCCGGTGGCCAGCCGTTAGATCATCGTAGTGAGGCCCCTGCTCCAAGAGCCGCGCAGCGGAAAGGACGAGAAATCAATGGCGGTGCGCCTGAAAGATATTGCGGTAGACCTGGGTCTCTCGGTCGTCACTGTTTCCAAGGTACTGCGCAATCATCCGGATATCGGCGAGGCTACGCGCAAGCGTGTTCTGAAGCGGATGAAGGAGGTCAACTACCAGCCCAACCTGGCCGCCCGCTCTCTCATCACCGGCCAGACCTGGACTATCGGCATCGTCGTACCCGATCTTCTCCATCCCTTTTTCGCTCAGGTGGTCAAGGAAATTTCGGTCGAGGTGCGCGAAAAGGGCTACAGTCTCTTCATCTCCTCATCTGATGAAGATCCTGCCCTCGAGCAACAGGAGATTGCACAATTCCTGGCGCGACGCGTCGACGTACTCATGATTGCCTCTGCGCAAAAGAGCCTCGAGACTTTCCGCCGCATTGAGGAGGAGAAGGTCCCCTACATTCTCTTCGATCGTCGCCTTCAAAAGCTGGACGCCAACTTTGTCGGAGTCGATGATTGCGCTGTGGGCGTTCTCGCCACAAAGCACCTCATCGATCAGGGTTGCCGCCGCATCGCGCATATGAGGGGCCCTGAGATCAGCACCGCCATTGGCCGCCTGGAAGGCTACAAGCGCGCTCTTGCTGAGGGCGAGTTACCGTTTCGCGGCGCCGATGTCATCTCGATCGGGACATCAGGGGATCATCGAGGAGAACCCGGCGGCTACGAAGCTGCCCGTAAGCTACTCGCCAGGAAGACGCGCCCGGACGGAATCTTCTGTTTCAATGACCCCGTCGCACTCGGGGCCATGCGTGCCATCCTGGAGGCCGGCCTGCGCATCCCCCAGGATATCGCCATTGTCGGCTGCGGAAATCTGTCCTATTCTGATTTTCTTCGCGTTCCTCTTTCCTCGGTTGACCAGGGCGCCGCATCCATCGCGCGCGCCGTCGCCGCCATGGCTCTCCGCCTCGCGCACAGTAAAGGCCCGCGCCGGGTACATGCTGAATTAACCTCTCCCCGCCTGATCATCCGCGCCTCCAGTCTGCGCCGCTCGAAGTAATCTTCGCCCTTGAGACATTCTGCTCATGCGCGCTTGAATTGGCTTCGATGTGACTGCCGCCAGAGAGAACGGTGTAGCTAGCGGAACCGCAGCACGACACCGGCGCCGAGTTGCAGGCTGTTCTGCGCGTTGTTGGTGGAGTTAGGCAGTTGGGTGCGGAGATAGTCGGCCTCGAAGGCGCGCAGCGCGAGATGGCGGCGCAGCTTGTAGTTGAGGCCGCCGCCGGCTTTGACCGCCAGGCTGCTGGCCACCGTCTGCACGCCCAGCACGTTGGGGAAGTAGCTGTTGAAG
>DAIDLI010000149.1 GCA_027449545.1 Acidobacteriaceae bacterium | reverse complement strand
TTCGCCATCGGCCACGCGGAACAGCGCGGGCAGCGTGGTGGCCAGCAAGTCGCCGGAGGAGACGCGGCGCAGCTTCTCCAGCTCGCGGTTGGAGAGGATGGGATGCAGCAGCTTCAGCGTGTGGCAGTTCTCCGGCTTCTCGTCGAGAATGTTGCGCTCGGTGCCGAGATAACTGATCAGCGACATCACCAGCTCTTCGCGGATCGGGTCGATCGGCGGATTGGTGACCTGCGCGAAGAGTTGCTTGAAGTAGCTGAACAGCGACTGCGGCTTGTCGCTCAGACAGGCCAGAGGCACGTCGGTGCCCATGGAGCCGATTGGCTCCTCGCCCTTGGCGGCCATGGGCAGCAGCAGGATGCGCAGATCCTCTTCGCTGTAGCCGGCCGCGCGCTGGCGCTGGATCAGGGTTTCCTGATTGGTGGCGATGATGCGGGTGGGCTCAGGCAATTCGTCGAGCGTGATCTGCTGCTGCTTGAGCCATTCGCCGTAGGGCTGGCGGCCGGCCAGCTCCTTCTTGATTTCGGCGTCGGAGATGATGCGCTTCTGCACGGTGTCGACCAGGAACATGCGGCCCGGCTGCAGGCGGCCCTTCTTGCGGATGTCCTCGGCGGGAACTTCGATGACCCCGGCCTCGGAGGCCAGCACCACCAGGTCGTCCTTGGTGACGATGTAGCGTCCCGGGCGCAGGCCGTTGCGGTCCAGCGTGGCGCCGACCACGCGGCCATCGGTGAAGGCGATCGCGGCGGGACCATCCCACGGCTCCATCAGCGAAGCGTGGTACTCGTAGAAGGCGCGCTTGTCCTCGTCCATGTCGGGATTGCCGGCCCACGCCTCGGGGATGAGCATGGCCATCACGTGGGGCAGGGAACGGCCCGACTGGTAGAGGAACTCAACCGCGTTGTCCAGCGATGCGGAGTCGCTGCCGCCCGGCACCACCACCGGATAGAGGTCGTTGATCTTGTCACCGAATACCGGGCTCTGGTAGATCGACTGGCGGGCGTTCATCCAGCTCACGTTGCCGCGGATGGTGTTGATCTCGCCGTTGTGGCAGACGTAGCGGTAGGGATGCGCCAGCTTCCAGCTCGGGAAGGTATTGGTGGAGAAGCGCTGGTGGACCAGGGTGAGCGCGCTGGTGACCAGCGGATTGGCCAGCTCGATGTAGAACTTCTCGATCTGCGGGGCCAGCATCAGGCCCTTGTAGACGATGGTGCGGCAGGAGAACGAGGGGACGAAGAAGGTCTCCTTGTCCTCGATCTCGGAGCTGGCGATCTCATTTTCGCTGCGCCGGCGAATGCGGTAAAGCAGGCGCTCGAAGCTCTCCTCGTCCATGCCTTGCGGGGCGGCGACGAAGAGCTGCTCGATGTAGGGTTGCGAGTTGCGGGCCTCGCGGCCGATGGCGTCGCCGTTCACCGGCGTATCGCGCCAGCCGAGCACGGTGCAGCCCTCTTCCTGGGCAATGCGCTCAAACACGCCCTCGCATTGGAGGCGGCTGTGCTTCTCCACCGGCAGGAAGCACATGGCTACGCCGTAGCTGCCGGGCGCGGGCAAGGTCATGCCCAGCTCGCCGCACTCGCGCACGAAGAACTCGTGAGGTATCTGGATGAGGATGCCGGCCCCATCGCCCGTCTCCGGATCGCAACCCGCGGCGCCGCGATGGGTGAGGTTGATGAGAACCTCAAGGCCCTTGCGGATGATCTCATGGCTCTTTTCGCCGCGAATGCTGGCGACCAGCCCCATTCCGCAGGCATCGTGCTCGTTGCTGGGATGGTAAAGACCCTGTGCGTCGGGAATACGGAGATGAGTCTGATTTTCCATGGGCAGCCTTTTCACCGAACTAGATGTGCAAAACGCCCGCGGCGGATCAAGCGCGCCGTGGGGAAATTCCATTCTTGTCCTTAGGGGTGAATTCCCCTTCTGGTCGTGCGTCGCCGCGCGAATTGAAGGCCGGCCTGCAATCGCATCCAGGGATGGCCCGGAGCCGGTTCGCGCATCAGGCAGTTCCCAAAGACACATCCGGCGTGCGATTCCACTGACAGAAATCGCTCAGGTCCATGATCAAGAAATTTGCTTGAACAGGTCCGGCCGCATCCGGGACTGGCTCTCTTTAATATATCGAAAAATTCATCCCAGCGCCCAAGTTCCTTCCCAGAAGGTGGTTTACGCGGAGGATGAGGTGCCGTGTTGCGCCGAGGCTGTAAGCTATTTTGAGATCACTACGGGCGATGGAGAGGCCAGTGAACGTGCGCGACAGCATCCTTGTGACCGGCGGAGCGGGTTTCATCGGCTCGAACTTTGTGTTGGGCTGGCTGGAAAACACGTCTTCGGCCGTGCTCAACCTCGATCTGCTCACCTACGCCGGTAATCCTGCCAATCTCGCCAGCCTCGACGGCAACTCGCGCTATGCGTTTCAGCGCGGCGACATCTGTGATGCGCAACTGGTGGCGCGGCTGCTGCGTGAGCAGCGTCCCCGGGCCATCGTGCACTTTGCCGCCGAGAGCCACGTGGATCGCTCGATTGTGGCGCCGGATGCTTTTGTTCGCACCAATGTCTTCGGCACCTTCACCCTGCTGGAGCAGGCCCGGATCTACTGGAACATGTTGAGCGGCGCGGAGCGGGACGGCTTTCGCTTCCTGCACGTCTCGACCGATGAGGTCTACGGCACGCTTGGGCCTGAGGATCCTGCCTTCCACGAGAACACGCCCTACGCGCCCAACAGCCCCTATGCCGCCTCCAAGGCCGGCTCCGACCACCTGGCGCGCGCCTACTTTCACACCTACGGCATGCCGGTGCTGACCACCAACTGCTCCAATAACTACGGTCCGTTCCAGTTTCCCGAGAAGCTGATTCCCCTCATGATTCTGAATGCGCTGGAGGGCAAGCCGCTGCCGGTCTACGGCGATGGCAAGAACGTCCGCGACTGGCTCTATGTGGAAGACCACTGCGCCGCGATCCGCACGGTTCTGGAAAAGGGCAGGCCCGGCGAGACCTACAACATCGGCGGCAACAGCGAGCGCGCCAATATCGACGTGGTGAACACGATCTGCGACCTGGTGGACGAGATGCGGCCCGGTGCGGGCGGCGAACGCCGGAAGCTGATTACCTACGTGCAGGACAGACCCGGTCACGATCGGCGCTACGCGATTGACGCGACGAAGATCGCGCGTGAGCTGGGATGGAAGCCGGCGGAAAGATTCGAGAGCGGCCTGCGCAAGACGGTGCGCTGGTACCTGGAACATCCGGAGTGGATTGAAAATGTGCGTACCGGCGCCTACCGGGCGTGGATCGAACAGAACTACGCGGAGCGGGCAGAGATCGAGCCGGTTCGTCAGGGGCTGAAATGAAGGGGATTATTCTGGCGGGCGGATCGGGCACGCGGCTCTATCCCGTGACCCATGTGGTTTCCAAGCAGCTTCTACCGGTCTACAACAAGCCGATGATCTATTACCCGCTGAGCACGCTGATGCTGGCGGGTCTGCGCGATGTTCTGGTCATCTCCACACCGCAGGACACCAGCCGGTTCGCCGAACTGCTGGGCAACGGCAACCGCTGGGGCATGAACATCAGCTACGCCGTGCAGCCCAGCCCCGACGGGCTGGCTCAGGCGTTTCTGATCGGCAAGGACTTTGTCTGCGGCGATACCAGCGCGCTCATTCTGGGCGACAACATTTTTTACGGGCAAGGCTTCTCGCAGCAGTTGCAGCGGGCGGCGGCGCAGGAATCCGGCGCCACGGTGTTTGCCTATCCGGTAGAAGATCCGGAGCGCTACGGAGTGGTGGAGTTCGATGCCGAAGGGCGCGCCATCAGCCTTGAGGAGAAGCCGCGGCAGCCGAAGTCGCGCTATGCCGTCACTGGGCTCTACTTCTACGACCGCGATGTGGTGCAAGTCGCCGAATCGCTCAAGCCTTCGCCGCGCGGCGAGTTGGAGATCACCGATCTCAACCGGATTTACCTGGAGCAGGGAAAGCTCAATGTGGAGATCATGAGCCGCGGCATGGCCTGGCTGGATACTGGCACCCACGATTCGCTTCTCGAAGCGTCCATGTTTGTGCATACCATCGAGCGCCGCCAGGGACTTGACATCGCGTGCCCGGAGGAGATCGCTTACCGGCAGGGATTCATCACCGCGGAGCAGCTCGAAGCCCTGGCCCAGCCCATCCGCAAGAGCGGCTATGGTCAGTATCTGCTGGAGCTGCTGCGAGAGCCCTATCTGGCCGCCGGGAGCAAGCAACTGTGACGATCCAAGAGACATCGCTGCCCGGCGTGCTGCTGATTACGCCCAGGATCTTTCGCGACCCCCGCGGCTCCTTCCAGGAGACCTTCAATCTGCGGGCGATGGTGGAGGCGGGCCTGCCTGCGCAGTGGGCGCAGGATAACTTTTCGGTCTCCCGCAAGAACGTGCTGCGCGGCATCCATTACCAGACCGTGCATCCGCAGGGAAAGCTGGTGCGAGTGGCCTTTGGCGCGGTTCTGGACGTGGTTGTGGATCTGCGACGCAGTTCCCCGACGTTCGGAAGGCACGTGGCGGTAGAGCTGAGCGGCGACAACGGCCACATGCTGTGGATCCCGGAGGGATTCGGGCATTCTTTCTTGACGCTGAGCGAAGAGGCCGGCTTTGCCTACAAGGTGACGGACTACTATTCGGCGGCCGGAGAACGAACCATCCTCTGGAACGATCCGGACCTGGCCATCGAGTGGCCCGTTAGGGCGGCAGATGTGATCGTTTCAGAGAAGGACCGGCAGGGCTTGCGGCTGCGCGATGCCGAAGTGTTCGCCTGATCCGGAATCAAGCCAACCGCACGTCAACCAGGGATGTAGATGCGATGACGAATGTGGTAAGCAAGGACGAAGCTATCCGCTTGCAGCGGTTCTGGCAGAGAACCGTCCTGGCCCTCGGGATTCTGTGGGGCTTTATGCCCCTGGTGCTCGCCCCCTTTATCACCAAGGGCCCGAGCGATACTTACTTTGATATCTTCGCCTCGGTGCTTAATTCGGTAACACTGTTACCGGCCTGCGCGCTGGCCTACTGGCACCGGCGGCTGGCGAGCATCTGGCTGAGCATCAACGCGGTGATCATCGCCTCCGCCCTGGCCATGTACATCGCGCGAACCGGACAGTATGGCGTGTGGATGATTGTTCAGGTTGCCGGTTCAGTGGGCTTTGCCGTGTGGATCGATGTGGTGGAGGCGCAGCGCTGGCCGGCGCCGCTCGAAAAAACGAAGAAGGCAGTCCCGTCCATCTGAGCGCACGGTGCCGGGCAAGGGGCTTCATTCCAAAGCGTTACCGGTGAATCAGAAGCTGCCGACGGATCGCTGCGGGTGGTATACTCAACCCTTGGGCGCGTGGTTCGCACCGCTATTTTTGCATCGTTGAGGTTGTCATGTCAGGCCACTCGAAATGGGCCACCATCAAGCACAAGAAGGGCGCGCTGGACGCCAAGCGCGGCAAGATCTTCACCCGCCTGATCAAGGAAATTACCATTGCCGCGCGTGCCGGCGGCGACCCTGACGGCAACCCCCGACTGCGCACGGCAGTCCTCGCTGCCAAGGCTGAGAATATGCCAGCCGATAATATCAAGCGAGCCATCCAGCGCGGCACCGGCGAACTCGAAGGCGCCACCTATGAGGAGATCAGCTTCGAAGGCTACGGTCCGGGCGGCGTGGCGCTGATCGTCGAAGTGCTGACCGATAATCGCAATCGCGCGGTCAGCGAGGTTCGGCATACCTTCTCGAAGAATGGTGGAAACCTGGGTGAGAGCGGATCCGTCAAATTCATGTTCAGCAAGAAGGGCGTGATCGGGATCGAGAAATCGGCTGCCGGCGAAGAGCAGTTGATGAACATCGTGCTCGAACAGGGCGGCGAAGACCTCAGCGATGAGGGCGATATGTGGGAGATCATTACCGATCCCGGCTCTTATGAAGGGGTACTGAACGCGGTGAAGGCGGCGGGAATCCCAACCGTCTCCAGCGAGGTGACCATGTTGCCTTCGACCTACACCAAGCTCGAAGGCGCGCCGGCCAACCAGATGATCCGCCTGCTGGAAACGCTCGAAGACCTGGACGACGTGCAGAACGTATACTCCAACTTCGATATGGACGCCGAACAGATGGAGCACGCAGCAAGCTGATCGCGGCTAAAAACCGACGGGAAAAGGCCGCCCGGTAGTGGCGGTCTTTTTTTGGGCCGGGAGAGAGCCAGCGGTCGAAGGATTCGAGAGTCAACGGCCGCGGGGCATGGCAGAATCCCGATCGGGGTGGGGAGAGGTGGATTTGAAGCGCATTTTTTGGGTCATAGTCCTGATGACTGCAGCCGCAAGCATGGCCGCTGCGGCGGAGTCGCCAAAGCCCAACCAGAACGATGCCGGCAATCCTGTCGCGCGCGTTCGCGACAACATGAGCTGGGAGTACGGCCCGTTCGTCAATTGGGGCACCGGGGTGGGCAATCGCTCCGATTACAAGTTTTTCTGGGCGGGCTTTCAGATCGGCAAGATGCTGACGCCTGTCATTCACACGCGCTTTTTCCCCGGGCAGTTTGAGCTGGCCGGCAACATCATGCCTCTCTGGCAGGCGTATACGCCCGCGCCCCACACCAAGACCTACACCTGCGACGTGGGCGGCGTTAGCGAGCCCTGCGTGCTGCCGGTGGGTGGCGGCACATTTCGTGGAGTGAGCCTGACCCCGGTGATTATGCGCTGGAATTTTTTGACCCGTTCGCGGCGCATTCAGCCCTGGTTTCAGGCAGCCGGCGGATTGATCTACACGACGCACAAGTTTCCTCCCAATTTTTACAGCGATCCCGCCCTGGGCCTGGACGGTGGCACCAGCGTGTGGAACTTTTCGCCGCAGGGAGGCTTCGGACTCCACTACTTCACCAGCGCGAAGCGTTCGATTGATCTGGGCGTGAACGCGGTGCACATCTCGTCGGCATCGCTGGGTGACCGTAATCCCGGAGTGAACGCGAGCATCCAGGTGCAGGTGGATTACACCTTCTGGTCGCGCTGACCTGCGATGGTTTTTGGCGCGGGAGCGAGGATGAACGGACCGGTAGTTGAATGCGTTCCCAACTTTTCCGAGGGAAAGGACGCAAGGCGTGTCGAAGCGATCGTTGCGGCGATGCGCGTGGACGGGGTTCATCTGCTGGACTGGTCGATGGACGCCGATCATAACCGGTCGGTGGTGACCGTTGCCGGAGAGCCCGCCGCAGTCGTGGAAGCGGCGGTGCGCGGAGCAGGCAAGGCCGCTGAACTGATTGATCTTACCCGCCAGGAAGGCTCTCACCCGCGTATCGGCGCGGCGGATGTGATTCCGTTCGTGCCGGTCTCCGGAATCAAGCTGGAACAGTGCGTTCTGCTGGCCCGCCAGGCGGGACTGGAGATCTGGCGGCGCTTCGGCGTGCCGGTATTCTTTTACGAAGCGGCGGCGGCCCGGCCGGATCGCGCCAACCTCGACAATGTGCGCTTGGGCCAGTTTGAGGGCCTGCGCGAGGCCGTGCACAAGGATCCCTCCCGCCGCCCCGATCTGGGCGGCCCCGATCTGCATCCCACCGCCGGAGCGTGCGCGGTGGGCGCGCGCAAGTTCCTGGTCTCCTACAACCTCTACTTCGATACCGGCGATGTGGCCACCATGCGCGCCTTAGCGCGGGAGATGCGCGCCGCCCTCGGCGGGTCGCGCGGCGTCAAAGCTATGGCCGGCGTGGCCCAGGGACGGGGCCAACTAGCCTTGAATATCACGGACTTTGAGGCGACGCCGATCTCGCGGGTGCACCGGGCGGTGACGGAACTGGCGGTCCGGCACAAGACCGAGATCGTGGAAGCGGAAATCGCCGGGTTAATCCCGGAAGCAGCCTGTGAGCGGGAAAGCGCCTGGATGCGTCAATTAACTGGATTCGATCCGCAGGCCAAGATTTTGGAACGCCGTCTCGAATCCCCGCTGGCATGGCCCGCCACCCGCTGAGCGCGGCGAGCAGTTTCATTCCAGTGTTTACAATCAGGGGAGTGGATTCTTTCCCCTCCCACTATGGCGCGGAACAGGCACGTTGTTGAGGTAGCCTCCCTCGTGCCGCGTAACGATTTGTTCCGGAGGAATACGTGTTGAAAGCGTTTTTGAAGTTCTCGGTTATCCCCGCGGTGCTGCTGGCTACAGCGGGCATCGCTCAGGCCGCACAGTTGGATACGGATGCGCGCGGAGCCATTCCGCGGGATGTGCAGCAACTGGTCGTGATCGACTACCAGGCCATGCAGAACTCGCCGTCAGCCATGGGCTTGCGGAACCGTGTCATGCCCCCGGAGTTGAAGCAGTTCGATGATGCGCTGAAAAAGGCTGCGCTGAACGGCAAGGGCAGCATCGACCAGTACGTGGATGAGCTCGCCTTCGCGCTCTTCCGTCCCTCGGCCAGCAGCGACGGGCTGGAGACGGTGGGCATCGCGCAGGGGCAGTTCCCTGAACAGGACATCATGGCCACCTTCAAGGCCAAGAAGATCAAGCCCAAGATGGTGCGCTCCAACAGTATCTATCCGATGAGCCGTACCGGAATGGTGCTCTCCTTCGTCGATCCTTCCACCATGATCTTTGGCGATGAAGATGCGGTCACCAAGGCGCTCAACGCGCGCGACGGTCTCAGCCAGAGCCTGCTGGCCAATGGACCCATGATGAGCGAGATGCAGAGCGTGGACTCCAGCGCCCTGTGGAGCATCCTGGACGACAAGGGCACCCAGACCATGATGAAGCAGTTGATGGGCCAGGCCGGCTCGGTGACCAACTTCGACACCGTGCGCAAGCGCCTGCAGGGCTGCTGGTACTCGATGGATTTCGTCCATGGAGTGACCTTCAATCTGGCCATCGCGACCGGCGATCCGTTCACGGCGGCGACGGTTTCCTCGCTGCTGAATGCCGCGGTGCTGGTACGCAAGATGAGCAGCTCGGATACCGAGAAGGCGGCGCTGACCGATACGACCATCGCCTCCAACGCAGGGCAGCTGAACATCCACTTCGCCTCAACGGATGCGGAGTTCGCAAGCCTCCTGCAATCGCCGCTGTTCCAAAGCATGGTGCACTAAGGAAGTGCAGAGACGTGAAAAGGGCGGACCGGAAACGGTCCGCCCTTTCTTTTTGGGTGCGCAGCGCGGACTCCCGGGCTCTCGAGTGGCTCTCTGACCCGCGCTTCGTTCCCGCTTATTGCTTCACGGAAAAATTCGGATGGAACTCCACTTCGCCGCCGGGCAATAGCACGATGGTCAAACTACCCTGCGCGTGGTCCGCGAGCTCCGGTCCTGTCGCCTGAAACTGCTTCGCGCCCGGCGCGGTGTAGCTGATCTTGACCGGGCTGCTGCCTTGCACCTGGATGCGGTAGTGGAAGTCCGCCCCCGCAGCAATCTGATCGGCGCCAAAGCTCGCGCTGGGGTAATCGACCTCCAGAAGCTGGACGGCGGCTCCGGTGCGGTTTTCGATCGTGATCTGCACGTGGCTGGAGCGGCAGGCAGTGAGCGCAAGCAGCGGTAGCAGACAGGCAACCGAGAGCAAGCAACGCAGAAAGATTGGGCGATTCAATGTTCGGTCTCCTGGCTCTTCGGCGCTTCGTGTTCACTTGCCAGAGCCTTCTCGACCCGCGCTTCAAGCTGCGTGAGGCGCTTGGCAAGTTCGGGCAGCTTCTGGAAGAGAGTGACGGCGCGCAGCCAGATGCGATTG
Organism: Acidobacteriaceae bacterium; assembly: GCA_027449545.1. Classification (GTDB taxonomy): domain Bacteria; phylum Acidobacteriota; class Terriglobia; order Terriglobales; family Acidobacteriaceae; genus Telmatobacter. Next base: position 12,019 of record DAIDLI010000149.1, on the reverse strand, counting down.
TCGAATCCGGGCGACCCGGAGATCATCTTGCCTGGCGGAATATCGTGCGAGATGCCAGATTGAGCCGTCAGAATGGCGCCATCGCCCACCGTGCAATGTCCGGCCACGCCCACCTGTCCGGCGAGGATCACGTTGTTGCCGACCACCGACGAACCGGCAAGCCCGGTCTGAGAGCACAGCAGCGTGTTCTGGCCGACGCGGGAGCCGTGCCCGATCTGGACCAGGTTATCGATCTTCGTGCCGTCGCCGATCTCGGTGGCGCCCACGGTGGCCCGATCGATGGTGGCGTTTGATTGCACATCGACCCAATTGCCGATGCGCACGGGACCGGATTGAGGAATCTTCTCCCAGCGGCCGGTTTCATCCTTCGCAAATCCGAAGCCGTCGCCGCCGATGATGACGCCGTTCTCCAGGGTGACATGATCGCCAAGCGTGCAGTTTTCTCGCACGACAGCGTGCGCATGCGCAAAGAAGTTTCTGCCGATGCGCACGCCGGGATAGACGACAACGTGCGCCAGAAGTGTGGAGTACGGCCCGATTTGCACGTGCGGCCCGACAACGACATACGGTCCGATGTGGGTGGCCTCGCCAATGTCGGCGGTGGGATCGATGACAGCAGTGGGGTGAACGCCAGGTGCGTAGGCGGGGGTGCGATAGAAGAGGCCGAGGGCGCGCGAGAATGCCAGATACGGATTCGCGATGCGCAGGGTGGCTGTGGCGATCTCCGGAAACCCGGGCTCCACAATTACCGCCGCGGCGTGCGTGGTGCGCGCCAGAGCCGCATAGCGGGGATTGGCGACAAACGTTACTTCGCTTGGCCCCGCCTCTTCAATGCCCTTCACGCCGGTGACTTCGATACTTGCGTCACCGCGCAGGTCCGCACCCAGCCGACTTGCGAGCTCACCAAGGTTCATCGGCTTCCATTGTAACGGACCGCTCGAGCGAAGCTGCGTCAGTGCTGGCTCCCCAAAGCCACCGACGGATCAGCCGCGGTGGGCATATCGGGCGCCGGAGCCTGCAACGTCTGCGCGCCGGCTTGGGCCGCGTGCAGGGTGACGTTGGGCACGATCCCCAGCGCCAGCGTAGCGGCAACGCAAAGGGCCAGCCCCGCCGAGACGGCGATACCTACCCGCGGCCGCTCCGGCATCGGTTCATCGGCTGCCGGCCGCTGGGCGGAGACCGCGGCCAGGCGCAGATAATACGCCGCCGCCACGCCGGAGTTGAGCAGGCCGATCAGGGCCAGGATCACCGCGCCCCCATCAACGGCAGCCGTGAACGAATAGAACTTGCCGAAGAAGCCGCCGGTGAAGGGGATCCCGATGAGCGAGATCAGGAAGAAGATCAGCAGGCTGCCCAGGACCGGCGATTGATAGACCAGTCCGCGGAAATCGTCGATGAGTGGGCGCTGATCTTCGTAGCCGCTGACTAGGGTGACCACCGCGAAGATGCCCACGTTCATGGCTGCATAGGCTGCGGTGTAGAAGGTGGCGGCGGCGATGCCGATGTGCGGCAGGCCGGCGAAGGCTGCCAGCAGGTAGCCGGCATGGGCAATCGACGAGTAGGCCAACATGCGTTTCACGTTCCGCTGGCGGAGCGCGGCCAGGTTGCCGATGGTCATGGAGAGCACCGCCACCACCCACAGCAGCGGAGCCCAGAAGGCGTGCAGGGCAGGGAAGGCTTCGTAGACGATGCGCAGCAGCACCGCGAAGGCGCCGGCTTTGGGCGCGGTGGAAAGCAACGCGACCACCGGCGAGGAGGAGCCCTCGTAGACATCGGGCGTCCACACGTGGAAGGGCGCGGCGGAGACCTTGAAGAGCAGCCCTACCAGCATCATGGCCAGCGCGATGACCACCAGCGTCTGATTCTGCGCAACCGGGGCGAGGTGGGCAATCGCGTAGATCTGTGTGGTGCCGGTAGCGCCGAAGATCAGCGCGATGCCGTAAAGAAGGAATGCTGTGGCAAAAGAACCGAGCAGAAAATACTTGATTGCGGCCTCGGGGCCGCGCCCGGTGTTCTTGCGATAGCCGGCGAGAACATAGGTGGAGATCGAGGAGATCTCGAGCGCGACGAAGACCACCAGTAGCTCAATGGCGCCGGTCAGCAGGCACATGCCCACCGCGCCGAACGTGACCAGCGCGTAGAACTCGCCCTGATGATGACTGTCCGCCGGCAGCGTGTCGAGCGACAGCAGCAGCGCGACGAGAACAATCCCGCAGATCAGCACGTGGAAGAAGACGGTGAACGCGCTGGTCTCCACGGTGCCGTAGAAGCCTGTGCCCTCCGGCAGGGAGAGCTGCCACAGGCTGGCCCACAGCGCGATGGTGGCGCCAATGGCGGCGATCCAGCCCAGATTGCGCCGCTGCCAGCTCGGCGGCAGCGAGGCGTCAATGAGCATGATGGCCACGCCGGTCAGCGACAGGATCAGCTCGGGGAGGATGCGGTAGATATCGGGTACGTGGCTCACCGCTGGACCTCCGGGCCGTTCTTGGCGAGTTGCGTTAATTGGTTGGAGTCGACAAGCCGAGGGTGCCCCAGGTCCCCGCTCTTGGGACCTGGGAGACCACGAAGACTCGCAGACGCTGCGCTCACCGGTGGCGGATGCACCCCGGATTCGATCGAGTGCAGCCAGAGCGTGGGCGCGACGCCCATCACCAGCATCAGCACAGCCAGCGGCGTAAGGATCGCCAACTCGCCGAAGCGCAGGTCGGCGGCGGGCTTGGTGGCGAGCGTGCTCTCCGTTCCGTAGAAGACGCGCTGCACCAGCCAGAGCATGTACGACGCGCTGAGGATCACGCTGACGGCGGCGGCAATGGCCCATCCGCGGCTGACTTGCGTGAAGGTCGTCGAGAGGATAGTGAACTCGCCGACGAAGTTGCCGAGCAGCGGCAGGCCGATCATGGTCAGCGTGGCAATCACGAAGTAGGTGGCAGTGCGCGGCAGGCGCGCAGCCACGCCGCCATAGGCCGCAATCTCGCTGGTGCCGTAACGCTGTTCGAGCACGGCCAGGAGCAGGAAGACTGCGCCTTCAACCACGCCCAGGGAGAGAATCTGGTAGACCGCGCCATTCCAGCCGGTCACGGTGAGGCCGTAGATGGCCAGGATCACCAGGCCGAAGTGGCTCAACGCGCCGAACGCCAGCAGTCGCCAGAAGTCGCGCTGCGCCAGCGCCATGCAGGCCCCGTAAAGAATGCCGATCACCGCCAGTGCAATCAGCACCGGGGCTTCATAGCGGGCCTGTCGCGGAAATAGACCCACGTGGAAGCGCAGCATGGAATAGAGGCCCATCTTGCCGGCCACAATCATGGCCATGGCCACCGGTGCGTCGGCAAAGGTGTCGGATAGCCAGCCGTGCAGCGGGAAGAGCGGCACCTTCACCGCAAAGGCGAAGAGAAACGCGAGCGCCACCCAGGAGAGCGCGCCGGCCGGCAGAATGCCGCTGGCAATGTGATATTGCAGCTCGACGAAGTTGAATGTGCCGGTGCGGGCATAGAGCCACAGAATGGCAACCAGCAGCGGCGCCGAAGGAATGAAGGTGAACAGGAAGAACTTCAGCGCCGTCTTGGGCCCGTTTTTCCGGCCATACATGGCGATCAGCACCGCCATCGGTACCAGCGACAGTTCCCAGAAGCCGTAATAGAGCATCAGGTCGAGCGCCATGAAGACGCCGAAGATGGCCGTCTGCTGCACCAGAAAGAGCGAGTAGAAGATTTTGCGGCGGCTCTGGATGGCGTTCCAGCTCGCCACCACGCCGATGGGCGCCAGCAGGCCGGTCAGAACCACCAGCCACATGCTGAGGCCGTCTACGCCCACGTGGTAATAGATAGCGGGATTCACGATCCACAGGCGGTCGATCTCAAACTGGAAGCCCGGCTGCCCGGTGATGAAGTGCGCCGGCAGGTGCAGCGTGAACGCAAACGTCAGCAGCGACGTGAGCAGCGCGATCCAGTTGGGAAGCTTGCCGCGATCGGGCAGCAGCGCCACCAGAATTGCACCCGCAATCGGTACCAGCAGGATGAGGGTCAGGATGATGGGATCGTATTGGTTCATCTCAGTACCCCGCCCAGTGAAGATGAATTCCGTAGGTGCCCAGCAGGAAAGGAATCAGTGCGAACAGCAGCAGCGCGGCCGCACCGGCCGCAAGCCATGCCGCGTAGGAACGCAGATTTCCCGATTGCCATCGTTGCAGGATGGCTCCGCTAAAGGTGGCGATGCCGCCCAGGAACCATGCGGCTCCACCCAGAATCGCAGTATCCACGACCCAGTCGAGCAGGTAGCGCGAGCCGGCCAGCAAGGGCTTCACGAACACCGCGCCGTAGAGTTCATCCACGTAATACTTGTTCGCCACCAGGTTGTACACGCCGGGCATGTGCGAAACCAGTTGCGCGGGACGCTCCGGCTTGCGGCGGTAGTACTTGTCGGCGATCAGCCAGCCTTCAAGCGCGACCAGCACCGCCAGGATGCTGAGCCAGAGTTCGGTGTGTCCGCCGACGCCCGAAGCGATGCGCGGACCCACAGCCGGCGCCAGGTAATTGCCGAAGCGCTCGATGCCGATCCAGCCGCCGCACACCGAAAGGATGCCGAGAATCACCAGCGGAGCCAGCATGGTGAACGGCGCTTCGTGCGGGTGCGCGTCGTGGCTGCGCATTTCACCAAAGAAGGTCATGTACCAGAGGCGGAACATGTAGAGCGCGGTGAGCAGCGCCGTCACCAGCCCCACGAACCACAGCGCCTTGCCGCCAGCGCCCTGTTGGAAGGCCGCGTAGAGAATGGCGTCTTTCGAGAAGAAGCCGGCGAAGGGGAAGATGCCGCAGATCGCGAAGACCGCCGCCGTCATGGTCCAGAAGGTGACGGGGAGTTTGGTTCGCAGGCCGCCCATCTTGCGCATGTCCTGCTCGCCGCCCATGGCATGGATCACGGAGCCGGCGGCAAGGAAGAGCAGCGCCTTGAAGAAGGCGTGCGTCATCAGGTGGAAGATGGCGGCCGAGTAGGCGGCCACGCCGCAGCCCAGGAACATGTAGCCAAGCTGGGAGATGGTGGAGTAGGCCAGCACGCGCTTGATGTCATTCTGTGCCAGGCCCATGGTGGCCGCGAAGAATGCGGTTGCCGCTCCCACAATCGCGACCACGCCCAGTGCATAGGGCGAACGGTCGAAGAGGAAGTGGGTGCGCGCGATCATGTACACACCGGCCGTGACCATGGTCGCCGCGTGGATCAGGGCGGAGACGGGCGTCGGGCCTTCCATGGCGTCGGGCAGCCAGACATAGAGCGGAAGCTGTGCGCTCTTGCCGGTGGCGCCCACCAGCAGGCACAGGCAGATCGCGGTGAGGATACCGCCGGTCCATGCCGGCTGCGCGGCCAGCTTGGCGCTGATCTCGCTGAAGGTTAGCGTGCCGAAGTTGCCGAGCAGGAGGAAGATTCCGATCAGGAATCCGAAGTCGCCGATGCGGTTGACGATGAAGGCCTTCTTGCCGGCGTCGGCCGCGGATTTCTTCTGAAACCAGAAGCCGATCAGCAAGTACGAGGCCAGACCCACGCCCTCCCAGCCAACGAACATCAGTAGCACGTTGCCGGCGAGGACCAGCGTGGTCATGAAGAAGAGAAACAGATTCAGGTAGCTGAAGTAGCGCGCGTAGCCCGGATCGTCGTGCATATAGCCGACGGAGTAGAGATGGATCAGGAACCCGACGCCGGTGACCACCAGCAGCATGACCAGCGAGAGGTGATCGAGTACGAAGCTGAAGTTGACGTGCAGCGTGCCGACGCTGATCCAGGGGAAGGGGCAGGTCTCGACGGCGGGCATGGCCGGCGCGGGGCCAAAGCCGATGAGCCCGCGGGCGGCATTCACCACCAGGGCAAACGAGGCAAGCGGCGCCAGCAGGCCGATGGCGGTCACCAGCGGCTTGGGCAAACGTCCCCCCAGGATTCCGTTCAACAGAAATCCGGCGAAGGGCAGCAGCGGAATCAGCCAGAGATGCAAGGGCGCGTTCATAGTTTCATCAGGTCGATTCTGTCGACGGCCAGCGTAGCGCGAGCGCGGAAGACGGCAATGATGATGGCCAGGCCCACCGCGGCTTCAGCGGCGGCGACCATCATGACGAAGAAGACGAAGATCTGCCCCTTCACCATGTGCCATTGGTGGGCAAAGGTGACAAAGGAGAGATTGACGGCGTTGAGCATCAGCTCAATCGACATGAAGACGGTGATGAGGTTGCGCTTGATCAGGAACCCCATGATGCCGAGCGAAAACAGCGCGGCGCTCAGCAGCAGATACCAGGTAAGAGGAACGTCCTGCGCAAAGTTCACTTCGTGAGCCTCCTCTCCGAGCCTTCCTGCCGCGCCAGGGCCACGGCGCCGAGGATGGCGATCAGGATCAGGATCGAGGTGATCTCGAAGGGCAGCAGCAGTTCGTGGAAGAGAACGCGGCTGAGCTCTTCGGTGGGGATCAGGCCCTGATTGATGGCCACGGTGCCCATGCCTTGCAGGTGCAGAATGATGGTGGCGAGCACGCCCATCACCGCTACCACCGCGGGGAAGCCCAGCGTCTTGGCAACCTTGCTGCCCAGAGTGCGCTCCTCGCGGCCGGCGTTGAGCAGCATGACAACAAAGACGAACAGCACCATAATCGCGCCGGAGTAGACGATGATCTGCGCGGCGGCCAGAAATTCGGCGCCCAGCAGCAGGTAGAGCACGGCCAGCGAGATCATCACCACAACCAGCGAAAGGGCGCTGTTGATGGGATGGCTCTGCAGCAGGAGATTGATAGCTCCAGCCAGGCAGAGACCGGCAAAGATGAGAAACAGGACTAAGTGCATCGTTCCGCCAAACAGAGTTCCGCCTGCGAAGGCTGGAGCCGGCTCGACATACCGGCTGAGTTAGGGGGAAGAACTTACGACTTATGCGCAGGGATCGAGAAATCCTTCTCGATTGTAACTGAGCATCTTGCGTGCATCGCGTTCATCCAGCCCTCAGCGCAAAGCAAGCCACAGGCTGGTTCCGACAATGTTGAGGATGGCCAGAGGCATCAGAAAGCGCCATCCAAAGTTCATCAACTGGTCGTAGCGGAAGCGTGGCAGCGTGCCGCGCACCCAGATGTACAGGAACAGGAAGGTGAAGACCTTGAACACGAACCAGAAGATGGAGAGCAGGGCATTGATCCACGCGCTGTGGAAGGGCCCGATCAGGTGACCGAAGGGGCTGGTCCAGCCGCCCAGGAACAGCAGCGTGGCTACGCAGCCCACGTTGATCATGTTGGCGTACTCGGCCATGAAGAACATGGCGAACTTCATCGAGCTGTACTCGGTGTGGTAGCCGCCGGTCAGCTCGCTTTCCGCTTCGGGCAAGTCGAACGGCGAACGGTTCGTCTCCGCATAGGCGGCCATCAGGTAGATGAAGAAGGCCACGAACTGGAAGCCGCCGAACATATTCCACGACAGCAGCCCGTGCTGTGCCTGCTGATCCACGATGGTGCGCAGGTTGAAGGAGCCGGCGCGTAGCACCACTCCGACCAGCGAGAGACCAAGAGCCAGCTCGTAGCTGATGAGCTGGGCCGAGGAGCGCAGCGAGCCGAGCAAGGAGTACTTGTTGTTAGACGACCACCCGGCCAGCGCGATTCCGTAGACGCCCATCGACGTGAGACCCAGGACCACCAGCAGGCCGATGTTGATGTTCGAGACTTCGAAGAGATCGAAGCCCTTGGGCCCGATGTTCTCGCCGAACGGAATGACCGCGATGACCACCAGCGCGCAGCCCAGCGAGATGATGGGCGCCAGCAGGTAGATGGGGCGGTAGACGGCCGCGGGAATCAGGTCTTCCTTGAGGAAGTTCTTGGCGCCGTCGACCAGCGGTTGCAGCAGACCGAACGGGCCCACGCGGCTGGGTCCCCAGCGGTTCTGGATGCGACCCACCGCCTTGCGTTCCAGGAGGACCGTGTAGGCGACCCCGAGAAGCAGGATCACCGTCACCACGACCACCTTGAGCAGATTCCAAAGAGCAAATTCGAGTAACGTCACGTGCGGTTAGCCTCGTAAGACAGCGAGTTAGCAAGTCAGCGAGTCGGCGAGTCAGCGCCGAGCGGTTTCTTCAATCGGCCGCGGTCACGGCTTGTTCCTGTTGCTGGTGCTGTTCGATTTCTTTCAGCCCGCGGCTGTAACGGCCGAGGGTCGCGGAGCTGAACAGACCATCGTGGGAGGGAACGATGAGATTCGCCCCGGTGAGCGCGGCAACCGGAACAAAGCCCTGCGCAGCGACTGGTTCCGTGCGCACATCGTTTCCGGCATAAAGATTGAGGCGGTCCAGCGCGTAGCCCGGAACCAGCCGCTGAATTTCGTCCAGCAGCGCAAGCGGGTCGAACGGACTGAGCTTCGGTTCCAGCCCATTGGATTCGAGCCACACGGCGTGGCGGTCGGCTTCGCCCATCTGCGCGCCGCGCGACTGGCCCAAATCGCCGGTCATCGCGCTGCGGCCAAACGGCACCAGAGCCTTGATATCCGCGTGCATAGCGTCAGCCAGCCGCACCAGAATCTCAAAGTCGGGCTTGACGCCGGGCAGGTCGGCGGCCTTGCGCGCCATCTGCACATCGCCAAAGGTGTTGGTCACGGTGCCGGACTTCTCGTACAGGCTGGTCGCCGGGAAGACAACGTCTGCCAGCGCCGCCGTCTCGGTGAGGAACAGATCCAGTGCGATAACGAAGGTGTTGCGCAGCGCGCCGGGATCGAGCTTGAGCCGTGCCACCGGATTCGCGCCCATCACGAGCAGAGCGCCGAGTTCGCCTTTGGCCGCGGCCTCGAACATCTGCGGAATCGTCTTGCCGGGCTGGGCGGGCAGGTTCGCGTACTCCGCGAAGGCCCCGGGATTGCTCACTGTCACATAACCCGGCAGCAGATCGGGGAAGAGCCCCATATCGGCCGCTCCGCGCGAATTGGAGTGATCGCCCAGGCAGGCGAAACGGACATTGCCGCGCTTCAGGCCCCAGGCCACGAGGTTGTCGATCGCCGTGCCGCGCAGCTCTTCGCTGAAGATGACTACCAGCGATTCTTCACCGGCGATCGCTTTGGCGAACTCCGAATCGCCGGCTTCGAGCAGGCTCACGAGCTTGTCGTAGCCGCCGGCGGGCAGTTGCTGGGTCGCGTTGGCCTGGCGCTCGAGCTTGATCTCCTTGTCGCTGGCAACATAAAGCCGCGCGTGATTCAGCCGCACGTTGGTGCGCATCTGCCAAGCCAGCAGCGGATGCTCTTCGGTAGGATTCCCGCCAATCAGCAGGATTGCGGGAGCGTTGCCGATCTCGCGCAGGCCGACGGTCTTGTCCTTCTGGCCGGCCAGAGCGCGCGCAATCCCGGCGTAATCCGCGGTGCGCTCATGATCGATGTTGTTGGTCTGGAGAACGGTGCGCGCCAGTTTCTGCAGCAGGTAGTTTTCTTCGTTGGTGGTGCGCTTGGAACCGATGACGCCGATCGCCGCGCCGGTGCGGCTGCTGCGGATCTCGCTGAGTTTGGCGGCGGCTACGCGCAGCGCCTGCTCCCAGGTGGCCGGCTCGAGCTTGCCCGCGGTATTGCGCACCAACGGCTGGGTCAGCCGCTCGGGATGTTCGACAAAGTCGAACCCGAAGCGCCCCTTCGCGCAGAGAAAGTCGTTGTTGATGCCGCTCTTGTCGCGGTTGTCGCCGCGGATGATCTCCGCACCCTGCGCGGTGGAGCGAACGCCAAGCGTGACCTTGCAGCCGTCGCCGCAGTGGGTGCAGACGGTGGCTACGTGATTCATCTCCCAGGGACGGGTGCGATAGCGATAGGCGCCGCTGGTCAGCGCGCCCACCGGGCAGATGTCGATGCACATTCCGCACTCTTCGCAGTCGAGCTGATTGCCGTCGTTCGGCGCAATCACCGCGCTCGATCCCCGATTCTGAATGCCCAGCGCCCACACGTCCATGCCTTCGCCGCACACCCGCACGCAGCGGTAGCAGAGGATGCAGCGCGGGCGGTCGTAGAAGACGGCGGGCGACCACTGCTGCTCGTCGCGGTGGTTCTTGGCGTCGGCGTAGAGGCTTTCCCCCGCGCCGTACTTGAAGGTCATGTCCTGCAGTTCGCACTCGCCGCCGGCGTCGCACACCGGGCAATCGAGAGGATGATTGCCGAGCAGCAGTTCGAGGGTGGCCTTGCGGGCCTGCGCAATCTCCGCCGATTCGGTCGTGAAGACCTGGCCTTCGGCGACCGTCGTGGTGCAGGCGGTTTGGAGTTTCGGCACCTTTTCCTGGCGCACCACGCACATGCGGCAGGCGGCCTGGAGCGAGAGACCGGGGTAGTAGCAGAAGGCGGGGATCTCGATGCCCGCCTTGCGGCAGGCGTCAATGAGCAGCGTCCCCGCGGGCGCCGTGAGCTTCTTTCCGTCGACAGTGAAGGTTACGTCGGGCATGTTTTCCTTATGCGGCCTGGTGCTCAGAGCGGGGCGCGATCGATTGCGGTAGCGCCACGGAGAGCCATTCGACAAAGTATTTCTTCGTTTCTGGGTTTGGATCGAATTCCTGAAAATTCACGCTGGTTGCGAGTGCCTCGGGAATCGCTTCGCCGGCTTTCGCCGATTCGCGCAGATACAGCTCGATGGCCTCGCGGACATTCGAGCGCGTCTCTTCGATCTCGTCGCCAAGCGATCCGCAACCGGGAATATCCGGAACAAAAGCACTCCAGTTGGCTGGGCCCTTTTCGTAGACGACCATGTAGCTTCGCGTCATTTCAGCCCCGCTTTCTTCAAGATACTGTGCAGCAATCCCTTGCCAATTTCCTTGCCGGCGATACCAGTTCTTGCGGTCTCACTTGCCTGACCTTTGCTCGTGCGCAAGTCTGCACCCTCAATGCAGCGCCTGACCTAAACCACAGTCAACTGCGGCATTTCCTTCTTTGCATACGGGCACGGTTTCCCGTTCAGGTGATCCTCAAACTCTTTGCGGAACTTCTTCACAAAGCCGATCGTCGGCATGGCTGCCGCATCGCCCAGCGGGCAGAAGGTGCGGCCCAGCATGTTCTCGGCAAGATACTGAATGTTCTTGATATCCGACTCCTGCCCGAAGCCGCCGTGGAAGCGCGTCAGCGTCTTGCGCAGCCAGTCGGTGCCTTCGCGGCAGGGAATGCACCAGCCGCAGCTCTCGTGCTGGTAAAAGCTGATGGTGCGCAACGCGAACTCCACCATGCAGGTCTGGTCGTCGATCAGCACCACGCCGCCGGAGCCAAGCATGGAACCGGCCTTGCCCACCTGGTCGAAGTCGAGGCCGATGTCGATCTCTTCGGGCAGCAGCACCGGCGTGGAGGAGCCGCCGGGAACCACGGCCTTCAGCCCGCGTCCGCCGCGCACACCACCGGCGACTTCGTAGACCAGCTTCTTCAGGTTGTAGCCCATGGGCAACTCGTAGACGCCCGGGCGCTCGGCGTGGCCGCTCACCGAGAACAGGCGCGTGCCGCCGTTGCGCGGCGATCCCACCTCGGCATATGCCGCGGCGCCCATCGCAATCACGTGCGGAACGGTAGCGATGGTCTCAGCATTGTTGATGACCGTCGGCCCGCCGTACAGGCCCACCACGGCAGGGAAGGGCGGCTTGATGCGCGGTACGCCCCGCTTGCCCTCCAGCGACTCCATCAGCGCCGACTCTTCGCCTACTTCATAGGCGCCCGCGCCGGTCTGGGTCACGATCTGGAATTCGGTGTCGCTGCCGAAGATGTTCTTGCCCAGGAAGCCGCGCTCGTAGGCGTCGGCCACCGCCTTCTCCATGATCTTCAGCAGGTAGCGGTACTCGCCGCGCAGGTAGATGAAGCCCATCTTCGCGCCGATCGCCAGGCCGGCGATGATCGTGCCTTCAATGACGGAATGCGGATCGTGCAGGAAGATCAGGTGATCCTTGCAGGTGCCGGGCTCGCTCTCGTCGCCGTTCACCAGCACGTACTTGGGCTTAACCGATTGCTTGGGCACGAAGGACCACTTCATGCCGGTCGGGAACCCCGCGCCACCGCGGCCGCGCAGGTTCGACGCCTTCATCTCG
>DAIDLI010000148.1 GCA_027449545.1 Acidobacteriaceae bacterium | reverse complement strand
ACTGCGCGTTCAATGCGGTCAACAGGCGTGATTCTCAAGCGCTGCTGTGCCGTCAGGCTTGCGTAGAGGAGATGTCTACGGACGCTTGTCGGGCGCGGTCTGACGGCCTGCGCCCCCTTGAAATTTGGCTAACCTCGCACTGCAGGCAGGCATCGGAAAGGGGATGGAAACAAGGTGCGGCTCCGGCAGAGCAGAAAAGCTGCTGAGAGCTGTGTCCTGTGAGGAGTCCATCTCAAATGAAAAAACTGACGAGCTTTCATAAGGATCACCGGGTTCGCGAAACCGAAACACCCACGACGCAATTCCCCGTGCAAACTCCCACCGGCTCTCAACCACGAGGTGTGCACAGCCGCTCGCAGGCCGCGCACCTGGATGCCGGTCCGGCTGAGCCGCGCACCAAGCCGGCCGGCGATCTGCGCAGAGGCTCCTATCCGATAGGCAGAAAGGAGCCATAGCGGAGAGTGGCGTGAATCGTGCCCCCCACCCTGGCGACAAGAACAAAGCCTCGCCCGGGGTGGGGCACACGGAATCGGCGCGCGCACGACTGAATCACAGTGGCAAGACGCCGCGATAGCAACAGCGAGGTGACGATTGGGACCCGGAAGCGAAGTGAGCGCAGAGGATTTCAGCGAACTGGCAAGGTTCTGGAGCAAGGAAGGGGATGCGGTTTCGATTTACTTCCAGGCGCCAACGCCCAGCGAGATGGCCCACCGCGATGAGCCGATCCTGGCGAAGGAAAAGATCCAGCAGCAGCTTTCGAAGTTGCAGGGGGCGGGCTCTGCGGATCGCGCCGATCTACAGCGCGTCGTGGAGACCATCGCCCAGATGAAGGGAAATCATCGCCGGACGAAGGTGATCTTTGCCTGCGCCGGAAAGCGGTTCTGGCGCGAGTATGACGTTCCCGGCGATTTTGGACTGCGCATGGAGGTGGGGCACGGGTTTGCGCTGGCGCCGCTGCTTGCGCAGCAGCAGACGCGCCGGCGCTACTCGATCGCGCTGGTCGACCGCCATCAGGCGCGGCTGTTTCTGCTTGAAGCCAAGCAGATCGTGGAGCAGGATCCGGTGCTGGAGGCCGAGGAGGGCGAGGAGAAGCTGCGCACCACGGGTGCGCGCAAGTCGGTGCATATCGAGCGCAAGAAAGAAGAGCGGGCGCGGCAGCACTTTGCCTACCTTGGAGATGCGCTGTTGCACTTCCGCGAGCACGGCGACTTTGACGGGCTGCTGGTCGGCTGCCGCGACGAGCTGTGGCCGGAGATCGAGGCGGCCCTGCACTCGGAGTTGAAGCGGATCCTGGTCGCGCGCTTCGCAATCGATCCCGGCTCGGCGACGCAGGAGGAGGTAGCGGCCAAGGCGCAGGAGTTCATCGACGAACGGGAGCGCAAAGAAGAGCAGGACCTCGTGGAGACGGTGGCCGGCGCGGCGGCATCGGACGGGCTGGGCGCGCTGGGGCTGCGGGCGGTGATCGACAGCCTGGAAAAGCACGAGGTGCGGGCGCTGCTGTTCCCCGACTCACGCGATGCGCGAAGCCGCGCCGTCTCCCTCTGCTCCAACTGCCAGCACCTGCGCGAGGGGCAGGTGAAGAACTGCGAGCTGTGCGGGCACCTCATGCAGCTTTTCCCCTGCGCGGAAGAGGCGCTGCTGCGGCACGCGCTGGGCCGCTCGATTGACGTGCGCATGCTGCGCTACGCCAAGCTGCCGCCGGATCAGCCGATTGCAGCATGGCTGCGGTTCCGGGCAGATCGCAATACGGCCGAGGCTCTGGCAAGCTGAGAGGCGCCGGACAGACGAAGGGCTCTCCACGCGGATGCGCGGAGAGCCCTTCGCTGCTTCAGGCGATCTTTTTTTTCTTTTCCGAATTTTCTTGCCCGGGATTCTTCGCGGGCGGCTGGGCAGAACTCGTATCGATGGGTATGTCCCCGAAGTCGCGTGCGCCGTAGTCGTAGTCCCTGCCGCCGTCGTACTCCTGCTTTTCGCGCGGGATGCTGGCGCGCTCGTCCTGGTTCGTCTGCCAGCCCTGCTCGCGGGCGTACTCGCTGGCTGCTTTGCCGCTCTGCGGCGTAAAACCTGCGGGATCATGCGTGTGCTGCTTGCGCTCGTGCGTCTCAGGCTCTTTCTTCTCAGGCATGGCTCACCTCCGTTGCGCGTTGAGATGGAGAGCGCCGCCGCGAAGATGTCCGCTGGCGGCCGGGAAGGACAACTCGGAAGAGCGGGCTGGCTTCCGAATCTGCGAAGGGTGAAACCATGAACAAATCAACGAGACAGCCAGAGCGACAGAACGACAAAGGGAAGAATGAGCAGCAGGAGAACCGGCAGGAACGGGACATTGAGATTCCTGCGATTCGCCACGTGGGGCCGACGCTCGAGTCGGATCCGAAGTATCTGGAAGCGATCGGCTCCGGAGAATCCACCCCCGAGGCACAGATCGCGGAGGAGGCTGCGCGCACCGAGCCGGATGTGCGCGGACTGATGCGGGAAGGCATCGATCCCACCACCGGCAGGCAGCGCGAAGTGACGCGGCCAGAGCCATTGAAGACGCGGCTGCCGGGAGACACCAGCTCCGATCCGCATACCGACGTGGGCCCGGACAATGCGATCAACCTGCAGCAGGAATCGGACATTCGCAGTCCGAAGCGGAACGCGGCCTAGCGGCGCTAGAACCAGGTTCTCCGCCGGTAAGCGAGATAGGCGTCGCCGAATTTATCGGCGAGAACCTGTGCCTCCTGGCGGCTGCGGAAGACCTGTAGCGGGATGAGGAGGACAAAGAGAAGAAAGAACCACGGCCGGCCGGTCCAGAGGATGAGGCCGGCCAGGGTCAGTCCGCTGAAGACGTAGACCGGATTGCGAATCCGGGAATAAAGCCCGGTGGTGACCAGCGTGGTGGCCTTGGCTTCGATGCTGAAGGCGCGCCCGAGCTGGAGCCGGGCAATCAGCAGCAGCACAAATCCGGCGATCGCGATAACCATGCCCAGGATGCGCATCGGGGTCCACCCAAGCTGAAAGGCATGGTGCAGGAAGACGGCAAGGGCGAAGGTTCCGATCACTAACGTGAGGATATTCAGCTTCACGGTCTTGTTCTCTCCTCAGAAACCCCATCGATCGATCACGGCTCGGTTATAGCATGTTAGCGTGCCGGAGGGACCGGCCGCGACGGGTGTCTGTCTCCGGCCGTGAGCCGCTCTTCCGCAAAACCTGGGGGGGCAGCAATGAGGGGTATTGCAGGCTTCGTGATAGGAGCAATGATGATGAGCGCGATTTCAGCGGGTGCGCAGCAGGCGCGTGGGCATCGCTGGGCGATTGTGCTGCACGGGGGTGCGGGCGTGATCGAGCGCTCCTCCATGACGCCGGAGCGCGAGGCCGAGTATCGCGCCGGGCTGAAGAGGGCGATCGAGGCAGGCGCAGCGGTTCTGGACAAGGGCGGCTCGTCGATGGACGCCATCGAGGCGGCGATCCGGATTCTGGAGGACGACCCAAACTTCAACGCCGGCAAGGGCGCGGTGTTCGCGGCGGATGGGACGAACCAGCTTGATGCGGCCATCATGGACGGCGCCACGCTGCGCGCCGGCGCGGTGGCGGATGTGACGCGGACGCGGCATCCCATCAGCCTAGCGCGCGCGGTGATGGAGAAGTCGCCGCACGTGCTGCTGGTCGGCCCGGGCGCTAACGAATTCTCAAAAGATGCGAGGCTGGAGCAGGTGGATCCGAGCTACTTCTTCACCGAGCGGCGCTGGGAGTCGCTGGTGAAGCAATTGGAAAAGGAGCATCTGCCAATTCCGCCACGGCCGCAAGGCGCGCCACCGGCGCCCAGGCAGCCGCTCGCGGAGGTGGAAGCTCCGGACGTGCATAAGTATGGAACGGTAGGCGTCGTCGCGCTGGACCGCGCAGGTGACATCGCCGCCGGCACCTCCACCGGCGGTACCCAGGCCAAGCGCTGGGGTCGCGTGGGCGACTCGCCGCTGATCGGCGCGGGAACCTATGCCTCGAATCAGTCCTGCGCGGTTTCGGCCACGGGCACGGGCGAGTACTTCATCCGGCTGACGGTGGCGCGGACGGTCTGTGCGCTGGTCCAGTACAAGGGCATGAAGCTGCAAGCCGCGGCCGATGAGGTGATTCACCACGAACTGGAGGCGCTGCACGGCGACGGCGGCGTGATTGCGATTACGCCGGATGGTCAGATGGCGTGGAGCTTCAATACGCCAGGCATGTTCCGGGCGAAGCTGGCCGAGGGCGGAAAGCTGGAGATGGGTATCTACGGAGACGAGCCGTAGAGGTCTCGGATGGGCTGCGATACGCCCCACGCGCGCGGCAACGACAACGGTGTCGTCGGCGTGGGGCAGCCGGGTTTCTGTGCGCGGGGTATGTATATGGATAATTAGGAAAGAAGAAGGAGATTCCCCTAAAGATGCGATTTGACCTTGAGACGGCGCCGGCGAATGTGGCGTACAAGCTGCTGGTGGGGCTGGTGGCGCCGCGGCCGATTGCGCTGATCACCAGCATGGATGAGCACGGCCGGATCAATGCCGCTCCGTTCAGTGCGTACAACTACCTGTGCACCGATCCGCCGATCATCGGCGTGGGTGTGACCGACCGCCCCGGTGAAGAGCGCGTGCCCAAGGATACGGCGCGGAACATCCGGCGCACCGGCGAGTTTGTGGTGAATGTGGTGACGGAAGACATCGCGGAGCAGATGAATATCTGCGCCACCGATTTTCCGCACGGCGTCAGCGAGGTGGAGATGGCCGGACTGACGACCGCGCCCTCGCAGGTGGTGAAGCCGCCGCGCATTGCGGAGGCGCATGCGGCGCTGGAATGCCGCGAGCACACCACGATGGAGATCGGGCGGTCGCGGATCATCCTGGGGCGCGTGGTCTCGGTGTATGTGGACGACCGGTTCATCGACGCCGAGGGGCCGTACGTCAAGGCGGAGGAGCTGCACGCGATCGGGCGCATGAACGGTCTGGGCAACTACGCGCGGACGCGCGATGCCTTCATGGTGATTCCGCGGGTTCCTTATAAGGAATGGAAGAAGAGCCACTCGTAAAGCAGGGAAGATGCGTCAGCGGATGAAGGGCGGGGGCGGTGCGGCCGCGGCTGACTGCTCCAGCGCTTCACTCCACGCGCGAAGGCCGGTCCGGAGCTGTTCGAGCTCGACGCCGCAAAAGGCGGATGGGAACTCTTCGAGACGACGGAGCGCGCGGCCCAGCAGCGAAGCGGCGCCCACGCGGTTGCCCTGCTGAAAGTGGTGCATGGCGACGGCGATCTGGATGAGGGCTTGGAGAAAGCGCTTCTCCGCTCCTTGCCGGGCGCGCCACGCATCTTCCCAGTGTTCGTGCGCGTCGAAGAAGCGCCCGCCGCGGTAGCAGTGCAGTCCCGCGGCAAGATCGCTCTGCTGCCAGTCCAGCGGCATGGAGGGGGCGGCGCTCATCCGAAGAGGCTGTCGATCTTTTGCCGCAATGCGTCCAATTCCTGGCGTACGGAGGCCAATTCTCTCTCGAGCTGGGCGATGCGCTCGTCGCGCTCCGAGTCGCCAGGAGCGGAAGCTGGCTCGGCGGGCGCGGAGGCAGCCATGCTCTCGACCGGGCCGGAGAGCAGGTGGGCGTAGCGCGATTCCTTGGTGCCGGGCTGGCGCGGCAGAATAGCGGCGAGCGGCGGCTCGCGTTCCATGAGCTTTTGCAGGCCGGCGAGGACATCGGCGATCTCGTCGAAACGGTGCAGTCGTTCGGTGCGGCCGCGCAGCTCGCCGGGAGTCTGTGGGCCGCGCAGCAGCAGCACACAGATGAGCGCCGTCTCGGCGCGGCTGAAGTTGAAAGCTTCGCCGAGCCAGTGCTCGTATTTGGAGACGCGGCCCTCGGCGGAGCGCGCCGGGCCGGCGAGGCGCAGGTCTTCGAGCCCGTGCAGCGCCTGGCGCACATCGTCTTCGGCGAGATTCATCACCGGCTCGCGGTTGGAGCGCTGGTTGCAGGCGTTCACCAGGGCGTTGAGCGAGAGCGGATAGTACTCCGGGGTGGTGACCTCTTTTTCGAGCAGCGCGCCGAGGACGCGCGCTTCGGCGGCGGTGAGTACGATGGGGTCGGCCGGCGGCATGAGTCTATTGTGACATTGGCCCCCGGTTGGAATCGGCCAAAGCAACCGGCGGGCGATGAGTGCAAGGCGGGATCAGCTCGTGGTATGCTCGGGGCCAGCGGAGTTTGCCATGCAGACGCGGGTTGAACGCGGCTTGCTGCCGGTGCCGCCCACGGTGCGGCTGTCGCAATCGTGCGAGCGGGAGATCTGCGGACAGCAGCACCTCCTGATTCTGCCCCTCCGCACCCGCCCCAATCTCTTCGGCGATTAGCCCCCACGCGAAAAAACCTCGCCCGCGCTTCGGATCCCGCCCGGGATCCATGGATCTATTGGCAGCGCGCCGCCGATGACCCGCTGTGCCGTCGCTCGATCGGCCAGGCAAGGAACGCTGCTCGCTCACGCCCGAGGAGGCAGCTCATGAATCAGCAGGAATTGCACGCAACGTTCGGTCCCAGGCTTGTTACTTCTCTTCCCGGTCCCAAGGCCCAGGCGGCGATTGAAGCCGATGGCCAGTGGATCAGCCCCAGCTATACGCGCAGCTATCCGCTGGTAGCAAAGAGAGGCCGCGGGGTCCGTGTGGAGGACGCAGACAGGAATGAGTTTCTCGATTTTTCGGCAGGCATCGCCGTGGTTTCCACCGGCCACTGCCATCCGGAGGTGGTGGCGGCGATCCAGAAGCAGGCGGCCGAGCTGATCCACATCTCGGGGACGGACTTCTATTACGAAGGGCTGACGGATCTGGCGGAACGGCTCTCGGCGGTGGCGCCCATGCCGGGGCCGCACCGGATCTTTTACGGCAACTCGGGAGCCGAGGCCGTTGAGTGCGCCCTCAAGCTGGCCCGCTACCATACCGGCCGGCAGCACATCATTGCGTTCCTGGGCGCCTTCCACGGGCGGACCATGGGCGCGCTCTCGCTGACCGCGTCGAAGCCGCAGCAGAAGCGGCGCTTCGCCCCGCTGGTGCCGGGGGTGACGCACGTGCCGTATCCGTATACTTATCGCGGATGCTTCGGCGGGCCCGAGGAGCAGGAGGCTTTCAGCCTGGGCTGCGCACGGTATATCGAGGAGCGGCTGTTCAAGACCATCCTTCCACCCGAGGAGGTGGCGGCGATCTTTGTGGAACCCGTGCAGGGCGAGGGCGGTTACGTTCCTGCGCCGGATAACTTTCTGCGCGAGCTACGCGCGATCTGCGACCGGCATGGGATTCTGCTGGTGGCCGACGAGGTGCAGAGCGGATGCGGACGGACGGGCAAGTGGTGGGCGATCGAGCACTCCGGCGTCGCGCCCGATATCGTGTGCATGGCCAAAGGTATTGCCAGCGGCATGCCGCTGGGCGTGTGCATGGCGCGGGCCGGCGTGATGGACTGGAAGCCCGGCTCGCACGCTTCGACCTTCGGCGGAAATCCCGTTGCCATCGCCGCGGCGCTGGCCACCATGGATATTTTGGAGCGCGAGGCGATCGGCAATGCCGCGCGCGTGGGCAGCCTGATGCTGGAGCGGCTGCGCGGCTGGGTGAAAACCCACCCCATGGTCGGCGATGTGCGCGGCCGCGGCCTGATGATCGGCATCGAGCTGGTGAAGGACAAAGTCACGCGCGAGCCAGCGCCCGAACTGCGCAACCGCGTAGAGAGGCTGGCTTTCGAGAGCGGCTTGATGATTCTGGGCTGCGGGGCCAATTCGCTGCGGCTGGCGCCGCCGCTGATTGTCAGTAAAGAAGAGGCGACGGTGGCGCTCGACATCCTCGAAGATGCGCTGACTGCGGCGGAGAAGGAGTTTGCGAACGCCGCGAACCTGGAACCAGCGCATGCGTAATGTGTCCGTCGCTGTTCAGCAGGTGAAGCTGCTTGCTTGCATCTGCCCGGCACCTTCTGCCCAGGCGCGTTGACCAGCACGGTATTTTGAGCAGAAAAAAGCGGCTGGATTACATCCAGCCGCTGGGCAGTTCCGCAAAGGCTCCGGTCTATTGAGAAACTGACCTTGAAAACGCCCGTCCCCGATGCCTTCCACATCCACAAGCGGGCAAAAGTGAAACAAGGTACAAACTTAGCTGCAAGCGTAGGTTTCGAGCGCGCTGGGGTTGGGAATGGTCAGCGTGGAGCCGTGCTGCGAAACCAGGCGGCGATGCTTGAAGGTGCTGAGGGTACGGGTGACGGTCTCGCGGGAAGCGCCGATGAACTCGCCGATCTCTTCGTGGGTGAGCGAGAGGCGGCAGCGGGCCACGTTGTCCTGGCGGGTGCTGCTTTCGCTCCAGCCCAGCAGCAGGCGGGCGAGGCGCTCGGGCGCGGAGGCGGCCAGGCCGACCATGCGCAGTTGCTCGCAGGCCACATTGAAGGTGCGAATCATCTCGCGGGCGACAACCTGGTAGGCATCCGGGTGGCGGGCCAGGAACTGGAGGAAGGACTGGCGGCAGACGTGCGCCACCTTGGCGGGATAGAGGGTCTCCGCCGTCATCTCATGGCCTTTGCCGGAGACGGTGGAAGACAGCCCGAGCACCTCGCCCGCTTTGGCGATGCGGAAGCTCAGGCGGCGGCCATCGCTGGAACTGATGGAGAGCCGCACCTCGCCTTCGAGGACGATGTAGATGCCCGTGGAAGACTGGGTTTCGGAGAACAGCACGGTGTGCGCCGGATATGCGGAGGCGAAGACCATCTCTTCGAACTCGGCCTGCGCGGCTTCTGAGAGTTGGGAGAAGAACTCGCCGTTCTGGTAGGCGGGAACAGCATGGATGTTTTCGTGGGTGGTCTGCATTTTACTTCTCCTCGTTCGTTTCGGCGGCTGTGCGTGCGATCTCTTCGGCCAGGTACTGGGTCCAGGGCGTTGCGGTAAGAAGGGTGGCTCCGGTCTGCGAGTAGATGGAACGTAGCACTCGAATCCCGCCGGCATCGGCAAACGTCGTCGCGCGCAGATCGAGAGCGATCTTTCTGCCTGCGCGCTGGGGCGAGGTTTGTTCCCAGAGGTGGGCAAGTTCGCCCACCCAGGGGCCGGTCAATCGGCCCTCGAGTTTGAGGGTCATCGTCTCCGGATTCTCTTCAACTGTGATTCGTAACGTAAGCTGGCTCGTCCTGCGCCATGCCCTGGATAAGGCAACTGGCGTGCCAAACCGGCGAGGTGCGGGACGTCCGTGAACGTGGTCTGAAAACAAAGGGGATCGGAGACGGAGTGCGGATGGAGCGGGCTGGTGACGAGGCGAGGTGACGACGAGTGACGATGACGACATTTCGTCACGTGACGAAGGGACGTCACGGAACGCGGGCCGGAAGGGCCTGGCCCCACTCAGGTGAGCCACATCACATCCTGTCGCATAGAATTTGCGGTGTTTTTCACGTAAGTGTGAGAAACACAGGAGTTACGGTTTTGGCTTTTCGTAAGTGTGGAAAATAAAGGAGTTGCGGCGTGGGTTTGCGTAAGTGTCGAATCCAAAGGGCTTACGAGAGAGGTGAAGGCGATGTCTGGCCGGGTTGGTGTTGCGTGGTTTGGAGAGCGACGAACTGAGAGGATTATGCCTGAAGCGGAGAAATAACTGGCACGGATGGCGGGAAGATTTCGGGATGAGTTGGGGGAATTGTGTCCGTCCATGCCATTCCCGCGCCTGGTCGTCCTGACTTGAGCACAGGGAAGAGGAAGGATCTGCGGGTTGCTATTTGCGTAAGGTCAGCGTCGGCGACCAACTCCCCGGAATGGCTTCGAAAGGTCGACATCTGGCCAAGTTGCTATCATCCCCCGGTCCCCATCAAATACGAGGGACCGGGGCCACTCTCAGTCGGATAATCCTCTTCTGATATCGTGGCCACCCGCCTGTTGCCGGAGGGCGCGCTCTTGAAGGCGGGCGCACGATCGTGCTTTCCCACCCAAGCCGCAAAAGGCGCGGCTTGGATGGGGCACCGAAGCTCATGCGAGGATGAAACGTGAAAACTTGACCGGGCCACCGGGCATGCTGCGAGCAGCGCGTCAGCGCTGGGGCCGGTCGCGATTTTCCGCCCGCCGGGCTTGCGCTCTTTCGCCTTGCGCCCCTCGGCCCTGGCGCGCGGCCGCCGACCAGTCATTGTTGGCGTTGTGTTTATCGCGATACGTCGAGCGGCTCACGTTGTTCTGACGCCGATTGATCTGCTGCCGCTCCTGCGCGGTGAGGCGGCCTCCATTGGCGGCGCGGTCGGCGCGCACCTGTCGATTGATGCTGGAGTCGCGGTTCTCCAGGTTGCGGGTCTCGCCCGGGGTGAGCTGCCCCGACCGCACGCCCTGCGTAATGCGCTGCTGCTGATTGCCCTGGCGGCTGTTCACTTCGTTGGCATGGCCGAAGCCGTCCCGCGCATTTCGCGTCGCCTGACTGCGGAATGCCTCCTGCCGGGCCGTGGGCTGGAAATGCGGTTCATTCATCGCCGCTCGCTCCTGCGATGTCGGCCGCGCCATCACGCCTCCCGGCCCGTTGAAGCTCGCGTGGTTGTTGATCACCGTACGGTCGATCACCGTGCGGTCCACATAGGTATTGTGGATCACGGTCGTGTTCACGCGCATCACCGCGGTGTTGTATTGGAAGACTCCGCCCCGCCACACGCCACCCACAAATCCCACGCCTCCGTAGCCGAAGCCGTAGTTCACGCCGCCGTAGAAGCCTACGTGCGCACCCCAGTAGCCCGGGTGCCATCCGTAGACGCCGCCGGCGAAGGCCCAGTAGCCCGGTGTCCACAGGAGACCCGGACGAGGGGGTGCAACCCACACCCCCTGCACCCAGTAATAGCCGGTCGGCCCGTAGGCCCAGTAGCCGGGCGTCCATAGGTATCCAGGGGTTGGGCAGGGCGGCTGCACGTAGACCGGGAGTGCCGGAGGCGCGATCCGCACCGCGATTCCGACCGCAACCTGCGAGAACAGCGCCATTGGGAGCGCGCACAGAAGCAGCGCAAAACACACACTGCGAACTTTGTGGGTTTTCGTCATGAGAAGCTCACTTTTTGGATCCGGGTGGTGTGTTTGTCGGTTCTACCGATGGGAGCGCCGTTCTAGAGGTTTCCGGCCGGAGCGTCCGACTGCTGCTGTTTTCGCTGCTCTCTCCTGGCTCGCTGTTCCTGCTTCCAGCGCATGTACTGCTGCCTCTGGGGGGCGGTCAGAATCGCTTTGATCCTGCGGTCGCTGTCCTGGAAGATTCCGCGCAGACTGATTCTGCGTTCTCTGGGAGTCAGCGTTGCGTCGGCCCGGATGCTCTGGGCCTGCTGCTGACGCGCGGTGAGAATTGTTTCGATCTTCGATTCCTGACCGGGCGTCAGCGACAGCCTTTTCGCCAGTGTCCGGGCCAGGCGCTGGGGGTAGGGCGCGCGGCGATTCTGCATAGCGGGCACGGGAGGAGCCTGTGCGGCCGGCGGCGGAGCCGCCTGTGTATTTTGCGCCGGAGTTTGCGCGCTTGCCGGCGGCGGCGAACCTGCCGCCGGCTGGTCCTGGGCGAAGGCCGCGCCGCCCGAAAGAGCGAAGAACAATGCGGCGCCGAGCGCCAGCGATGAAGAGAACAGTCGCATCGTGGTCATTCCCTGACAATCATCTTGAATTGAGAACCGCTTTGTCATTGTCAAACCCCGAAAACACGGCAAGGTTTCGGCGCACTGGGCGGAACTCCCGAGTTCGTGGCAGGGGCTAAAGCCCACGCTTCTGTTTGCGGCGTTTGCGGCACGACTGAAGTCGTGCCCTGACACAGAGCGGGGTATCGGGCGTATCACCGGGCAGAGTTGCTTATGCCGTGGTTCTCGCCCCAAAGGCTTCCGGGGAGTGAGGGAGTGCGCCCGAAAGGCAACCGCGGATTCTTCGCTACGCTCAGAAGGACAGCGTTTTTTGGGGTGCTGGGCGAATCACCCACGATGCGGAGATGACGCTGGATAGCGTTGGGCAGGGGCTGAAGCCCACGCTTCTGTTTGCGGCGTTTGCGGCACGATTGAAGTCGTGCCCTGACACAAAACTGAACCAGTATGCGTGAGATCTGGACCACCCAGTGGGGCAATGCATCACGGATTCACATACTCCCCGTTCCCGATGGCTTGGAGCGCCGCGATCGTAGCCGTGTCGTTCGCCAGCCATGCGCCCGATTCGCTTTTTTGGCCGCTGTAATTCCAGAAGGTGAGAAAGCTGCGTGCGCCGGTGTTCTTCTGGTTCCAGAGCCAGTAGGCAGCGCGGTTGTAGTAGTCGGGACGATGGGCAGGGGTAGCGGAGTTACATTCGCAGACTGCGATGGTGGCATTCGGTGAGTAACTGCTGCCCGCGCCAAAGGTGTTTTCCCATGCCTGAAGAGGTTCAGTGGGGTCGGGAAAGTTGGCGTCATAGAGATCCTGGCCGTAGAAATCCAGGCCCTGCATCATAAACGGTCCGCAGCGTTGAATCCCGTAATTATCCGGCGACCCATTGATAGTCGTGGTCTGGGGACACTCAATGGCGCCGAAGGCGGGCCCAGTGCTCGCGCTGAGTCCGAGCTTATTCCGGAACGCCAGCAAATATTGCTGCATGGCAACCTCATCGGCAGCCGTGATGAGGGTGCCGTCGGAATCGGACTTGCCGCCGACATTGGCGACCTCGTGCCAGCAACTCACCATATCGCGAGGGAGAAAACTCTTGAAGAAGGGCTCCAGAGCGTCATCATATCCCGAGGTGCCCGCATAGGCGTTGCGCTTGAGCAATTTGTCCACGATGGGATAAATCGTCAAACAGAAGAATGCGCCATCGGGCCGCGTGGGAAAGGGATTGCCGCCCACGTTCGTCGTCACGCCGTCGCCCCAGGGGATGATATTTTCTCCGCAGTAATGACGGACGCCGGTGACCGTGATCTCCGCGGCGTTATAGCCGCATACTGTGTCTGTGCAACAGCCGCGAATGAACCAGGGATCGGGACTGGGCAGGTTGACTACATTGCTGCAACTGGCAGGGGTATCTGTAGGGCTCCCCGGTGGGGTGATCGAAGAGCCTGAGCCTCCTGTGGTCGGAGGTGGGGAGGAAAGAGCAGAATTCCCCGCGCCGGAACAGGACGAAGCCAGGATGGCGATCGATGCGCCGACGCCAGCCAGGAACTGGCGGCGGCTGCGCAGAGAAAACTCGTCTGAGGGTGAATGGTCACTCATTTGCCCAGCATCGTACGCACGGGAAATAACAGATGTCAATCGATTATGAGCGGTGAATTTTGAGGAGATGTCCTCTGGGCCTATAGAGGCTAGAAATAAAAGAGCTTAAGTGCGATCGGGATTGCCAATCCGAGCAAACTGAACGAGCGACCGGCCGGTGGCCCGGTCAACGCGGTAAGCGGGGCACAACGCAGGGTTTGTGCTCGCCCACCCTTCGCTAGAAAGAAGCGAAGGATGGGGCACCCTGGATGGTGGGAGGATCGGCGGAAGAAGCATGTGCCACCCGCCAAGTGGAGGGATTCGTTGGCCTCCGCGGCCGACGCGCGCTACATATATTCGCTGCGCTCAATGCCGAGCTTCTTGATCTTGGAGTTGAGGGTGGTGCGCTTGAGGCCGAGGCGGGCGGCCGCGCCGTTGACGCCGCCGATCATTCCTTTGGCTTCGCGCAAGGCGCGCACGATGTGTTCGCGCTCCGCGGCGTGGAGGGTAGGATTTGCGGCGGTTTCCTCCTCCGGCTCGTCCTCGTCAACATCCTCCAGTTCCACCAGGGGCACGTGGAGGACGCTGCCGCGCGAGAGGATGACGGCGCGTTCCAGAAAGTTTTCGAGTTCGCGGATGTTGCCGGGCCACTTCCAGCGGCAGAGAGCCTGCATGGCCTCGGGCGGGATGGTCTCAATGCTCTTCCCCATGCGGCGGCTGTGGCGGGTGACAAAGTGGCGCACCAGCACGGGAATATCGCCAGCGCGCTCGCGCAAGGGCGGCGCGAAGACGGGAAAGACCTTGAGCCGGTAGAAGAGGTCGCTGCGGAACTGCTTTTCGGCCACCATCCTGGCCAGATCACGATTGGTGGCGGCGATCAGGCGCACATTGACGGGGATGGGCCGCGTGCCGCCCAGGCGCTCGATCTCGCGCTCCTGGAGGGCGCGCAGCAGCTTGGGTTGCAGCTCGAGCGGCAGTTCGCCGATTTCGTCGAGGAAGAGCGTGCCCTCGTGGGCCAGTTCCAGGCGGCCGATCTTGCGGGCGATGGCGCCGGTGAAGGCGCCCTTCTCGTGGCCGAAGAGTTCGCTCTCGATAAGGCCGGCGGGGATGGCGGCGCAGTTGAGCTTGATGAAGGTGCGATCGGCGCGCGGGCTGAGGCGGTGGATGGCGCGGGCCAGCAATTCCTTGCCAGTGCCGGTCTCGCCCTGGATGAGGACGGTGGCGTCGGTGGGCGCGACGGTCTCGATCTGGCGCAGCACGTTGCGCAGGCCGGTGCTTTCGCCCACGATGTCTTCGAAGCGGTGCTCCAGGTTGATCTCGTCTTCGAGATACTGCTTTTCCTGGTTGAGGCGGTCGCGCAGCTCGGCAATGCGCTTGAAAGCCAGGGCGTTGTTCACCGCCATCGCCACCTGGCCGGCGATCTGGCCCAGCAACTCGGCGTCGTGCTCCTTGAACGCATTCTCCTGGCGGCTGCCCACCATCAACGCTCCCAAGGTGCGCTCGCGATGCAGCAGCGGAACCCAAATGCCGGAGACAAGGCCCAGGTCGGTAAGGTGCTTCACCGATTCGCGTGCGAACGGCCAGCGGTCGATGCGGTTGAGCAGAATGGGGCGGCGGGTGCGGAAGGCCTGTCCGCTGGGCGAGGCATTGGCGTCCAGCAGCACCTCTTGCTGGAGGGGATCGGGCTCGCCTGCGGCGGACAAGAACTGCACGCGAAGTTTTCCCGTCGCTTCATCGAAGAGAGCCAGGGTGGCCGCGTCATGCGGGATCACATGCCGCATGGAGGCGGAGAATGCGCCCAGCACCTTGCGAATATCGACGTTGGCAAGCAGCACGCTACTGAGCTCGGCAATCATGGCCTCCTGGGCCTGCTTGCGTTCGGTCACGTCGCGCGTCACCTTGGAGAAGCCGGTCACCGCGCCGGTGGAATCCCTGATGGCGGTGAGTACGGTATTGGCCCAGAAACGCGATCCGTCCTTGCGCACGCGCCAGCCTTCTTCTTCCACCCGGCCATGCAGCGCCGCGCGGCGCAGCAGATCGGCGGGGTGGCCGCTCGCCTGGTCTTCGGAGGTGAAGAAGCGGGAAAAGTGCAGCCCCAGGATCTCGTCGGGAGTGTAGCCTTTGATGCGCTGCGCGCCGGGATTCCAGGTCAGGATGTGGCCGTCGCGATCCAGCAGGTAGATGGCGTAGTCGCCGATGCTCTCCAGAATGTTGCGCAGGCGCAGATCGTTCTGGCGGAGATTTTCCTGGGCTTCGCGCTGTTCGCTGACATCGCGAATGAAGCTGACGACGGCCGCGCCGGAATCGGTCTGGACGGGCTTGAGCATGATGTCGACGGGAAACTCGGTTCCGTTTTTGCGCAGGCCGAAGAGGTTGAGGGCCGCGCCCATCTGGCGGGCGCGGGGATGCGCGTGATAGTTCTCGCGATGGCGCGGATGCGCGCCGCGGAAACGCTGGGGCACGAGCATCTCGATGGGATTGCCGATCAGCTCGTCCGGGGCGTAGCCGAACATCTCGAGGGTGCGGGGGTTGGCATCGCGCACCACGCCCGAGCCGTCCGTGATGAGGATCGCGTCCGGCGAAAACTCGAAGAGCTTGTCGATCGTGCTCTGGGCGAAACGCGAAGGGGAACGCTTCTGCGCCGAGCCCGCGACCTCAGGAAACTCAAATGGGCCCATCTTCGTGCGCTACCGACCTATCAGCACAATAGCGCGGCGGGGGCATGTTGGCAACCGGTTCCGGGTTACGGGAGTGTAAAAGCGCTGCGAGCGGTGTGGTGCGGAAGCGGCGGTCACGCCTGGCTTCGCCGGCGCTTTCTACAATGGAAGAAGAACACCTCGCGCAAGCGCGCACTCCAAAAAGAAAAGGATGACCGCAATGGAACCGCAGGATCTGCTGCAACAGTTCGCCAGTGACAATTACGCCGGAATTTGCCCGGAGGCATGGGAGGCGATGCAGGCGGCGAATCCCGGCCACGTGACGTCGTACGGAGACGATCCGTGGACCGCGCGCGCCGCCGATGCTTTTCGCGAGCTCTTTGAGATCGACTGCGAAGTGTTCTTTGTGTTCAATGGCACCGCCGCCAACTCGCTGGCGCTGGCGTCGCTTTGCCAGTCGTACCATGGAGTGATTTGCAGTGAGGCGGCGCACGTGGAGACCGACGAATGCGGCGCGCCGGAGTTTTTCTCGAACGGCTCGAAGTTGCTGGTGGCGTCGGGGCCGGATGGCAAGCTCACGCCGCAGGCGATTCGCGAACTGGCCACCAAGCGGCAGGACATTCCCTATCCCAAGGCGCGCGCCGTGACCATCACCCAGGCAACCGAGATGGGCCGTGTGTACACGCCGCCGGAGCTGCACGCGATTGCGGAGGAGTGCCGCGCGCTGAAGCTGTCGCTGTATATGGACGGCGCACGTTTTGCGAATGCCTGCGCGAGCCTGGGCTGTTCGCCGGCGGAGATCACCTGGAAGGCCGGCGTGGATGTGCTGGGATTTGGCGGCACGAAGAATGGAATGGCGGCGGGCGAGGCGGTGCTCTTCTTCGATCGCAAACTGGCGGAGGACTTCGATTACCGCTGCAAGCAGGCGGGCCAACTGGCATCCAAGATGCGCTTTCTGTCCGCGCCGTGGGTGGGGATGCTGGAGAGCGGCGCCTGGCTGCGCAACGCGCAGCACGCCAATGAGTGCGCGCGCTACACTGCCGAACGCATCGCGCAGATTCCAGGCGTGCGGATCGCGCAGCCGGTGGAAGCCAACTCTGTGTTTCTGCACGGGGACGCCGCGCTGCTGGATGCGCTGCGCCAGCGCGGCTGGCATTTCTATACCTTCATCGGCGGCGCGGCGCGCTTCATGTTCGCCTGGGATACGGATCGCGAGCGCGTGGAGATCTTCTGCCGCGATCTGGAGGAATGCGCCCGCACGGCAGCGGGAGCCTGAGGGGTAACGGAGTCAAAAAAACGGTCGCTGTCATTTGCACAAGTTACAGAAAGAAGCTATTGTTATGGGCGTAAGCGGCGAGTATCTCCGCCTGGTAAGTGCCCTGTGGTTTTCCATAACTTCGCCGCAAGTCAGAAAGGGGGAGTTATGAGCTTGTCGGATATCGTAACTTCGATCGATCGGGAGATCGCCGTTCTTCGCAAAGCGCGTGAGCTGCTGGCGAAAGACGTGGTGGAAGAGGCGCCTGCGGCACGCGCGCGGGGCGCACATGCTTCGGCCCCCTCCGCTCGTCCAGCACGCACGAAGAAGAGACGCCTGAGTCCGGAAGGCCGCCGGCGCATTGCCGAGGCCGTGAAGCGGCGCTGGGAAGCCCACCGCAAAGCAGCGGCTAAAAAAGAGGCCGTCTCCAAATAACTGCCGGAACGCCGCTGCTGTGGATTCGTGAAGGGCAGGCGCCACACGCGCGATCCTTGTGGCGGCCACCAGGTTGCAGCAGTGTGTGCGGGTTTGTCTGCGGGATTTGCAGCCCCACTCACCTACGGCTTAGAAGTCCACACCGAACCGCGGGTCCTGGCGCGTGCCGTAGACGTGCACTTTGACGCGGGTGCCCGCTCCGCCGCCGCGGAAGAGCGGTTCGATGGGCTTGAGCAGCCATCCCTTCCAGCCGCCGACCACGTGCGACAGCCCTGCTTTGAGGCGCGCGGTGCCGCGGAAGGCCAGCGTTCCGCCGTCGATGCCGTAGATGCCGTGCAGGTCAATCTCCGCTCCTGGCACCAGGTAGACCAGGTGCGGCAGGTTGACCTCGGCCTGGGCGATGGAGAAATCCCCTTCCATGGTCGAGCGCACGCTTGCCGCCTCCTCCGCAGTGACTGGGCCCGCGTTGCCCTGGCCGCGCAGGCTGAGCTCGCCGATCCGCTGCTGCAGCTTCTGATTGGTGAACTGCGCGTTCTGCAAGCGGAAGCTGCCTTGCAGCCGCATCCGTTCGTGGACGGGATTTTGTCCGGGCGGCAGCTCGAAGTCCGTCTTCATTTGCAGCGATCCGGTGAGCAGGGGCTGGCCGCTGTGGCTGGTGAGCCGCAGAAAGTCTCCGATCTCGCCATGCTCCACATCCACCGTGAGGCGGATTTCGTGGCCTACCGAAGCAGTGGTCTTGGTCTGCGTACGCGTGCTTGCCTTTGGCACCTGCACAATTTTGCCGCGCGCGGTGAAGTGGGTGTGTCCCAGGGTTGCGCTCACCGGTTCCAGCCAGGTGTCGCCGTTGGTCCCGTCCACGCGCGCATGGAAGGTGGTCTTCAGCGGCATGGCAGTTCCGAAGGTGCGCAGCGAGAAGTTGGGGGTGTCGGTGGATCCGTCGACAATCAGGTCGCGCAGCGTGCCCTGATAACGTCCTGCGGAGCTGAGGGTGCCGGCGATGCCTTTGAAGACGCTCAGGTCGGCATTCGCGAAGTGATAAGTGCCCCCCAGCGGCGTCTGTCCGGGGTCTTCCACTACCCAGGGACCGAATGTTCCCCTGGTGTCGATGAGACCTCGCGGCCGGGGATTGATCAGCACGGCATCGAAGGCCATGGCGCCGGTGGGCCGCACGTGCTCCACCTGGAGCCTGTGAATGTCGAATGTCAGCGGCTGTTTCGCGGGGTTATTGGTCTCCATGATGACGCGCGCGCCGTTGCAGATCACGCGATCCACCTGAAACCGCAGCAGGGGAACGCCCGGGGGCACAGACGCGGTGGGGGGCGGTTCCGCGGGTGGTTTACCATGCGCGATGTGCGGACGCGGCGGAACGTCTACGGTGAGGCCGTTCAGCACCACGGTCCAGATGCGCACCGGTTTGCCGTTGGGGAAGCGCAGCGGAGCGCGAAAATGGAACTCCTGGAGGCTGATCAGCGGCTTGCGGTATCCGGCCACGGAAACGCCTTCCACATTGGCGGGAGGCCAGATGCGCAGCCCCTTGCCCTGCGCCAGAAGACCGTGCGTGACAGAGATGTGGAAGCTGTCGAGTTCCACCTTGGCCTGAAAGCGGTCGGAGAGGCGGGCGACGATGAGCGCGCGCAGGAAAGGTTCCGCGTGCCGAGCTGCCACCACGGTCGCGATGCCGACCACGATCAGCAGGCAGAGCAGGGTGACAAGGAGCCATTTGAGAACGCGATGTCTGCGCCAGAACGTTCGCCGCATGCCGGTCTCGCCCGGATCCCATTGTCGCAGCACTGCCTGGCCCATGCTTTAAGCCCACCCCCTACATAGATGCCGGGAATTGCCGCGCGCCGCCTGGGGCTCGAAAATCGGCTTGTCGGGCGGCTCGTCTGCGGCGTCCCTTTGTCCGTTCCCGCCGAATTGCCGTAGACTTGCAGGGACAGATGCAGCCGCTGGTTGAACATCTCGTAAAATTACAGGGAATTGAACTGGAGCGCGCGCGCGTGACTCAGGAGTTACGCGGGCTGCCCGGCGAGATCGCCCGCGCCCAGAGTACGCTGAGCGCGGCGCAGCAGAAGTCCTCAGAAGCTTCTGCCGCGCTCTCCCGCGAAGAAGACCTGCGTACGAAGCTGGAACGGGAGATCGAGAGCCACCGCCAGAAGGCGACGCGTTTTCGCGCGCAACTGGATGCAGTCAAGACCTCGGCGCAGGCGGAAGCCATCGAGCACGAGCTCCACTTCGCCGGAACAGAGATCGAACGGCTGGAGAACGAGGAGTTCGCTAGCCTGGAGCGCACCGAAGCGCAGGAAGCGGAACTGGCACAGGCCCGCGCGCAGGTGGAGCTGCTGGCTGCCTCTCTCGAGACCGTCGAGAAGAACACGGCCGCGCGCAAGATGGAGCTTGATGCAGCGCTGGTTGTACTCGACGGGGAGCGCAAAGCAGTGCGCCAGCAGATTGAGCCGGAGTGGCTGCAACGCTTCGATCGACTGGTGGCAGCGCGCGGCACAGGCATTGCCCGGGCCCACAACCAGCAGTGCACCGGATGCCGCATGGGACTGCGCCCGCAGACCTGGAATCAGCTTCGCGAAGGCGAACTGCTCAGTTGCGACAGTTGCAGCCGGCTGCTCTACTGGGACCCGGCGATTACGCCGCAGGCCAAGCCGCCGGAGCCCGAGGCGTTCCCCGGCCAAGGGCGAGCGCTGCGCAAGAGCGGCCAGGCGGGCGTGTAGAGTTCTTCACCGCTCCCGCTTCTGCCGCGCTTCTCCTCGTACCCAACTTGTTTGCGCATTCTGTCCAGCGGGTGCATGACGTTGCGCGGTCGGTTGCCAGGAGTCCGGGATTGCCGGATCGCTGAGCGGGGGTGGGCCCGGAGGCCCACCCGACAGCCGACCTGGAGGTCGGCGCTACGGGATTGCGGCGGATCGGTCGGCGCCCAGGAATCGCGCAGGTTGTGAGATGCGCACGACTGCAGGCCAAGAGACGGCGCTCCAACAGCACTGTGCGCGAACTGAGCAAGCCAAACGGTGCGATGTTGCGGGAACAGGCGCATCCGGTAGACTCTCTCCCATGGCTACCAAGCTGAAACCTGCGCCCGCCGCGGCCCCGCCGTACTTTCGTCCCGAGGCTCTGACCTTTCTGCGCAACCTGAAGCGGCACAACGACCGCGACTGGTTTCAACCGCGCAAGGAACAGTTCGAGACGGAGCTGCGGCAGCCGATGCTCGCCGTCCTTCGCAAGGTAACGGAAGCGATGATGGATTTTGCGCCGCAGTTTGTGCGCCCGGCGGAGAAGTGCCTGTTTCGCATCTACCGCGACACGCGCTTCTCCAACGACAAGCGGCCCTACAAGACGCATGTGGCCGCGTGGTGGTCGCATGAGGGGCTGGAGAAGACCTCCGGCGCGGGCTACTACTTCCACGTGAGCGGGACAGAGGTGGTGATCGCCGCTGGCGCCTACATGCCAGAGAAGGAACAGCTCGCGCAGATTCGTCATTGGCTGCTCGATCATCATCAGGAGCTCACCACGCTTCTCCAGAACCGGAAGGTGCGCAGCACCTTTGAGGAGTTCGAGGGAAATGCGTTGACGCGGCCGCCGAAGGGCTTTCCTGCCGAGCATCCCGGCATGGACCTGATCCGCTGCCGGCAATGGGGGCTGGCTGCTACGTTGCCCGCGGCCGAAGCCCTGAAGCCGAACTTCGCCGCGACGATTATTCGTCACTTCCGCATCGCGACGCCGGTGGTGGAGGCGCTGAACACGCCGATCGCTGCTGCCCAGGCACCGAAAAAGAAGGTGCTCTTCGGGCTGCGCTAGGCCGCCAGATCCTTGGTTCCGGGAGCTTTCTGTGAGCGGAAAAATCCGTGCGAATTGACGGTTTTACAGATCCTCAGCAGGCCGAAACCGCTAAAAACCGAAGAAAATGGGCGAAATCAGCAGAAAAACCCAAGAAAACTGTGGAAAATCGGGCTTTTTCGCTTGACTTCCCCCCTCTCGAAGCCGCATTGTAAGCATCGCAGGGTACTTCGAAATCCGCATGAATACAGGCGATTCGCCCGTTCCTGGATGCGCATGCAGACGGGGATGAGATCGCAGGCGGTAAGAAGAGATGCCTGCGGGAAATGGATCGGGCTCCGGCGCTGTGCGGGAGTCCAGTGCGGAAGCCCTCAACCCCCGAGCTCTTGAAGCTCGCGCAGAAGGAGAACATCACATGGCAGCAGGTATGACGAAGACGGCACTGACCCGCCAGATGGCGGAGAAGCTGGAACTGACCAACAAGCAGGCTGCGGCCTTCCTGGATCTGCTCGCCGAGACGGCGATCAAGGAGACCAAGAAGAACGGCGTGTTCGTGATCCCCGGCATCGGCCGCCTGGTGAAGGCGGAGCGCAAGGCGCGCATGGGCCGCAACCCGCAGACCGGCCAGGCCATCAAGATCAAGGCCAAGACCGTGGTGAAGTTCCGCGTGGCCAAGTCCGCCAAGGACACCATCGCGCCGCCGAAGAAGTAGTTTTGGCAGGACCGCAATCAAGGTGGTACGCAACGGGAGAGCTTCGGCTCTCCCGTTGCTGTTGTGCGAGAGCGCGGAGACTCTTCTTCTACACGCGCAGATAGGTGAAGTTGCCCTTGCTCTGGAGCATGGGGATGGCCGATACCATGGAGGGCACGATCAGCACGCCGGGCAGCAGGTGCGCGGTGAACTCCTGCAAGACCTCTTCCGGCGACTGCTGGAGCTTCTGCTTTTTCACGGTGTCTTTGGCGATGTAATACATGGCGATGTGGCAGGCCAGAAACTGCACACCGCGCGCCCGCAGCGTCTGCATGCTGCTGTCATGAAACGCGGACGCCTCGTTTTCCGGGTCGCTGGAGGCGTACTTCGGGGGATTGCCGGCGTCGCTCGCGGCATAGAGATTGCGGGTGGCGGGCTTGCCGGTCTTGGGATCGTTGACCTTCGCTCGTTCGCCGATGCGGTACTTCTCCCAGAGATAATCGTCGAAGTTGAGCATGGAAGCCTGGCCGCGGAATGCGCCCACCAACTTGATGCTCGACGCGGGAATGCCGAAGCCGAATTGGAGGCCGTTGAGGGCATTCACCATGTGCCCGAGCGCGTTGCCGCCGTCGATGGCGGTAGCGTCGAAGATCTGTTTGGCCTCGTAATCCTGATGAAGAAGGTGCTGGAAAGAGGCCATGTGCCAGTCGCCCGGCTTGAACAGCAGGCTGCCTTCACCGGCGGCGAGAGCAGGGGCGGCCAAGGCGGCCACTCCGGCGGCGGCGTGGCCCACGAAGGATCTACGGCTGAGAGGTTTCAATGTGTTTCCTCCTGGGGAATTCAGCGGGCGGGCACGACCGCTCGCGAGCTTGCTGGCCCATGCATGCAAAAGTGCCGATGCGTATCCCGAGTATACGGTCTGGTTCGCCGGCGTTGCGTGCGAGCATGCGCGGGACAAAGGCCTGCTATGCGGCAGCGAAGATGGCGCGGCTGTGGAACACGCGCGCTTTCCGGAAATCCCGCCGCTGATATAAGATAAGAGAGTCACCCATGGGGCTGTAGCTCAGCTGGGAGAGCGCCTCGTTCGCAACGAGGAGGTCAGCGGTTCGATCCCGCTCAGCTCCACCAATCCTTTTTAATTTTCTGTTCATGCAGCTCCGGCGCTGGCTCTGAGCCGATGCAGGCTTTCGCCTGCGCCGATTCTCGGCAAAGCTGCTCTCATTCGTCTTAGGGTTTAGGAGCGAGGCCGCTAGCCTGCGCTGGCGCGCGCCCGCTGGAGGATCTGGAGCGCGTTGTCGCGATACACCTTCTTCAGCACCGCGTCGGGCAAGTCCAGCCCGTACATGGGCCAGAAGTAGTCGATGTAATCCTCGTAATAAAAGTGATCATCCGAGGTTTCCAGGGTTCGGAAGCTGGAGCGCAGCTCGCCCGGCGAATAGAAGAAATCGGTTCCGAACACCAGCCGGTCCTGATGCTTCTG
>DAIDLI010000147.1 GCA_027449545.1 Acidobacteriaceae bacterium | reverse complement strand
TTCCGATCGGCGTGCCGCTGCCGTTCACTGTGTCTGCCCGCGATCTCCATCTCGCGCCCGCCGGCGGTGTCACCGTCACCTACAAGGTAGCGAGCGGCACGGCCACGCTGGGCTGCGGAGCCGCCGTCTGCTCCGTCGCTGCCAGCGGGGACGGCAGAGCGACGATCGCCGTCACCGCCGTGGACGCCACCGCCTCGGTCGTCACCGCCAGCCTTACCAACGGTTCCAGCGTGCAGGCGCACTTTGCCGGCGGAACTCCGCCGGTGCTGGCCGCGCTCACGCCTTCGCTTTCCATCGCCGCAGGCGTCACGGTGCAGTGGCCGGTGCAGGCGCTGGCGCTCAACAACGGTGTGCCCGCGCCCGGCCAGGCGGTCATCTTTCAGTCCGGCAGCGGCATTGCGGTTCAGGGCGACGCCACCGCCACCACCGACGCCAACGGAGTCGCCACGCTCACACTGACGGTGGGTCCGCTCAGCGAAGGCCAAACGGCATCCATTCAGGCCTGCCTGAACGGCGGCAGCCAGTGCGTCCGCTTCTCCGCGTTGGGCGCGCGCACCGAGTACGCCAGGCTGATGCCGGTCTCAGGAACCGCGCAGACCGTCGCCGGCTCCGGTACGCCCACCCAAATTGTGCTGCGTCTCCTCGACAGCAGCGGCAATCCCATGGCCGGCGGCTCCGTGAACTTTTATCAGGCTCTCTACGAATGGACGCCGCCCTGCGCCGCGCACACAACTTGCACCCTGGGGGCGCTGCTGGCCACTGAGACCGGCACCGCACGCTCCGCCATCGACGGCACGGTCCTCTTCACGCCCGCTTCATTGCCCGGTGTTGCCACGCGCCTCTACGGACTGGCCGCAGCGGGCGCCAGTGCGACGGTGCCTGTTGCTGTCGAACAGCATTGAGAACAGGGAACAGGGAACAGAGGATTCGTGGGGAATTTATTTCATTGGCAGCGCAATCATCAGGCCGCCGTCCTCGTGCAGTTTGTTGTCGCCACGCGGCAGTTTCATGACCGACTCCATGCCTAAATCGCGTGCGTAGATCTCGCCGTAATTGCCGGTCGCTTCAAGCACGTGGACCACCCAATCGTTGTCGAGTCCCAGGGCCGCGCCGACCTGGTGCGAGCCGCCGAGCAGAAACCGGAGCGTGGGGTCAGCTCCCGCAGGAGTTGCAGCCACCATGCGCATCCGCTCCACATTGGCCCGGGTTACGCCGCTCTCCTCGGCCTGCACCAGCGCTTCCATCACCCAGTTCACCAACGTCGCCCACTGCGGATCGTCATCCCGGGTTGCCGCGGCCAGCGGATCCTTCGAGATCGTTCCGGGGAGCAGGCGCGCCTTCTCCTGATGCCTGGCCATGGCGGCGCGGGTTTGGGCCAGCCGTGTGCGGTCGCCGGCCAGCGCGCCACAGTTGCCGGTGACAAATGCGGCTTCCATCTCCCCCTCCTCCTGAAACGGAAAGGGAACGAAGTTCAGATGCTCGCGCGCGAACCAGGCGCGCACGCTTTCTTCTACCTGAGTCTCGGAGAGGAAGCAGATCTTCCGGCCGCTCAACTGAGGCGCGCGCGTCACCGGGCTCGCCGCCGGCACCAGAAATCCAACCCCATCCCACAGCACCGGCCGCGTGAACTGGAGGTGCGTGCCGGCGCTATGCGAAAAGTCGTCCGTCAGTGTGGCGACCATATCCACGTCGCCCCTGGTCAATGCCTGCATGCTGGCCCGATCGTCGGGATACTGCCGGACGGCGACACGCGCATGCTTTCCCAGTACTGCTGCGGCCACAGCCCGGCACAGATCGGCGTCGAAGGCCTGGCGGTTGCCATGGTCGTCGGCGGTGGTGTACTCGGCTTCCTCCACGTCGATGCCGCAGCGCAGCACTGCTGCCGCGCGCACGTGCGCAAGCGTGCTCTGCGGGCTGGCCGCGCGTGCGCTTGTGCATGCGCAGCCGATCGCCAGCGCCAGAACCGTGTACGTGAATCGAACTCGCACTACGGCGTCCAGTTGCCCGAAGCCGGAATGCCGGGTGTCGTGTCGGGCCGCGGATTGAAATCGGGCGGAAGCGGATTGTGCAGGCGCCAGTCGGTGGGAGTGATGTGCAGCACCTTGCAGCCGTTGCCGTTGTCATGCGGAAAGTGATCGACTTCGGCTTGCGGAATCTCCGCATAGGCTGCGCTCAGCGGCGGCCGCTTGCCCTCCAGGCGCAGCGTGTCGAAGGCGGAGGTCATATCGCCGACTCCGGCCACCTTGTCGTCCGCCGGACCCAGGTGGGCCTGGTGATATTTCTCCAGACCGATCTGCCGCGCCCGCGCCTCGTCGGGAAGATCGGCCAGCGGCACCAAGCCGAAGAGCTCATCCACAAACTTGATGATGGAGCTGTGTTCGCTGGGCACGCGCGAAACGCCATGCGCAACGGCGAAGGGCGAGATCAGGATGGCGGGAATACGCGGTCCCTGCTCCAGCGGAATCCCAGCCGGATCGTAGGAACGCACCCGCGGGCGCACATGGTCGTAGAGGCCATCCGATTCGTCATAGGTGATGATGATGGCGCTCTGGCTCCAGTAGGGGCTGGCGGCGATGGCGTTGATCTCCTCGGCCAGCAGCCCCTCGCTGATCTGCGAATCGGAGTAGCCGGGATGATCGTCGTTGCCGTTGAATACGCCGGCCAGCTTGGGGTTGGGATCCTGTGGCTTCCAGTCCTGGATGTTGCCGTAGCCGCCGCGCACGTAGAACACGCCGGAGGCAGGCAGGCGCTTCGCCCGGAGGTCGTTGAAGAAATCGCTCAGCCCGTGCAGGTGCTTCGCCTCCACCGGGTTGTTGGCAATATAGCCGAAGTACTGGGTCGCGTTGTGATGCGCGATATACCCTGCGTGCGAAGCCGTGCCCGCCGGGTCGTTGATCTCGTGATCGTAGCCCTGCTGATACCAGGCCCAGTTCACCGCGCGCACGCCGTGGCCGGCGATCTTGTCGATATCCTGTTGCACGTCGGGCAGGTCGAACTTGGGATCGTAGTCCGCTGCGGTTGTCTTGCGGATCGAGGCGCCCATGAACGAGAGCGGCAGCGTGGCAAAAGTGAGATTCTTGGAGACGCCTCCGAAAGGGTGCGCCGGCGGCGGCTCATGGGTGCGATTCGGTATGTCCAGAGGCGATCCCCAGTAGGGTTGCGCGTCGGAGACCATAGGCACGGTCGCGCCGGGGCCCTGGCCGCCGCTGGCCCGCTGATCGGGATGCAGCAGCCACTGGGTTTCGCCGCCTTGGCCGGAGATCATGGCGATGGCGTTCGGCGTCGAGGGCCCGATGATCGTGTCCATGAAGTGATCGAAGAGTGTGAAGCGGTCCGCGTAGCGCCAGAGGAACGGCGCGGTGTCGCAGTCTACGTGGGCCATGACCAGCTCGCCGAACTGCTTGCGTTCCAGGGTGGGGGCCTTGGAGGGTTTGCCGTTGACCAGCGTCTCGCCCTCTTCAGTCAGCGCATACTCGTCATTGCGCGCCACGCCCTGCGCGTTCAGATCCATCTTGCGCGCGATGCCCACGTGCGAATGATTCACCGAGGCGATATCGGCGGGATAGAGCGGCACCGTCTTTCCCTTGGCATCCACGATCGTCGCCGGAATGCGGAACGGGGTCACGGTCCCTATCGTTCCGTCGGTGTTCACGATCTGCTCGGTGAAGCCGGCCACCTGCGAACGAGACTTGGGGCCCTCCGGCCCGGCGTAGAGGCCGTCCGCTCCCGGGTAGCTTCCAAAGTAGAAGTCAAAGGACCGGTTTTCCTGGAAGAGCACAAAGACGTACTTGATGCGGCTGCGGATCAGGCGCAGCTTCTCTTGCTGCGTCAATGCGGGCTCAAGTTTCGGGTTGATCACCTGCGCCTGCACCGCCGGGCTCGAAGGCGGTGCGATGGTCACCTCCGGCACTGGGCGTGTCGCAGGCCGGGATTTTGGAGGTTGTGCCGCGCAGATGCCCAGGGCAACTGCAAGGAAGGCGACGAGCGATCCAGTAGCGCGCATTCGATCCCAAACCTTCTCTGAAGTCTCGGGTACGTCTGGAAGTTTAATCGCCCGGACGGCAGGGACTCCAGGGTGAGCGCGGCGTCTCATCCCTCCTGTCGCAAATCAATCACCCGCCGGATTGCGAGAAATTTCCTCGTTTTGTGAATACTCATCTCAGGAGGCCGTTCCGGGGCTCCAGAGAGCCCGCCTCGGTTGCTGGCTTCCACTCCGCCCCATGCTCCTTCTCCATCCCCAAAATCGGGGGACGAGTCCCCGCAGCCATACGCAGGTTCTTGAAAACAAGTCGCTTGCGAATAAGTTCCCTGAATGCATACGGTTGCACTGCATACACCGCTGCAACCCCTTGAATCTGGCTCACTTGTTTGCAGACGTAGGGGAGGGGGTGTTTGCGGGAAACCGGTGCGGACCGGGCACATAGCTGACATTTTGAACCGGGGACATGCCTGACACTGCCGAGCGCGATCCGGAAACGCCGGCCCTGCAAGCGCGGACCCCGGCGCTAGTCGAACACCACCGTCTTGTTGCCGTAGCACAGGATGCGGCGGTCGAGCTGCCAGCGCACCGCGCGCGACAGCACCATGCGTTCCAGGTCGCGGCCGCGGGCGACCAGATCCTCGACCTGGTCGCGGTGCGAGATGCGCGCCACGTCCTGCTCGATGATGGGACCGTCATCGAGCGCCTCGGTCACGTAATGGCTGGTGGCGCCGATCAGCTTGACCCCGCGTGCGTGCGCGGCGTGATAGGGCCGCGCCCCGGTGAAGGCGGGCAGGAACGAGTGGTGCACATTGATGATCGCCGAGGGGAAGCGGCCGACGAACTCCGGCGACAGGATCTGCATGTAGCGGGCCAGCACGATGAGATCGATGCGATGCTGAGCCAGCAGTTCGAGCTGCCGCGCCTCGGTCTGCGCGCGGGTGGCCGTCGTCGTCGGCGTATACATCACCGGAATGCCGTAGAAGGTTGCCAGCGAGCCAACGTCGCGGTGGTTGGAGAGGATCAGCGGAATCTCGCAATCCAGTTCGCCGGCGCGCCAGCGGTAGAGCAGGTCGGCCACGCAGTGCAGGTAATGCTAGCAGAAGAGCGCCACCCGCGGCCGCGCTGCGCTCGAGGTGAGCTGCCAGCGCATGCCCAGCTCGGCGGCCAGGGGCGCGAAGGCGGCCTGGAAAACTTTGAGATCGAAAGCCTTGCCTCGGGGCGCGCCGCCCGCCTTGCCACCGCTCTCCTCCAAAGGTCCGCCGCCTGCAAGGCTCCATTCGACGCGCATGAAGAAGAGGCCCTGGTCGTGGTCCTGGTGCTGGTCGGCGTGCAGGATGTTGGCGCCGTGCTCGTAGAGCAGCCCGGCGACGCGGGCCACCAGACCTTTGCGGTCCGGGCAGCTCAGCAGAAGTACCGCGGTGTTCTTCATCTCTTCCAGAGTAAAAGGGACCGCGTTTGGGCGCCAGCGGCGTTCAGGATCGTGGAACGTCACCGCGAAAAAAAAGCGCCGGAGCTGGTTGGCCCCGGCGTGCGCGTGCGACGCAAGAATTTGCTGTTCTACAACTTAGCTCCTCAAGCCGCGCTCCGGCTCTGGGCTTCCCGCGCGGCATTCAACTGCTGGCGCAGGCTCCCGGCAAGCTCCAGCACCACCCGCAGCCGGTCGGCCACAGGACGGGGCACCTCGCTGCCGTTCAGAGCCAGCTCGGAGTGGAGCAGCAGCCCGGCCACGGTGGACTTGAGCTCCGTCTCGATGGCCGCGGCCGCGGCACGGCGGGCCAGCATCTGCTCCCGCTCGCGGCGGTGCAGCGCGGAGCGCACCTCGCGGATCAGACGGGCCGCCCCGGAGAGCGCGAAGTTGATCTGCAGCGGGATCGCCAGGCCGGAATGCTGCCAGATGGCCTCCGCCGCCGCCGGATCGCAGAGGTCCACGCTCTCATCCACGACGACGCCCTGAAACTCAGAGCGGCGCAGCGCCGCCAGGGCCTCTTTGCGTCCCGCCGCAACTTCGACCTCGACGCCCAGCTCCGCCGCCAGGACTGCGGCACAGTTCTTTGCTCCTTCGATTCCAGTCACCAAAAGAATGTTCATCTCGGGCTCCTTGCACGGTTCAGGCCAGCGCGCAGCTCTCGGCTTTCGGCTGCCCGTCTCGCTTCGCTTGAAGATATCCTTATGGGAAGACGCAGCTCCCGGT
>DAIDLI010000146.1 GCA_027449545.1 Acidobacteriaceae bacterium | reverse complement strand
TCGCAGATGGGGCAGAGAGATCCTCCCGGCACGACGCGAGAAGCTTGCAGTCGCGGGCCGGGAGGATGCGGCGTTACTCGGCGGCCGTCGGATTAACCAGGGAGCCCAGGCCTTCAATAGTGACGGTCATGGTTTCGCCGGATTTGATCCAGCGCTGCGGGCTGCGGCCGAGGCCGACGCCGGCAGGGGTACCGGTGGAAACCACATCGCCCGGCAACAGCGGAGTGATTGACGAGATGTACTCGATCAGCTCAGGGATAGGAAAGATAAGTTCGCGCGTATTCGAATTCTGCAGGAGTTCGCCGTCGATGCTCAGGCTGATATTGAGCTCGTGGGGGTTGGGAATGTCGTCTGCAGTGACAATAGCCGGCCCCATGGGGCAGAACGTAGGAAAGCTCTTGCCGAGAGTCCATTGCGAGCTGGCGAGTTGAACATCGCGGGCGCTGACATCGTTCACTATGGTGTAGCCGTACACGTGCTGCTTCCAGTCAGCGGCGCCGATGCGGTAGCCGCCCTTGCCGATCACAAAGGCGAACTCGGCCTCGTAATCAGGCTGGGTGGAGTTTTTGGGCAGGATCACGGTCTCGCCGGGCCCGATGATCGAAGGCGTCAGCTTGAAGAAGACCACCGGAAGCTTGGGAAGCGCCATGTTCGATTCTTTGGCGTGATCGCGATAGTTGAGACCGATGGCGAAGACCCGCGGGGGATTGGCAAGAGGCGCGTGCAGCTTGACGCCGCTGAGCTTGTACCCGGGATGATCGCTGATGTTTTCCACCTTGGTGATGCCGGCGGCGATCACCGCCAATGTGTCCGGGAATTCGTCCGAGAGATCAACGATCAGGTTTTCCTGATCGAGGAGTGCGCCGGGGCGGAGCTTGCCATCGGCGGCCGAAAAAGATACGAGCTTCATCAACAGAACTCCCTTCCGATGTGAATGCGTGCTGGATTAGGCAGCCGTCCAGCCGCCGTCGATGGGAAACAGGGCGCCGCTGACGAAAGCCGCTTGATCGCTGGCGAGGTAACGCACCATGGCCGCAATCTCGTCAGGCCGTCCGAGACGGCCGACAGGCTGACGGGCATTCAACTCGGCGCGTACCTCTGCTTTGTTTTCTTTGTGAAACTTCTCCAGATAGCCCTCGACGAATGGCGTATCCACTGTGCCAGGACAGACTGCATTGACGCGCAGCGCCTTGGGATACTCCACAGCGAGCTGGCGAGTCATGGCGATAACGGCGCCCTTGGTCGCACAGTAGGCGAATCGCTTCTTGATCCCGACCAAACCGGCAACAGAAGCGATGTTGATGATCGTGCCGGCGGCGCCACGAGCTTCGCCAGCGGCCAGCAGCAGGGGCAGAAAGGCTCGCGTGACCAGATAGACGCCCCCTACATTGACGTTCATGAGCCGGTCGAAGTCTTCCGGCTCAGTCTCTTCCACCGATCCGACGTGGCCGATGCCGGCGTTATTGACAAGGATATCGAGGCGATCCACCCGGCCGGCTGCCACGGCCACAGATTCCGGGCTGGTAACGTCTAGGGCAAGGGCCAGGGAAGAGCCAATGGATTGGGCGAGAGCTTCGGCCGCGGAGAGATTAAGATCCGCGATCCAGACGAAGGCGCCGGCGCTGACCAGTTCTTTGACGGTGGCCTCGCCGATGCCGCTGGCGCCGCCGGTGACCAGCGCGGTACGGCCGTCGAGGCGGAAAGTTTGCGTTGTGGCCGTCGGCTGAGCAACTGAATCGGTCATTATTGACCTTTGCGGGTGGATTTACTTCTGCCGCGCATCTGCAACGATTTTAAGGTATGCGCGTGCCGATTCGGTAATGGTCTCTGGCTTGCCGGCATCCACGGCCGCAAGATTGACCAGATCGGAACCCACGCCCACGGCGCGCGCGCCGGCCTTGAAAAAACTCTCTGCGGTTTGCAGGGTGACGCCGCCCGTGGGAATCAGCTTGAGGTGAGGAAAGGGCGCGAGCAGCGACTTGAGATAGCTGGCGCCGCCGACCGCGGAACAAGGGAAGATCTTCACGTAATCCGCGCCCGCATTCCAGGCCGTGATCGCCTCGGTGGGTGTGAGCGCGCCGGGACACGACACCTTGCCGTTCTTCTTGGTGGTCTCGATGACCTCGGCGTGCAAACTCGGACTCACGACGAACTCCGCGCCGGCATCGATGGTGGCCTGGCACTGGTCGGCGGTGGTCACGGTGCCGGAGCCGAGCAGAAGCTTGGAACCATATTCCTTCTGGAGCTCTTTGAGCAGGTCGACGGCGCCGGGAACGGTCATGGTGACTTCGACAACAGTGACGCCGCCGGCAATCATGGCATCCACAACGGCGCGGCCCTGGGCCACGCTCTTGGCGCGCAGCACCGGAATGAGACCGACGCGCTCGATGATCTGCTGGGTGGTTTCGGACATCTCTTTCTCCTTGGCACGAATGCTGACCCGATCCCGTAAGGCGTGCAGCCAGTAGGTTGTATCCGGTAGTTCCTGGCCGCAAGCTACTGGCTTCGTCTCTCGAAGCGAACCTTTACCGCGCGA
Source organism: Acidobacteriaceae bacterium (assembly GCA_027449545.1). Lineage (GTDB taxonomy): Bacteria > Acidobacteriota > Terriglobia > Terriglobales > Acidobacteriaceae > Telmatobacter. The sequence continues at coordinate 31,426 of DAIDLI010000146.1, read as the reverse complement.
TACGAGCGGTACCGCCCTTGATGGCGCGTTCCACCTCGGCCAGTGTGGCCATGCTGGTATCGCCCGGCGTGGTCATGGCCAGGGCGCCATGCGCGACGCCGCAGCGAACGGCGTAATCGATGCCCTTGCCAGCGAGCAAGCCATAGATGAGCCCGGAGGCAAAGCTGTCGCCGCCGCCTACGCGATCCAGAATATCGATATCGCGCTGGGCTACGTGCACGATTTTGTCCTCGTAGAGCGCGATCGCTCCCCAGGCGTTGCGGCTGGCGGTATGCGCGGTGCGCAGCGTGCTCGCCACGAGCTTGAGGTTGGGGTAGGCAGCGGCCAGTTCGCGCAGCATCTCCGCGTAACTATCGATGGGCAGCTCGGTGAACTCGTCGCTGACCCCTTTGATCTTGACACCGAGCATGGCAGAGAAATCTTCTTCGTTGCCGAGCAGCAGATCAACCCTGCGCACCAGTTCGCGATTGACTTCCTGCGCTTTGGCTTTGCCGCCGATCGACTTCCAGAGCGAGTCGCGATAATTCAGGTCATAAGAAACAGGCGTGCCATGCCGTCGCGCAGCATCCATCGCCTCGGCCGCGACTTCGGCCGTAGAGGCGGAGAGCGCCGCGAAGATGCCGCCGGTGTGGAACCACCGGGTGCCGTTCTGCTCGCCAAAGATACTGCTCCAGTCAAAGTCACCGGCCTTCACCTGGCTGATGGCGGTATTGCCGCGATCGGAGCAGCCCACCGCCCCGCGCACTCCATAGCCGCGCTCGGTGAAGTTGAGGCCATTGCGGACGGTGCGGCCCACGCCATCGTAGGGCACCCACCGGAGCAGGGAAGTGTCGACTCCGCCCTGAAGAATGAAATCTTCTACGAGCCGGCCCACCGGGTTGTCTGCGAGAGCCGTAACAATTCCGGTGCGAAGACCGAAGCACCGGCGCAAGCCGCGCGCCACGTTGTATTCACCGCCGCCTTCCCATACCTGGAAATGGCGGGTGGTGTGGATGCGGCTTTCGGCGGGATCGAGACGCAGCATGACTTCGCCAAGGCTCAATGAATCCCAGCGGCAGGAGTGAGAAGGAACAGAGATTGGATTCATGATCAAAGATACTGTAATGCACAGCGGTGGCCAGAGTTTCCGGGCCTTTTGGAAACCTGTCGGACAGGTCGATTATAAGGCCTTGGCCAGCGGCGGAGCTATCAAAAAAGAAGAAGGTCGAAGCGGGTGCTTAGAGGTCGCGGCGGCCTTCGAGGGCGCGGGACATTGTGACTTCGTCGGCGTACTCGATGTCGCTGCCGGCGGGGACGCCTGTTGCGATCCGTGTAATCTTCACCGAAGGCTTGCGCAACGCAGTTGCCAGCCAGTTGGCGGTGGCCTCGCCCTCCAGAGTGGGGCTGGTGGCTAGGATCACCTCGTCCACTTCGCCCTGCTCGATGCGGGCGGCCAGCGAGCGCGTGCGGAGCTGATCGGGGCCCACGCCGTGCAGCGGCGACAGGGTGCCATGGAGAACGTGATAAACGCCCTGGTAGGCGCGGGTGCGCTCGATGGTGTCGATATTGGTCGGCTCCTCAACCACGCAGACCTGGCGATGATTTCGGGTCGGGCTGGCACAGTAGGCGCAGGGATCGACATCGGTAACGTTGTTGCAGAGGGAGCACAGACGCAGGCTGGCCTTGAGACTGCGTACGGCGTCGGCCAGCGCGGCAGCGTCTTCGTCGCTGGAGCGCAGGAGATGAAAGGCATAGCGCTGCGCGGTCTTGCCGCCCACTCCGGGAAGTTTCTTCAGCTCTTCGATGAGCCTGGCCATGGGCTCGGCAAAACGTGGCAAAGTAAGCCTCCGTGGAACTCCGGCGTTGGTGTCAGTCGTTGAGGCCGGGAATCTTGAGGCCGCCCAGCAGGCCCTGCATGCTGGACTTGATGACCTCATCGGCCTTGCGCCCGGCCTCGTTCACCGCCGCGACGATCAGGTCCTCGAGCATCTCCACGTCGGCCTGATTGCCGCTGAGACTGAGCACCGCGGAAGGGTCGATGCGGAGCTTCAGTAGTTCCTTCCTGCCATTCAGCCGCGCAGTGACGGCGCCTCCGCCGCTCGTGGCTTCGACCACAGCTTCGCCCAGTTTGCGCTGGACCTCCTCCTGCATCTGGTTGGCTTTGGAGAGCATCTCGGAGATTTTGCCGGGGTTGAACATCTCTATTTCTCCTCGCCACTTGGGCGACGAATCCTGTAGCTATTTCTGCCTCAGGTCAACCACGCTTCGCACTTCGGCGTTGAAGATCTCTCGGGCGCGGTTCACCAGGGGATTGGCCAGAGCCGCCTCCTGAATGCTGCCCGCGAGGGGCTTGGCGGAGCTGGTGCTGACGGCTGCCGTCCCGGTGCCCGGCACGACCATAAAACGCGTGGGCGCATTGAGCCGCTGCAGTTCCTGGCGGATGATCTTTTCGGCTGCGGCGTTGACGGTGAGGGCCAGCATCTTCTTGCCCATGCCGGGGACCTCAATGCGGATGCTGGCGCCGTCCATGATCCAGGCGGCTCCGGAGAGCAGTTCGGCTGCGGAGGCATGGCCGCCTTCGCCGAGAGCGGTGGTGATGGCGGTCTGCAGTGCGCCGACCTCAGTGGACGTGGCGGGCGCAGGTTCCGGCGCCTTGGCCAGCGCTCCTTCGGTGAGCGGCGCAGTTTCGGCAAGACCTGGGGTTGGAGCGGAGACCGCCGGGAAAGGCCCAGGGGGTTGCGGAGCAGGCACTGGGATCGAAGGCGCCGCAGCAACCGGTACAGGCGCAACAGCCGTAATGGACGCCGGCCGCTCCATGATTTGTGCCGGAGCAGATTGCGCGGCAACTGCTTGCGCGGCAACTGCGATCGGCACCGGACCATCCGCAACTGCCGCCGGCGCCGGCTGCTCCACTATGGCAACCGGTACGGGCTGGGCGCTCATCTTGCTCGAAGAACCGGGGCCCCAGCCGCCGGATGGGCCGAAGGGCGAATTGGAAGGCGCAGGTGGTGCTGGCCGGGAAGGTTGCGCCGCCGCCTGACGCGGCGAGGGCGCTGGCGAGCGGGCGGGCACTGGTGCGGGTGCAGAGGAGTTCCGTCCGGCAACCCCAGTTGCGACGCCGCTGAGCAGTTCCTCGATCGGCAGCAGGCGCTGGGCGTGGATGAGCTTGAGAATGCCTAATTCGAGATGGAACCGCTGTTCCTGGCGATAGTTCAGGTCGTCGAATGTGCGCAGCACGATCTGGAGGTTGCGCGTGATCTCCTCTTCGCTGAAGAGCATGGCGGTCCGGGCGGCCCGAGCCCGCTCATCCGCGGAGATTTGGAGCAGTTCCGTATGTTCGCCGGCGAGCTTGGCCATCAGCGTGTTGCGCAGGTATCGGACCATCTGCCGGGCCAGCGACGAAGGGCTGTGGCCGGCGTTCAGAAGAGTGTTGAGCTGCTCCATCAATTCGGCGCTCTGGCCCTGGGCCACCGCTTCCAGCAAACGCTCGAACACCGCGTTGGGCACCGAGCCCATCAGGTCGCGAATCTGCGCGGCAGAGAGCACCGGCCGGCCATCTTCGACGGGCGCGGAGGCGATGGCCTGGTCCATGATGGAGAGCGCGTCACGCATCGAACCGTCGCCGGCTTCGGCCAGCAACGCCAGGGCCGCGTCTTCGGCGGTGACCTGCTCGGCTTGGGCGATCATGCGGAGTTGATTGAGAATGTCGTCGAATTTAACCGCATGAAAGCTGAAATGCTGGCAGCGCGAGCGGATGGTCTGCGGAATGTTTTCGGGCTCGGTGGTCGCCATCATGAAGATGACGTGCGCAGGCGGCTCCTCAAGGGTCTTGAGCAGGGCATTGAACGCCGCGTCCGTGATCTGGTGGGCCTCGTCCAGGATGTAGATCTTGTAGCGATCGCGGGCGGGCGAGTAGCGGGCCGCATCGCGCAGTTCGCGAATCTCATCGATGCCGCGATTGGTCGCGGCGTCGATCTCGATGACATCCACGGCATTGCCTTGGCGAATCTCCACGCAGGAGTCGCAGACGCCGCAGGGCTCTGGATCGGGGCGCTCGGCTGAGCCGACTTCTTTGCGGCAGTTGAGCGCCTGCGCCAGGATGCGTGCAATAGTCGTCTTGCCGATACCACGATGCCCCGAAAAGATGTAGCCGTGCGCCGTGCGGTCCTGGCGAAGGGCATTCATCAGTGTGCCGGTGACGTGGTCCTGGCCAGCCACGTCGGCAAACCGCTGCGGACGGTATTTGCGAGCCAGAACCTGATAACCCATGTGCGCGTGCTCCCGTAAATCGCCAAAAATGGAGGCGGTCTAGAGGCGATTGTAATTCTTGCGGCGGGGGAAGTGGTACGGAGAGATGGTCCGGCACGCGGCTGGCTGCGAACGTGGTCTCCCACGCCCGAAAACAGCGCCTCGGCTCCCACAGTTGGTCTGGTTAAGCTCGCTCAGAAGGGCTCTTGGGGCGGCTCTTCGCAACCGGCTTGCGCTTGCGCATCTCCGTATTGGAGTACATGGTGCCGCGGCATTTCCGAGTGCCACAGTTGCAGTGGGCGTGATCGTCGTCGGCCCCGTCGTAGAGGCAGTAGTCGTAGGTGATCTCTTCGCCGGCGGCGATATCGCGGATGGCCTTGATCCAGACGCGGCCGCGAATCTCCTCGGTCTCACAATTGGGCGAGCAGCTATGGTTAATGAACATGGCGGCGGAGGGGCCGTCGATGACCATTGAGCCGTCCCCCAGTCAAAACAGGTAGGTGATCGGCGAGGCCTCGTAGCGCTCGTCCGCCTGGTCCTTGGTCATTTTGTGGCCGAAGTACTCGGCCACGCGGGCGCCTTTGCGGATCGCGGAAGTGGTATAGCAGCCGGCGGCGTGGATGGCGGAGGAGCGAATGATAATACCCATTGAAATGTGCGATGCTTTTCCTTGGAGATGAGGATGCGGTGCAACCCTCTGGACCGCATCGTAGCATCCCGGGGCCGCGCGGAGGGGCAGGGAAGATGCGGAGGAGAGCGGGATTCGAAGTTGTGCTGCTGTTGAGCGGGTGCCTCGCTGCCGGTGTCCCCGTGCTGTGGGCTCAGAATGGGGGCTCGGCGCAGACCAGCCAGCCCAAGCAGAACGGGCAGACGCCATCCGCGCCGAGTGGCGGCAATCCCTTCCCGGAAAGCGAGACCAATGTTCCGGTCATGCCGTCTCGGAACATGCCGGATATTCCCGCAATGGATGGAGCGGGTGTGGGTGCCGGAGCCGCTCCGGCGGTCGATAGCGATCCGGTGCGCAGTCCCGAAGAGGAGATGCCCGCTCAGGAGCAGGGATCCGACGGATTCAGCTCCAGCCAGTCGGGGATCTCCAACATCACCACCCCTCCGCCGGAGCCGCGGGGGCGCAGGAAAAAGGGCGATAGCGCCGACTTCTCCATGCCCAAGGAGACGCCCAAACAGGACATCAGCGTCGGCAACTATTACATGGATATCCAGGATTGGCGCGGCGCCCTGTCCCGCTTCCAGTCCGCGCTGGTGCTGGACCCCGAGAACCCCGAGGTGTACTGGGGCATGGCGGAGTGCCAGCGCCACCTGGGGCAGTTTGCCGCGGCGCGCGAAAACTATCTCAAGGTGATGGAGTACGACCCGGATAGCCACCGCGCCAAGCAAGCCAAGAAGGCGCTCCGCGATCCGGAGCTGGCCAACGCCAAGTAGGCCCCCGTCTCAGAAGAACCCTGCGGCTTCCAGATAGGCGTGAATCAGCGGCGTGCCCCAAAGGGCGCTGACGATGCCCCCCACTGCCAGGCAGGTTCCCAGCGGCAGACGGGTCAGAGCCCAGGAATCCTTCTCGGCTGTCCTGGGCTTCCTGAACAGCATCACTATCGCCACCATGGCGCCCAGAAACACCCCCAACACAAAGGCCAGCAGAGAGTGATCGAGCCCCAGCCAGACGGCGATGAGCAGCATGAGCTTGGCGTCCCCGAGGCCCATGCCTTCGCGACGCCGCACCATGCGATAGGCCCAGCGGGTAAACAGCAGGAAGACAGGAAGCGCCAGCAGACCGAACATCCAGTGCAGGATGGACGAGTAGATGTGCGAACGCTGGGAGTACCATCCGCTGGAGTTCTCCAGCGGGTCGAAGGGCCAGATCCAGCGTGCGGCAATATTGAGGAAAAAGAACGGCAGGCCGAGAATCGCGCCGCCCACGGTGAGCCGGTCCGGCAGCCAGAAGTGCTCTGCGTCCAGCACCGCCAGCAGGATCAACAGCCAGCAGAGGATCATCTTCTCCACTGCAAAGAGAATGGCGTCGAAGATGCTGGTCGCCGACCATCCCGGCAGCAGCAGGGCCGGCATGGCCTGCCAGGCCGCCACGGCCCAGGTGAAGCCTACCCCAAATTCCACCATGGGAAGCCGCCAGCCGATCCAGGTTCCGCAGCCGCGGCAGCGGCCCCGCAGGGCGATCCAACTGGCCAGCGGGACATTTTCGTGCCACGGCAATGCGCGACCGCAGGTGCGGCAGTGGGAGCGCGGGACGACGATGCTCTCGTCTTCCGGCATGCGCGTAGCGCAGACATTGAGGAAGCTGCCGAAGGCGAGGCCGAGAATCCCTGCGAATGCGGTAACCAGAATGGCGATCATCAAGTGAATCGAGTATATCCTCTTGTCGGCAGGGATTTAGCGGACGCAGCCCTTTCAGCGCTCTCTCCCGGCTAATGGCTGAGATACAGGAATTCGGTGCAGCGGCATGCACCCGAAAGGCGCAATTCTTTGCACGGGTAAACTGAGTAACATGGACAGGACGCAAGACAGCTCGAAGCCCGCAGCTGGTCCAGCGCGAGGAACGGATCCGGATCAGGCGGGGAAGCTCTTCAGCGAAAGTGCCGCCATCATGACGCGGCTGCGCGCCCCTGGCGGATGCCCCTGGGACCGTGAGCAGACCTTCGACACCATTCGCAAATACACCCTGGAAGAAGCCTACGAGGTGTTCGATGCGATCGAGCGCCGCGACTTTCCGCACCTGGCGGAAGAACTGGGTGACCTGCTGCTGCAGGTGCTGTTCTACGCGGAGATGGCGGCCAACGAGGGGCACTTCACGATCTCTGATGTGCTCCAGCATCTCAACCGCAAGCTGATCCGGCGACACCCGCATGTCTTTGGCGACGAGGCGGCGCGAGCAGCCGGCAACCGCGCGGACGTCGATGCCGAGGTGCAGGGCTCGTCGGCGGCCGTGCTGCGCAACTGGGATGAGATCAAGGCGGCGGAGAAGGCGTCACTTACAGCGCAGACGTCCGCGGTGCAAAATCTTCCGGTTTCCCGGCTCGACGGGGTTCTTCGCGCCATGCCGGCTTTGACGGAGGCCGCTAAGTTGGGTGCGAAGGCGAGTAAAGCGGGCTTCGACTGGCCGGCGTGGCGTGATCTGCTGCCGAAGGTTGCCGAGGAGACCGCCGAGTTGCAGGCGGAGGCGGAGCGCGGCGACGCGACACAGAACCCCGCGGTCGAGGCAGAGTTGGGCGACCTTTTATTCACCGTGGTCAACTTGGGGCGGCATCTTGGCGTGGACGCGGAGATGGCGCTGCGCGGTTGTAACCGACGTTTTCGCGAGCGGTTCCGGATCATGGAGAAGGTTGCGCCGCTGCCGTTGGAAGAACTTTCGCCCGAACAGCTGGAAGCCCTGTGGAAAGAAGCAAAACAGCAGCTCAAGGAACGTTCATGATCGAGATTCGCGCCTGCTCTGGAATGGAGGAATTCGATGCTTGCGTGCGCCTGGAGACAGAGACCTGGGGCTACGACCAGACTGAGCTGATTCCGCGCAAGACGTTTCTGTTGGCGCAGAAGATCGGAGGGCAGGTGATTGGCGCCTTCAGCGCCAGCGAGCAGCAGGCAGGTTCACCCGCCGCAGCCGAGTTGATCGGCTTCGCCATGTCTTTGCCGGGAATCAAAATTGTGCAGGGGCAGCCCATGCCCTACCTGCACTCGCACATGCTGGCGGTGCACCGGGATCGCCGCAATCGGGGTGTCGGCGCGCAACTCAAGCGGGAGCAACGCCGTGAGGCGCTAGCCCGCGGGATTCGCCACATGGAATGGACTTTCGACCCGCTGGAGATCAAGAACGCGTTTCTGAATATCCACAGGCTGGGCGCCGTCTGCCGCGCTTATCGCGCGAATTTTTATGGTGTATCCTCATCTCGACTGCAGGGTGGGCTTCCCACCGACAGGCTCGTCGCTGAGTGGGAGCTTGATTCCCCCCGTGTTCAGGCTTTTCTGGAGGGACGTCCGATCGTCGCCCGCGGGATCGAAGAGCGCATTCTCGTTCCGGGCGCGATTGAGCAATGGAAGGCCAGCGATACGGCAAAGGCCCAGGCAGTGCAGGCAGAGAACCGCACAAAATTCGAACAGGCGTTTGCGCAAGGCCGGGTGGTCATCGGTTTCACACGGGATGCGGAAGGCAACGGAGTCTTTGAGCTGGGCCGGCTCTCGAACTGACACTCGAACCAGAACGGGGAGATGATGAAGATCGACGCAATTATCCTGCGGGAACTGCGAATGCCGCTGGTTCACCCTTTTGAAACTAGCTTTGGCGTGACCCGCGAGCGGCGCATCCTGCTGGCTGAGGTGCAGTCGGAGGGACTGACGGGCTGGGGGGAGTGCACCGCCGGCGAGCATCCGTTCTTTTCATCTGAATCGACGGATACGGCGTGGGAGGTGTTGCGCCACGAACTCGGTCCGATGCTGGCAGCGGAGTCCCCGCAACACGGCGGCGACTGTCCGCGGATCTTCCGGCAGGTGCGTGGCAATCGCATGGCCAAGGCCACGCTGGAAAACGCCATCTGGGACTTGGAGGCGCAGCGCGAGGGCATTCCGCTGGCCCACCTGCTGGGAGGCGTGCGGGAGCGCATCGCCTGTGGAGTCTCCATCGGCATTCAGTCTTCGATTCCCGCGTTGCTCGATGTGATCGCGCGCGAGTTGGCGGCGGGCTATCAGCGCATCAAGCTCAAGTGCAAGCCAGGATGGGATATTGAAGTGCTGGAGCGAGTGCGCAGTCGCTGGCCGGAGATTATGCTGAGCTGCGACGCAAACTCGGCTTACCGCCTGCGGGATACGGAACACTTGCTCAGCTTCGACCAGTTCGATCTGCTCATGATCGAGCAACCTCTGTGGCACGACGATTTCTACTATCATTCGCTCCTGCAAAAGCGCCTGAATACAGCCATCTGCCTGGATGAGTCCATTCGCAACCGCCGGGACGCACTTGCGGCGATCGAGATGGAATCCTGCCGGATCATCAACATCAAGCTGGGGCGCGTAGGTGGCTTCTCTGAGGCCATTGCGGTGCACAACGCGGCCCAGGAGCGCGGAGCAGCGGTCTGGTGCGGGGGCATGCTCGAATCGGGAATCGGACGCGCTCACAACATCGCCCTCTCCACGCTGGAGAATTTCTCCTTACCTGGCGACGTATCGGCCTCCGCGCGTTACTGGGAAGAAGATATCGTGGAGCCGGCCGTTACCGTCAGCGCAGAGGGAGAAATCACCATTCCGGAGACCCCGGGGCGCGGGTATGAGGTGCGTCGTGATCTGATCGAGCGGCTGACAGTGCGACGGGAGACTGTTCAAGCCATGGCGATGGCTTAGCCGGCGGCCCAGCGTCGGCGCGAAAGGGAAGCGGCAGCCTCCCGCAGGGTTGCCCCGGCAGCCCGCCTGCGTGCTTTCGCATCGTTTGTAGACGTGCGCAGCGCGGCGTCATCCCGATGGAATCGACTCCGGGGACTTTCCGCCGCCTTCCACATCCGCAAGCGATGGCTGGTCATCCTGGCTGTTGTCGCGCCCCTGCTGGCGGTCGGCGGTGCTCTAGCCGCCGTTCATTGGCCTTACCGGCACTCGAAAATCACACAACTGCTCCACGGTGTCCTCGGCTGTAAGGTCGAGATGGCCGGCTACTATCGCACCTATCTGCCTCATCCCGGATTTGTGGCCACCGGCATCCACCTGTGGCGTGTTACGCCGGCGGGAAATGAGCCTTTGGGATCTATCGAGACCTTTGCCGTGCAGGGGGCGTGGATCGATATGATCCGGCTGCGGCACCGCGTGCGCCTGATCGACATCACCGGACTGCACCTGGTGGTTCCGCCCAAGGCCCCAGCGTCTTCGGCATCTCCGCGAAGCCGACCGCACCAGCCGGAACCCCATCCCCAGGCAAAACCGGCACTCCGTCCATCTGGCAGCGGAGTGCAGTCTCCCACACCTCAGCAGCAGCTCACGACCAGCTTTACCGGTCCGTCCACGCCGGTGGACATACTGCGCATGCACGAATCCGTGCTGGATATCCGTCGCGCCGGTGGCGGCTATTACGCGCTCCCCATCCGATCGCTCCAGATTGCAGGCCTGCAAAAGGGCCATGCCATGCACTACAGGATCAATTTCGAAAACCCACTGCCCCACGGCTATATCACCGCCGATGGCACCTTGGGTCCCATCGACCAGAAAGATTTCGGAGCGACACCGGTATCTGGGGAGTTCACTTTCAATCCCATCGACCTCAGGAGCATCGGGAACCTGCACGGATCGATGGCTGCCACCGGCCGGTTCGAGGGCCCTTTGCAGGCAGTCCACGGGCAGGCGACTGCGCACTCGTCCAACTTTGCCGTAGGCGATGGCCGGCCAACGGCGGTTCGCGGAGACATTGACTGTGTCTTGAACGGCATCAATGGCGACCTTTTCATCTCTCATCTCGTGCTCTCCAGCGGCCACACCACCGTCGTGGCTCACGGATCGGTCGCGGGTCCGCGCAAAGTGACGCAGGTAGAATTCGCCGCACGCGGGCGTGCCGAAGACGTGCTGCGGCCGTTTCTGCACGACCAGGTGCCGGTCCTGGGCCCCGTAGCCCTGCATGGCCAGGCCCACCTGGACCCGCCCGGCAGATCTTTCTTTAAGCGCTTGCAAGTCACGGGCTCTTTCGATGTGCCTGCGGAGAAAATCACCAATTCGGGAACGGAGCATACGCTTTCCACCTTCAGCCAGCGCATGGAAAACCATCGTCCGCATTGCAGCCCAAATCAGCAGCGCGATCATGATCCCGACGTGCTCTCGTCGCTCCAGGGGCCTGCGTACATCCGCAATGGCATTGCTTCAAGCCCGCATCTCGTCTTCAAGATGCCCGGGGCCAACGCGGCTCTGCACGGCACCTATTCCTTTCTGGACGGCCGGGTTCACTTGACTGGCATTCTCCGGATGGATGCCGGCATCTCGCATGCAACTACCGGCTGGAAGTCGGTGGTCCTCAAGCTCGTATCGCCACTTTTCAGCAGAAAGCATCATGCAGGGTCGAAGATTCCGATCGCCGTTCTCGGTGTGCCGAGGCATTACCGCGTCACGCACGACCTGACCGGCAACAAATAGTTCCATGACGTTTTCATGAACTTCAAGGAAAGCCTTGAACTTGCGAGACCTTCCCGCGCGCTGCTCCGTCCAACTCTAAAGTGCCGCTAGAAATGGCGCGACACCGGCGAGTCAACACTCCCTCGTGGAGTCGGGCGAGTGTGGCATTCTAAGAGCACGACGTTAAGAGGCTTCCCGTTTTCAGGATTATCTAGACACACAAGGAGCAAGCCTTTGAGGCTGATACCTGTACTTCGTGCGGTTCCTGCCGTGAAAGCGAAATAGAGAAGCTCTGGCCAATGGAGACCATTCGCATGCCGAAAGGGCAATCCTCTTTTAGATTCTTTCAAAAGCTAAATGTATTTGCGATAGTGTTGGGGGCTCTCTGCTGCGTCGCAGCACCCTCCTCGATCTTTGCCCAGACAGACGAAATCCAGGTGTACGACGCAGTCATTGCTCCGCCCGGCATCTTCAATCTGATGGTGCACAGCAACTTCACGCCCGAAGGGCGGACGCAGCCCGTCTATCCCGGCGCCATCATCGCTAACCATTCGTTCAATGGAACCTGGGAGTGGGCCTACGGCATCAAGCCATGGATGGAGCAGGGCCTCTACATGCCGGTCTATTCGCCGTATGCCAGGACCCTCGACCAAAAGGGGAACGGCGGCAGAATCGACGGTTTCAAGATACGCGAACTGTTTGTGCGGCCCAATGCCCAGCAGCACAAGCTGTTTTGGGGGATGAATTTCGAATTCAGCTTCAACTACCACTACTGGGAGTCGCGGCCCTACACGGCGGAGGTGCGGCCGATTATCGGTGCCTATGTGGGCAAATGGGAGCTGATCTACAATCCGATCGTCGATACGGATTACACGGGAGGACCGGCAGGCCTGGAGTTCAACCCCTCGGGACGCGTTGTCTACAATTTAAATCCCACCTGGGATGTGGCTGCCGAGGAGTACGACGGCTTTGGGTCCTTTAGCAACATTGTTGCGGTGCACGATCAGTTTCATGAGCTATGGGGCGCATTTGACCGCAACGGCAAGGTTTGGGATATCGAAGCCGGCGCAGGCCTCGGACTTACTGCCGGTTCAGACCGATGGACGTTGAAACTGATGGTTTCGCGGGATCTCAACAAGAAGCCCTGGCGTCCGCACCTTCACCTCTGAGAGATGAAACGAGCGGAAGCGTCGAACCGCAACGGAACAGAGGCGCCCGATGCTGTGGAGCGCCTCGTTAGCTATTCTCCGCCGTCTTACTGCTTCGCCGCCTTCACAGCCTCGGTGAGCGCGGGCACTACCTCGAAGAGATCGCCCACGATGCCGTAATCCGCCACTTCGAAGATGGGCGCATCGGGGTCCTTGTTGATGGCGACGATGCACTGCGAGGCCTTCATGCCGACAAGGTGCTGAATCGCGCCGGAGATACCGACCGCAAGGTAGAGACGCGGCGCCACCGACTGTCCGGAACTGCCGACCTGGCGCTCCATCGGCAACCAGCCGTTGTCGCAGATGGGACGCGACGCAGCCAGTTCCGCTCCGAGAGCCGTCGCAAGTTCCTGCACCATCGGCAAATTGTCAGCCTCCCGGATACCGCGGCCGACACTGACAATGAGCTGGGCGGAGGAAAGATCGACCGTTTGGACCTCGCCGCGGAAGGGTTCGCCGGGCTTGGTGCGGATGCGGCCTGCGTCGATCTGCGGACTAAATGTTTCAATCGTGGCGGCCGCGCCCGCGCTGGGTGCGGCCACCGGCTCAGCGCGGAAGGCGCCAGCCTGCACCGATACAAAGCAGGGGCCGTCCCCGGAGTGCTCGTAGGCGCCGCTCAATTTGCCCTGCATGAGCTGCCGAGTGAAGACCGGACCATCGCTGATGGCAACCACATCGCCGATGAGCACCTCGCCCATGCGCGCCGCGAGCGCCGGAACGAAATCGCGTACCTGGTAAGTGTGCGGAAATACCAGATGCGAGGTCTTCTCACTTTGAATGAGCTGTTCGAGAGCCAGACAGTACCCGTCCGGCGTGTAGGGTGCCAGCAGCGCGTGTTCGAGACGTATGACTCGGCCGGCATGTTTGCCTGCAAATTCAGCGGCGAGGGGCTCCGTCTGCGCGCCCATGATCACGACAGCCACGGGCTGATTCAACTGCGTGCCCAGAAGCTGAGCGGCCGTGAAAGCCTCCCAGCTGACCCGGCCGATGCGGCCGTCCCGCTCTTCCATCACGACGAGAATACTCATAGCACTCGCACCTCGAACTTGAGCTTTTCCACCAGCGCGGTCGCAGCTTCCTTGCCGGTTCCGGGAAGGATCTGCGTGGATTTTTGTTTCTTGGGCAGAGAAATCTGTTCGAGCGTGACTACGGCCCTGGCGGAGGCCGCCAGATCCGCAGCGTTCAGCGTACGCAGTTCCTTGCTCCGGGCCTTCTTGATGCCCATCAGCGTTGCATAGCGCAGCTTGTTGCCGCCCGACTGGATGGTGAGCACGGCGGGCGTAGGCATCTCGATCGTCTGGAACCAGCCGGCCTCCAGCTCGCGCTTCACTTTGATGCCGCCGTCGGTCTTCTCGACCTGGAGGATGAGCGTGGAGTGGGGCAGACCCAGCAGTTCGGCGAGAATCACACCGGTCTGGCCCAGGCCAACATCTTCCGATTGCAGGCCCGTCAGCACCAGATCGGGGTTCTCCGGGCGGATGGCCGCAGCCAGCAGGTTGGCTACTCCCAAGGCGTCGCGGTCCGCCAGATCGTCGCAGACAACATGCAGCGCGCGATCAGCGCCCTTGGCCAGCGCCTCGCGAATGGTGGTGGCCACGCGCTCCGGGCCGGCGCTGACGACGATGACCTCGCCACCGTGTTTTTCCTTCAGTTGAAGAGCCTCTTCGAGCGCGTAAGCATCGGGCTCGTTCATGGCGAACTGGAGGTCCGCCTCCTCGATCCATTTTCCGGATGCGGCAATGCGGATCGGCGCATCGCGCTCCGGCACCTGCTTGATGGCAACAATGATCTTCATGGATAGTGGGCGCTCCCCGCCCGTTAGATGCTGGTAGTGGGCCGCAGCGGAGCGGTCATTTGACTGAGCCTGCTTCAGTTTCCGGCAGACCGCGCGCGGCTAGTTGCGCAATGTCGAGCAGCCTGGGGGCGTTCGGCCCCTGAGCTGCCAGTGCATCCTGGAACATGGTATTGCAGAAGGGGCAGGCAGCGCCGACCACATCGGCGCCTGTGGCAGTGAGTTCGCGTGCGCGGGCGTGGCTGACGCGCTCGCCGGTCTCTTCGCCGAGAAAGACGAGCCCGCCGCCAGCTCCGCAGCAGAAGCTGCGCTCGCGGTGCCGCTCAGCCTCGACGAGTTGGCCGGCGTGGGCAACTACAGCGCGCGGCTCGTCGTAGACGTCCCGGTACCGGCCCAGATAACAGGGATCGTGATAGACGATCTTTTCCTGGTTTGGGACGGACGGCAGTTGGCTGGCATAGCGAGCCAGAAACTCGCTGTGGTGCTCTACCGGGGGAGGCGTACCGAACTCCTTCCAGTCCTCCTGAATGGTGCGCACGCAATGCGGGCAGATAGAGATGATTTTCCTCGTGTTGGCCTGCGCGAGGGCTTCGAGATTGGCCTCTGCCAGTTGCTGGAAGACGAGATCGTTGCCGAGCCGGCGCACCGGATCGCCGCTGCACTTCTCCTTGCGCAGCACGCCGAAGCTCACGTTCAAATACCGCATGACGCGAACCAGAGACAGAACGATCTCGCGGCCCTTGGGATCGTAGGCGCCCATGCAGCCCAGCCACAGCAGATACTCCTGCGTGCCGTCGTAGAAGGGCAGTGCGTTCTTCGCGATGAACTTGTCGCGCTCCGTGGCGCTGATGCCCAGTGCGTTGCTGCCGCGCTCCAATGCCAGAAAGAGCTTGGCGCCGTGCTCGTCTTCCCACTCCCCGGTGTTGACCGCGCCGCGGCGCATGCCGATAACGATGGGCAGGTGCTCAATGCCCACCGGACACTGGAACTCGCAGGCCCCGCAGGTGGTGCATTCAAAGATAGCCTTCTGCGAATTGTGCTTGCCCAACAGCGCTTCTTCGGATTGCGGGCCGTACTCGTTGAGATAGGCGCGAACACCGAGGATGACCTGCTTGGGGTTGAGCAGCTTGCCCGTATTATTGGCGGGGCAGTGCTCGGTGCAGCGGCCGCACTCCACGCAGGAGTAGGCCTGCAAGCTGGCGAGCTGCGTCAGATCCTTGCCGGCTACCAGGCCGAAGTCTTCATCGCCCTGCAGCGGAGGAATCTTGCTGAAGCCGCCTCGGGAAAGAAACACGGTGAAGGGGCTCAGCACCAGATGCAGGTGCTTGGTGTGGGGGATGATAGGCAGGAAGGCCAGCAGCGTAAGAGCATGCACCCACCACAGCGCACGCCCAGCAACGCCATCAGGCTGAACGAAAAAGGCCGCGAGATACGTGACCATCAGCAGGAAGATCAGACCCGCAATGACCCCGGACTCCGGCGAAAACGGTTCAAGCCATTTGGGACGAATTACGAACCGGCGAATGAACAGGCCGAAGATGCCGGCGGCGCAGGCAAGGGCAAAGATGGCGGCAAAATAAAAATAGGCTATGCCCACGGGGCTGTGCGGGTCCAGAAAACCAGCTCCGTACAGGGCCGCGCAGTGGTTCAGAGTAACGACGGCAAAAGCGCAGAAGGCCCAGAAGACAAAAGCATGGGCCAGCCCAGGCAGCGGCCGCTGGCGGATCACCTTGCCCTGGAGCGCAACCTCCCATACGAAGTCGCGAATGCGCTTGCCAACGGGAGCAAGGTGAAAATCCGCATCCTTCTTCGACGCCAGGATGCGCCGCAGGATGGGGCTAAAGCGCCGCCAGAAGAGTGCCAGGGAAAGAATCGCCAGAACAGCGAAGAGGATCTGTTCCGCAGAAGAGAAGTGGCTGGGCTCAGCCAACGTCCATGGCTGCGACATCATAGCACCCCAAAGATACAGGATCGGGGCGAAATACGTCTCGCCTCGGAGCAACAACCGCCATGCAAGCGGAACCGGGTTCTGCGCGCGCCGGTCGCCGGGTGGAAGGCGTTCAAGAATTGTAAGATGGTGCAGGCGGGCAGCGAGGAGAAGGAATCCGCGGGAAGAGCTCCTGCCGAAGAATGCGGTGGCAAAAGGAATTCAATTTGGCTCGATATTTGATTACCGGAGCGGCAGGTTTTATTGGCCGCTCGATTGCCGCGGCGCTGTTGGCACGCGGCGAATCCGTGCGCGGCGTCGATAGCTTGATTACCGGCAAGCGGGAGAACCTCGCGGGCCTGGAGGCCATGGAGTTTCTCCAGGGCGATCTCGCCGATCCGGAGACCTGCCAAAAAGCCTGCGCCGGTGTCGAGATTGTCTTTCACGAGGCTGCGCTGGCCTCGGTGCCGCGTTCCGTCGCCGATCCCATCGGTACGAACGTGAATTGCGTCGACGCCACGCTGAACCTGCTGGTCGCGGCGCGCGATGCCGGTGTGCGCCGGGTGGTGTACGCGGGTTCCTCGTCCGCCTACGGAGATACGCCCACCCTCCCGAAGCGCGAGGATATGGTTCCGAAACCCATCAGTCCCTACGCTGTGGCCAAGCTCGCGGGCGAGCACTACATGCAGGCATTCGCGCGGGTCTACGGTCTGGAGACCGTGGTGCTGCGCTAGTTCAACGTCTTCGGCCCTTACCAGGATCCGACCTCGCACTACTCAGGCGTGTTGGCCATCTTCTGCCGCAAGATGCTGGCCGGCGAGCAGCCCACAATCTACGGCGACGGAGAGCAGAGCCGCGACTTTACCTTTATTGAGAATGTGGTGAAAGGAAATCTGCTGGCCGCCGCCGCGCCCGCAGAGAAGGCTTCCGGCGAGGTGATGAACCTGGCTACCGGCTCTCGAATCACGCTCAATCAGGTTTTCCAATTGCTCTGTGAACTGACGGGATATCGTGGCAAACCGGCTTACGCGGCTGAGCGAGCCGGCGACATACGCGACTCTCTGGCCGACATCAGTCGGGCCAGGGAACTGCTGGGCTATACGCCGCGCGTGGACTTCCGGGAAGGCTTGCGGCGCACCGTCGACTGGTACCGCGCGAACGGAGGCTGAGCCTGCAGAGGGCGCATGCTCCGGTAGACTGGCGATATGAGTCTGCGCCTCTATGCGGCTACCACCAGCCAAGGGAAACTGAGAGATTTTCGTGCAGCCGCGCGGGCCTTTTCGGTCAGCATTGAGCCGCTCCCGATCCTCGGAGAGATCGAACCGCCCGAGGAAGACGGCGCCACTTTCACTGCCAATGCCACGCTCAAGGCGATCTACTACTCCCGCTTCGCGCCCGGCGAGATGGTGCTGGCCGACGATTCGGGCCTGGAGGTGGACGCCCTTTCCGGCGCTCCCGGCGTACGCTCGGCGCGTTTCGCCGCCGACGCCGGCCTGGTGGATTCGCCCGACGCCAACGACAACACCGACGTCTGGAACAACATGCTGCTCATCCAGCGCATGGTGGGCATCTCCGCTCCACTGCGCACCGCCCGCTACCATTGCGTGCTGGCCTGCGCTAAAGATGGGGCCCTTTACCAGACTGCCGATGGCAGCGTAGAAGGCATGATTCTGGAAGCGCCGCGGGGCACCGGCGGGTTCGGCTACGACCCGCTCTTCTACCTGCCGGAACTGGACAAGACCATGGCCGAGATCGATCTGGAGACCAAGCTGACCCTGAGCCATCGCGGCCGGGCCCTGGCGGCCCTGCTGCCGTTATTGCTGGTTCACAGTTAGGGAAGTCCCTGTAAGTGAGATGGCGCACAGTTTATTCCCATTTGCTGGTCCTGGCCAGGCATGCGTGTGATCGTGCGCACAGCCGCCCTCTGGACGAAACAATCTAATGTGATGAAGTGGGGATGTCGTTTCACGACGCCTGCGTGGTTCCTGAGGCCCAGAATTGAGGCCGCAGCGGCCTGGTGCTCGAGAGGCGGCTCGCTCCTCTCGCGACCTGGCCTGATCTCGTTCGTATGGCCGCATGCGCTGAACGGAGCGACTCTTTGCCAGAGCGACTCGGCGGCGTCCGCTTTTTACTGTCAAGTCATAGGAAACTGAGTGCCTTGACGCAAGGGATACCAGACGCCAATAATGCTGAAGGAATTAGAAACAATCCCTTCGTCTCTTAATTTGGAACCAGCCTTAACCAGCAGTGTCTTAGGAGCCAAAACATCCATGGCAACCGCTCAACACCCTGCCGCGCCAACCATTCGCGAGGGCGTACAGCCCCTGCGCGCCGGCGAGGGAACCAGCTTCGTCTGGCGCAAACTGCATTCGCTGCTCGGCGTCATCCCGATCGGCGCTTTTCTGATCGAGCACATCATCTCGAACTGGGAGGCCATGGGGGGGCCGGTTGCCTACGGCAAGCAGGTGTACTTTCTCAATCACCTGCCGCTGGTGCGGGTCCTGGAATGGGTCTTCATCTTCCTCCCCATCCTGTATCACGCGCTCTATGGCATCTATATCTGGCTGCGCGGCAAGGCCAACGTCGTGTACTACCCCTGGGCGGGTAACTGGCTCTATGTGACCCAGCGCTACACCGGCCTCTTTGCCGTGATTTACATCGGCTATCACGTAGCCACGCAGCGCTTCATGGGCGTCGATCTGCCCAACCATCCGGCGGCGGCCTTTTGGAAGGTCCAGCACGAGCTCTCCAACCCGCTGATCCTGGCGTTCTACGTTGTGGCGATGTTTGCCATCTGTTTCCACTTCGCCTATGGCGTTTGGCTGTTCGCAGCCAAGTGGGGCATCACCCCCGGAACTGAAGCGCGACGTCGTTTCGCGTGGGTCTGCGGAGTGGGTGGCTTCATTCTGCTGGCGATGGGCTTGGCCAGCATCTGGGCCTTTGTCGGCGGTAAGTACGCCAATGCGCCGGAGAATCCCTCTCTCAGTTACCAGAGAACAGAGATCACAGTTCAACGGGCAGCGTTGAATCTGCAGTCCGGTGCCTTTGTCAAAATCGAGCAGACGGCTTCACGGGCAAGCTAGATCAGGAATAGAACCGGGCTGATCTCAGAGACGATTTGAAGATCTCGATCTCTGATCTATGAGCCCTGATCTCCGAAAAGGAAGAAGAATGGCTACACCTAGGATCATCGTGGTTGGCGGAGGGCTGGCCGGACTGGCAGCGGTTATCAAGATCGCCGAGGCAGGCGGCAGCGTGGATCTGTTCTCCATCGTGCCCGTCAAGCGCTCGCACTCGGTCTGCGCGCAGGGCGGCATCAACGCGGCCAAGAACCTGAAGGGCGAGGGCGACACCACCTGGCAGCACTTTGACGACACCATCTACGGCGGCGACTTCCTCGCCAACCAGACCCCCGTCAAGGCGATGTGCGAGGCCGCCCCGGGGATCATCGATCTGCTCGACCGCATGGGCGTCCCCTTCAATCGCACTCCCGAAGGCCTGCTCGACTTCCGCCGCTTTGGCGGCACCCTCTATCACCGCACCGCCTTTGCCGGCGCTACCACCGGCCAGCAGCTTCTGTACGCGCTCGACGAGCAGGTGCGCCGCTACGAGTCCGAGGGCAAGGTCAAGAAGTACGAGGGCTGGGAGTTTCTCTCGGCGATCGTCGACGGCAAGGGCGTGGCGCGCGGCATCACTGCCATGAACCTGCGCACCATGGAGCTGCACGCCTTCCCGGCCGAGGCCGTCATCCTGGCTACCGGCGGCAACGGCGCCATCTTCGGCAAGAGCACCAACTCGGTGGTCTGCACCGGTTCGGCCCAGTCCGCGATCTTCCAGCAGGGCGCCTACTACGCCAACGGCGAGTTCATCCAGGTGCATCCGACCTCGATCCCCGGTGAAGACAAGCTGCGGCTGATGTCCGAGTCGGCCCGCGGCGAGGGCGGCCGGGTGTGGGTGCCGCGCAAGCCCGGCGACAACCGCGCGCCCCGCCAGATCCCAGACGCTGAGCGCTTCTACTTCCTCGAAGAGTGGTATCCCAAGTATGGCAACCTGGTGCCGCGTGACGTGGCCACCCGCGCCATCCACAAGGTTGTTTACGAGCTCGTCCTTGGCCTGGAAGGCCAGCCCATGGTCTATCTGGACCTGACTCACATCGACCGCGACACGCTCGACCGCAAGCTGGGCGGCATCCTGGAAATCTACGAAAAATTCGTCGGCGTGGATCCCCACGAGGAGCCGATGAAGATCTTCCCGGGCATGCACTACACCATGGGCGGCCTGTGGGTGGACTTCAACCAAATGACCAACATCCCTGGGCTGTTCGCCGCGGGCGAGTGCGAGTACCAGTACCACGGCGCCAACCGCCTGGGAGCGAATTCGCTGGTGAGCTGCATCTTCGGCGGTTTCCAGGCCGGTCCTAATGCCATGAAATACGCCAAGAACGTGGCGGCGGCGGAGGGCGATGGCGGCGCGGCCAAGGAGCTGGCGCGCCAGGCCGAGATCAACAAGAAGCTGATGACCAACGAGGGTACGGAGAACCCGTTCCGGCTGTGGCGCGAGCTGGGCCAGACCATGACCGAACACGTCACCGTGACTCGCTACAACAAGGGCTTGCAAAAAGCCGACGAGAAGATCGTCGAGTTGCTCGACCGCTACAAGCGCGTCAACCTGAGCGACCGCAGCCAGTGGGCGAACACCAGCTTTGCCTTCGCCCGCCAGCTCAAGAACATGCTGGAGCTCTCGCGTACCATCACGCTCGGCGCCCTCCAACGCGACGAGTCCCGCGGCGCGCACTACAAGCCGGACTTCCCCGAGCGCAACGACGAGAAGTTCCTGAAGACCACCAAGGCCAGCTTCACGGGAACCATCGCCGGGCCGAACCTTGAGTACGAGGACGTCGACATCCAGTACATCAAGCCGCGCCCGCGCCGTTACGACGCTGCGAAATAAAGACCGCGTGCAGCGGACCATTGGACGAGTTTTTTACCAGGGATAGAAGGGAACATGGCAAACAAGACGGTTCAATTCGAGATCAAGCGCCAGGCGGGGCCGGACGACCCGGCGAACTGGGAGAGATTCGAGGTGGAGTGGCGGCCGGGTATGAACGTGATCTCCGCCATGATGGAGATCGCGACCAATCCCGTCACCGCCGAGGGCAAACCGACCACGCCGATCACCTACGATTCGAACTGCCTGGAAGAGATCTGCGGCTCCTGCGCGATGCGCATCAATGGCAAAGCGCGCATGGCCTGTTCGGCCCTGGTCGACAGATTGGAGCAGCCCATCAAGGTCGAGCCGCTCAGCAAATTCCCGCTGGTGCGCGACCTGCAGGTGGACCGCTCGGTTCTCTTCGAGAACCTGAAGCGCGTCAAGGCGTGGGTCCCGGTCGATGGCACCTACGACCTGGGCTCCGGCCCGCGCGTCTACCCGCAGCAGCAGGAAGTGAACTATCCGCTCTCGAACTGTATCTCCTGCACCTGCTGCATGGAGGTCTGCCCGCAGTTCAATGAGGCCACCGGCTTCGTGGGCGCCGCCACCATCGCCCAGGTCAAGCTGTTCAACAATCACCCCACCGGCAAGGTCTTCAAGGAAGAGCGCCTGCGGGCGCTGTCCGGCGATGGCGGCATTCAGGAGTGCGGCTACGCGCAGAACTGCGTGCAGGCCTGTCCCAAACAGATTCCGCTCACCACAGCGATCTCTGACGTGGGGCGCGACGTGATTGTGCAGAAGGCCAAGGACTGGCTGCGCGGGTAAGCGAGCCGGCAGCTACAGCCCAAAAAACGCCTCCTCCGGGAGGCGTTTTGGGTTTTTATTAGGCTAGGAAGCAACAGTGTTTGTAAAATCACGGCTGATTATTTTTGCGTGAAGTGCGTTTCGCAGACCAACCCAAATAAGCCCGATCCCAACCGCGCTCTTCACCGCAGGAGGCAAGCATGACCGCAGAGGGCCGGGGTATGCTGATTCTCGGTGTTGTCGCACTCGTTGCAGGGGCTTTTCAGGTCTGGCCCCGATTCCGGACTGCATCGGGCACGGATAGGATTCTGGTGCTCGGACCGGTCTTCGAGGCGGCCGCTCTTGCCGCGTTTGGCGCTGAACATCTGCTCGGCGCGCGCGACCTCATGCCTCTCGTTCCGCGATGGATGCCATGGCCGCTCTTCTGGACCTACGTTGTCGGAGCGGCTCTTTTGGCGGCGGCACTCAGCTTTCTTGCCTGGCGCTGTGTTCGCTGGTCGGCCTTGCTGCTGGCGCTGCTCTTCTCGATCTTCGTCGTCACCATCGATCTGCCAGCTCTTTTTCTGAATCTTCACGATCGTTTCGCCTGGACACTCACCCTACGTGAAGCAGTCTTCGCCAGCGGAGCGCTGGTACTGGCAGTCAGCGCGGGCGGGATCAAGGGCGGGGCAGATCGTGTGCTTGCCGTGATCGGTCGCAGTATCGTCGCCACAACTTTAGTCTTCTACGCAGTGGAGCACTTTCGTTTTCCGAGGAATGTGCCTGGCGTGCCGTTGGAACTGCTGACGCCGGCATGGATTTCGGCACCGCGAATCATTGCGTACAGTGTTGGAGCCGCCCTGCTGCTTGGCGGCATCGGCCTGTTCATCCGACCAGCGATCCGCATTGCATCCGCTGGATGCGGCGGCCTTCTTCTGCTGCTGACGGCATTTTTTTATGTCCCGATCCTGGCCACCGAGATTCACACCGCGCAGGCCGTGGACGGACTGAACTACGTTTACGACACGATGCTCTTTGCGTCCACCGTCCTCCTGGCAGGCTTCCCAGGGCTGGTAGCGCAGGCTCACTCGTCTCAGTCAACGGAACTACTGAATCCAGTTTCATTCAGCGTGCCACCAGCCTCGTGAAAGGATGCACGTAGGCCATCAGGTAAACGACCAGACCTGCCAGGCAGGCCAGCGCCAGGCTGTGCAGAAACACGAAGCGCAGGATGGAGCCTTCCTGCCCGTATGTCTCGGTTGCCGTGCTGGCCACCACGATGCTGGGGGCCGAGATCATCTTCCCCATCACGCCGCCGGCTGAGTTGGCGGAAGCCATCAACACCGGGGAGACGCCAATCTGCTGTGCAGTCGTCACCTGGAGACTTCCGAAGAGCACATTCGAGGCAGTGTCGGAGCCGGTGCTGGCGACGCCCAGCCAGCCGATGAGGGTACCGAAGAAGGGGTAGAGACGCCCCGTCCGGGCGAAGGCCAGGCCCAGGGTGGCGTCCAGGCCGCAGTAGCGGGTGACATAGCCGATGGCCAGCATCGCCGCCATGGTCGCCATGGCGTAACGGATATTGAAGAGCGACCGGCAGAACTCCCTGGCCAGGGCGACAGGGCCAAAGCCCAGCAACAGACCGGCAAGCAGCGCACCAAGCAGAATGGCGGAGCCGGTGGCCGAGAGCCAGTTCAGCGTGAAGACGGCGGCCTCTGCCGTAGGACGCGCCACAACCGGGGGCATGCGCTCGATCTCGCGGTCCAACCCCGCAACGGTGAATTTCAGGGTGGTGTGCGCGTCGAGGAAATGTGTGAACGGAGGAATGCCCCAGGCCAGCAGAATGGTACAGAGCACCAGCCACGGCATCCACGCCCGAAAGACGCTTCCCGGCTGGTGCTGCAGGCGGCGCCGGTGCTGCCCGGCGATCTCCTCGCAGGCGGCATTCAGCGTGCGCTGCGGTTTCCAGAAGCGCAGAAAGCCGATCAGCACCAGAATCGTGGACGATGCGGCAGCCATGTTCACCAGCGTGGGTCCGAGAAACACGCCCATGAGCAGTTGCACGCATCCGTAGGTCAGGCTGGCGGCCAGGATGGGCGGCCACACTTCCAGCATCCGGCGGAAGCCCGCAAAGACCCACACCAGCCAGAAGGGAATCAGCAGGCAGAAGACGAACAGCAACGTGGAGACTGTGCGCGTCAACAGCAGCATATTGAAGCCGGTGATGCCTTGTAGTGCCACGATGGGAATGCCGAGCGATCCGAAGGCGACCGGAGCGGTATTGCCCAGCAGCGAGAGCCCGGCCGCATGCAACGGCCGAAAGCCAAGGCTGATGAGAATGGCGCCGCAGATGGCGACCGGCGCGCCGAATCCCGCCGCACCTTCGAAGAATGCGCCAAGCGCAAAGGCGATCAGCAGCAGTTGCAGACGGCTGTCATCGGTGATGCTGGCCAGACTCTGCTGGAGGGTGGCGAAGGTTCCCGCTTTCACCGTGAGGTCGTAGAGAAAGACCACTGGCAGCACGATCCAGAAGATGGGGAAGAGTCCATATCCGGCCCCATAACTGGCCGCCGTGAGCGCCAAACGGATGGGCATGTGAAACAGTAGAACTGCAACCGCCAGTGCAGTGAACAGGCCCGCGGCGGCAGCGAGATGCGCCTTGAGCCGCAGAATGGCCATCGCTCCGAGCAGCACCAGGACCGGCAGGGCGGCTGTCGCCGTAGACATCCACCAGTGTCCCAGCGGATCGTAGCCCTGCTGCCAATGGCCACTGCGCGGATTCGTCCACAGCAGGAAGAAGACCCCTGCCGCAAGGCCGCCCAGAACCACGGAAAAGCCGATCGCAGATGCTGTGGTCGAGCGCGCAGATTCGGCGGGCACAGTGCGGTTCGAAGCCATTGACGCCTCGTGGACGAATTCCTGCCCTCTGGTATTGTTTCCGTTTGGCCACGCTGAGCGCGCGAAAACCAGGTCAACGCAGCATAACCTGCCGGCCCCTGCGTTGGCTCAGTGCTGGTGAAGTCCCAGCACATCTTCGAAGATGTGGCCCATCTTCTCCTGCTTGGTGCGCAGGTAGCGCTCGAAGCTCTCCTGGGGCTCGACCGCAGCGGAGACCCGTTCCACCACTTCCACACCCGCAGACTCGAGCGCGGCGACCTTTTCGGGATTGTTGGTGATCAGCCGCACCTTGGTGACGCCCATCAGCTTGAGGGCGGCTCCCGGCAGTTCGTAATCCCGGCAATCGGCGGCGAAACCCAGTTCCTCGTTCGCCTCTACAGTGTCCCGGCCCTGGTCCTGAAGCTGGTAGGCTTTCAGCTTGGCCATCAGCCCAATGCCGCGGCCCTCCTGCTGCTCGTAAAGCAGAATGCCTGCGCCCGCCTCGGTGATTTTGGTCAGCGCCAGTTCCAACTGCAACCGGCAGTCGCAGCGCAGCGAGCCAAAGACATCGCCGGTGAGGCACTGCGAGTGGATGCGCACCAGCGGCGGATTCGAGCGTACATCCCCCATCACCACTGCGACCAGGCCCTCTACCTTGGCTGCATGATCGTTGGCGCAGCGGTCGTTGCTGTGCGTCCCCTCGAAGCCAAGAATGCGAAACGACCCCCAACGGGTTGGGAAATCGGCCTCGGCGACCTTCTTCACGCTGTCCAGTGCCATACACCGATTGTAATGGAGCGGCAATTCGTCCGCTGTGCCGGCCGCGGTTGACAGCGCGCGGCAGACTCGATACTTCTCAACCGATGGGATTTTTTGACTCCAGCGGAATTCCCTGGACCGCCCGCCTGAGCCTGGAGGGTTCCATCGTGCTGGCGGTTCTCTCCGGCCGGCTCCTCGGCCCTGCGCGCGGCTCTAGATAGCCGCTGAGGGATGATCTTTAAGCTTTGTCAGCAGTCTGCCCGGGGGATGTCATCGCCCCCGGGGTTGCTGTTTCAATGCTTACGAACCGCGCTGCGCAGAGCACTTCGTCCTGCGCGGCCGCTCCACTGAGGCGAAGGCGCAGAACGCTGAGCAGAGAGTCCTACCAGCCACGGGTCTGGAGTAACTGCGACTCCTCGATAGCGGCGGCGGCCAGACCCTTCATCGTGCCGGTGACCTGCTCGCTCACCTCGGCCAGTATCTTGGGGTCGTTGTAATGCGTGGTGGCGACGACGATCGCCTTGGCCCGGCTGACCGCCTCCGCGCGCTCGGCAGGATTGTGTTCGACGTCGAGTGGGGTGGCGCGCTCCTTCATGAAGATTCCCGAGCCCACGAAGATGGCTTCGGCGCCGAGTTGCATCATCAGCGCGGCGTCGGCCGGTGTGGCAATGCCGCCGGCAGAGAAGTTGGGCACGGGCAGCTTGCCGCTCTGCGCCACCATGCGGACCAGTTCGTAGGGCGCCTGCAACTCCTTGGCTGCGGCGTAGAGCTCCTGCTCGGTGAGCACGGTAAGCTGGCGCATCTCCCGGGTGATCTGGCGCATGTGCTGCACTGCATGCACCACGTCGCCGGTGCCCGCCTCGCCCTTGGTGCGAATCATGGCCGCGCCCTCGGCGATGCGCCGCAGGGCCTCGCCCAGATTGCGCGCGCCGCAGACGAAGGGCGTCTTGAAGGCGTGCTTGTCGATGTGGTGCGCCTCATCGGCCGGTGTAAGCACTTCGCTCTCGTCGATGAAGTCGACGCCCAGTTCCTGAAGGATCTGCGCCTCGGCAAAGTGGCCGATGCGGGCCTTGGCCATCACTGGAATCGAAACCGCCTGGATGATCTCCTTGATCAGCGAAGGCTTGGCCATGCGGGCCACGCCGCCCTCGGCGCGGATCATCGCCGGCACGCGCTCCAGCGCCATCACCGACGCCGCGCCCGCTTCCTCGGCGATGCGAGCCTGCTCGACGCTCATCACGTCCATAATGACGCCGCCCTTCAGCATCTCGGCAAGGCCGACCTTGAGGCGCAGGCTGGTACCGCTATTGGTCTTGTTTTCAGGGGTTTCTGGCATGGTCTTGAACCTCGTTCGGCACTCGCTCCGGCGCTTTGCAGGGCTGGAGACACGGCAGATGTCGTTGCCTCTAGTGTAGCAGCGGCGGAGATGGCGAGGGTCTGCGGCGGAGGGCGCAATTCTGTGACCTTTCCAATCTTGACCCGCCCTTTCTGGACCCATTTCTGCAGAAGCTCTCAGCATGGCGGCAGCAGCGGAACTTGATTCCGGTGGAGAGAGCACTGGAGCGGGGATGAAGGGGGATGCTTCGCCCGGCGCGGAAGCAGCCGCGGCCTTGCTCGGGGAAACCGCAGACCAGGCGCTGACGCCTGTGGCCGAGTGGCCTGAACAGCAGCCGGCAGAACCACTCCCGTTTCGCAAAGCCATCGGCCGTATGCCGGTGGAGGTGGACGTGGTGGTTCCGGTGCCGGATTTCAAGGTGCGCCACGTCCTGGCCCTCGCGCCCGGGCAGGTCATCGAGTCGCATTGGAACCACGGCGAGGATGTGCCGCTCCGCGCCGGCGAGGTGCGCCTTGCCTGGACCGAGTTCGAGGTCATTGAGGATCAACTGGCAGTCCGGGTTACCCGGCTGCCCTGAATTCTGGCGGAAGAGGAGAGAACAGCCGTGCGAGCCTGCGCGCAGCAAGAGAATGCCGGGAGCGGTGGGTTAGCCGTGTGGCTGCTGGCGCGGCTGCGCAAGAGCGGCAAGCGGACCAAGCCCCGGCTGGAGCTGCTCGAACGCATCCCGCTCGGACCGCGCCAGTCGCTGGCGCTGGTAGAAGCCGAGGGAACCCGGCTGCTGGTAGCCACCTCGCCCGAGGGCAGTCCCGCCTTCTACCGGTTGGGCGGCCGCGCGCAAGAGACGCGCAAGAGGGTCTCATGGTGAGCGCCTGGATGGTGCGCGCCGCCGTTGCCGCGCCAGCGCCGCTGCTGCCGGACCTGAACACCCGGCTGCGCCCCGCGGACTCCACTCCGTGGACGATTCTCTTCGTTCTTACGCTGATCACCCTTTTGCCCGCCATCCTCATGGCGATGACGCCGCTGGTGCGATTGCTGGTGGTCTTCCACTTCCTGCGCCAGGCATTGGGCACCCAGACCGCGCCTTCCAACGCAACCTTGATGGGGCTGGCGCTGATGATGTCCTGGTTTCTGATGGCGCCGGTGCTGAACCAGGTAGACCAGCAAGCAGTTGAGCCGTATCGTGCCGGGCAGATTACCGGCCTGGATGCCATCGAACGCGGGGCGCAGCCGGTCAAGCACTTCCTGCTGAAGTACGCGCGCGAGAAGGATCTGGCCGTCTTCACGGCCGCCGGGCAGATTCCGCGCCCCAACGCGCCGGACGATCTGCCCATGCGGGTGGTGGTCCCCGCCTACATGCTCTCCGAGCTGAAGGCCGGCTTTGCGATCGGCGCGGTGCTGTTCCTGCCCTTTCTGCTGATCGACATGGTGACGGCGGCCATTACCACCTCCATCGGCATGTTTCAGCTGCCGCCGGTGGTGGTTTCCACGCCGCTCAAGATTCTGCTCTTCGTGATGGTGGACGGATGGAACCTGCTGGCCAATTCGCTGATCAGGAGTTTTTGACATGACTCCCGATATGGTTGCCGAGCTGCTGCGGCAGCTCCTCAAGGAAGCGCTGATCGTGGCGGCGCCTGTGCTGATCGTGGCCGCCATGCTGAGCTTCGTCCTGAGCCTGTTGCAGACATTGACGAGCTTGCAGGACCAGTCGCTGACCTCGGTGCCACGCCTGGGAGCAATCGCATTGATCCTGCTGGCCGGCATGCCCTGGTTCCTGGAGCGCATGGCGACCTACACGCGGGTGCTGCTGATCGACCTGCGGCGGTATCTGGGATGACAACCTGCTCTCGGTTTTCATCTCTTCGCTGCGTGACCTGGCGACGCAGCGAGAGA
This sequence comes from Acidobacteriaceae bacterium, assembly GCA_027449545.1. Taxonomy (GTDB): domain Bacteria; phylum Acidobacteriota; class Terriglobia; order Terriglobales; family Acidobacteriaceae; genus Telmatobacter. Next base: position 2,603 of record DAIDLI010000146.1, on the reverse strand, counting down.
GGATCGAAGCCGCAACGAGAGCAGAGAGCTGTCGGCTGAAAGCGGACATGGCGGAGTGGAGCACATTTCTGAGCGCGTGGGTGCTGGCCCTGATCCGGGTGAGCGGCATGATGGTCTTTGCGCCCTTCTTCTCCTCGACGGCCTTGCCGGTGCGCATGAAGGCGGTGTTGGCCGGGGCCCTTGCCTTTCTGCTGGCGCCGCTGGTGGCGGCGCTGCCGCACGCCGCTGCGGAGATCACCCTCCCGGCCATCCTCGGCGAAGTGGCCGTGGGCCTGGTCTACGGTCTTTCGCTCACGCTGCTGAGCGAGATGCTGCTCTTCGCCGGGCAGATCGCGGGGATGCAGTTCAGCTTCTCGCTGGTGAACCTGATGGACCCGGCCACCTCGATCCAGACGCCGTTGCTTGGCGATCTCTTTCAGCTCATGGGTACCCTGGTGATCCTCTCCGCGGGATTGGACCGGGTGCTGCTGGCCTCGCTGGCGCGCAGTTTCCGCACCGTACCCCTGGGCAGCTTCGCCTTTGCGCCTGCTGCCGCGCTGGTGCTGGTCCGCTCTGCCGGCGGAATCTTTCTGGCGGCGCTGGAGCTGGCCGCGCCTGTCCTGGCGGCCACTCTGCTTGTCGAGTTGGCGGTGGCGCTGATGGGCCGCCTGAGTCCGCAGCTTCCGGTGATGTTTCTGACCGTGCCGCTGAAGACGCTGACCGGCTTCGGGGTATTGATCGGTTCGCTGGCGCTGTGGCCGCGCTTCCTCGAGGCGCGCTTCGCCGGGCTGCTTGACCTGGCCGAACGTTTGCTCGCGCTCCCGGGAGGGCAAGCTTAGCTATGCCCGGCGAACGCACCGAACAGGCCACGCCGCACCGCCGGGAGAAGGCCCGGCGCGAAGGCGACATTCTGCACAGCCGGGAGTTGACGGCGGCCGCCGGAACCCTCGCCGGGGTGATGGCGCTGGGGGTTCTCTTCGGCCGGGCGCTCGAAGCCTGGCGGCGGGGGTTTTCCGGGCTGCTCCTGCTGGGCATGCCCGGCCGATGGGAGCCGGCTGCGTTGGCGCCCACGCTGGTGGCCATGCGGCGGGAACTCCTGATGGCGCTGGCGCCAGTGGCGGTGGCCATGGCGCTGGTAGCGGTCGCGGCGCTGGCTGCCGGAGTTCTGCAAACCGGCGGCGTGACCGTGCACGGCAGTGCGCTCGAATTCAAGCTGGAGCGGATCAATCCCGCGGCCAATCTCAAGAACCTGTTTTCGCTGCGGGCCGCCGCGCGCATGGGCAAGTCGCTGGTGCCCGCTGCGCTGTTGGCGGTCTTCGCGGTGCAGCGGATCGCGCATCAGCTCTCCCTTCCGCCGTTTTCAACCGAGCGCCTGCATCAGCTCGGCGCCGATGTCTACGGACTGCTGCTGGCAGCGGCCTGGCTGCTCTTCGGCTGGTCTGCGATCGACTACCTGGTGGAGTGGCAAAGCCGCGAGTCGCGCCTGAAGATGACCCGCGAGGAACTGCGCGAGGAGTTCAAGGAGACCGAAGGCAATCCCCAGATCCGCGGCCGCATTCGCGGTTTGCAGCGCCAGATGCGGCGGCGCCGGGTGAAGGCCGAAGTGGCGAAGGCCGCGGTGGTCTTGACCAATCCCACCCACTTTGCGGTAGCGCTGGGCTTCGATTTCACCACCATGGAAGCGCCCAAGGTGCTGGCCAAGGGCCGCAATCTGCTGGCCGAGGAGATCAAGGCGGAGGCGCGCTGGGCGGGCGTGCCCATCGTCGAGAATCCGCCGCTGGCGCGGTCGCTTTACCGCTCCGTCGAGGTGGGTCACGCAATCCCCGCCGAACTGTATGCCGCGGTGGCGGCCATTCTCGCCTATCTCTACCGCCAGCGAGTGGAGGCGGAGATGCGGGAGAAGCGCGCGCGAGGCTGCCGCGCGGCGGCGGTGAAACAGCGTTCCGTGGCAGTTGGGCATGGGGAGAAGACGGGGCGTGGAGAGAGGGAAAGCTGAGATATCCAGCCGAAAGCTGGAGAGGAGTTTGACATGAGTACAACCGCGTTACCGGCGGTCGCGGCGCCGGCGCAATCGATGCTGGCGCGGCTGCGCGATGTGGCGCTTCCGCTGGCCGCGATCGGGGTGGTCTTCGTCATGCTGGTGCCGATTCCTGCCTTTGGGCTGGATCTGCTGCTGGCGCTTTCCATGGCTGCTTCGGTGATCGTGTTTCTCTCGGCGGTGCAGATACGCCGCGCCGTGGAGCTCTCTGTGTTTCCCACGCTGCTGCTGTTGCTCACCCTGTTCCGGCTCTCGCTGAACATCGCCTCCAGCCGCCGCATCCTGCTGCATGGGCAGGAGGGAACGGCTGCCGCCGGCAAGGTCATCGAGGCCTTCGGGCAGTTCGTCGTGGGCGGCAACTACGTGGTTGGCTTCGTTCTCTTCCTGGCTCTGGTGGCCATTCAGTTTCTGGTGGTCTCGCACGGCGCGGTGCGCACCGCAGAGGTGACGGCGCGCTTCCCCCTGGACGCGCTGCCGGGCAAGCAGATGGCCATCGACGCCGATCTGAATGCCGGCCTGATCGACGAGCAGGAGGCGCGGCGGCGGCGGCAGGCGATCGCGCGCGAGGCCGAGTTCTACGGCGCCA
>DAIDLI010000145.1 GCA_027449545.1 Acidobacteriaceae bacterium | reverse complement strand
CACCTCGCGCGCCAGCAAAATGGCCCCGGCGCAGGTGCCAAAGACTGGCTTCTGGACGCAGAACTTTTCCAGCGGTTCAAAGAGCCCGCGGCTCTCCAGAAACTTCAGCATAGTACTGGATTCACCGCCGGGCAGCACCAGGCCGTCGAGGGAGTGGCCGTTCAGGCGCAGGTCTTCAGGCGTTTTCACCAGCGAGGGTTCGGCGCCGGCTTCGGCGAGGGCGGCTGCATGGGCGGCGTAGTCGCCCTGCATGGCAAGGACGCCGATGCGGGGTTTGTGCGTGCTCAAATCGCTTCCTTCGGGTGAGATATGTACGTATCCAACGAATCCGCATGTCGGTTGCATGCGAAGGTGCGTCGCGTTTCGCCTGAGGGTGCTTGCGAACCGCGACGCAAACACGTTGTGTTATGATTAGTTTACGCTCAGTTGTTTGGTTGTGAGCCGTTCTCGCCGCATCCGCCAGATCGTCCACTACGTAAATTCCCCAGGCCCCTCAGCGTGATGGTCCATTGAAGTCAAGGTATCACCTCTCCAGGTGATTGGCCGGACCAGACTGCAGCGCAATGGCGTCCCGCAGTCGAAGACGCGATACGTGTGGCAAATCTCGAATCATTGGGGAGCACTTGCTCCTGGGTTTTCCGCATACAAGTTGGGAAGCCTTCCCGCGCCTCGAAGCGATCTTCGCGCCGGCGTCGGGAAGGAAGCGACTGCATCTGCCCATTGGATTCCATGGATGCATTCCAGAGAAGTTTCTGGATGATGGGATCGCCGAGGCTGAGATGCAGACAGGATTGAATTGAAACTTTTCTCTGAACTACCCCTTTCACCGGCCATGCAGCGGCAGTTGGCCCAGGCAAACTTCATCCAGCCCACGCCCGTCCAGGCGGCAGCCCTTCCTCCGGCGCTCGAAGGGCGCGATGTGTTGGCGACCGCCCAGACCGGCACCGGCAAGACGCTCAGCTTTCTGATTCCCCTCATCGAGCGAATGACGTCCGGCCCCAAGGACAGCAAGGCTCTGGTCCTGCTGCCCACGCGCGAACTGGCCATGCAGGTGCTGAATGCGTGGCGCGATCTGACGCAGGGCCAGGGCAAAGCCGCGCTGGTGTGCGGCGGCCTGGCGGAGGGCCCGCAACTCGATGCGATCCGCAGGGGCGCCCGCCTGATCGTTGCTACCCCGGGACGCCTGGAAGACTACCTGTCGCGCAAGCTGGTGAATCTGAACAGCGTAAAGATCCTGGTCCTCGATGAAGTGGACCGCATGCTGGACATGGGCTTCAAGCCGGCCATCCGGCGGATCGCCGCGCTGTTGCCGCAGGATCGGCAGACCCTGTGCTACTCGGCGACGCTTAGCCCCGCGATTCGCGAAGTGGCCGGCCTCTATCTCACCAACCCGGTGCGCATTGATATCAGCGCCGAGTTGAAGCCTTCGCCCAACGTGAAGCTGCAAACCTTCGAGGTTCCGGTGGAGAAGAAGCAGGAACTCCTCGAGCATCTTTTGGAGACGAACAACGGCAGCTTCATGGTCTTTGTGCGCACCAAGCATGGGGCGGACCGGGTGGCCCGTCGGTTGTCGCGGGCCGGGTTCGCGGCTGCGCCCATTCATGGGGACCGCTCGCAATCGCAGCGCAGCTCCGCGTTGCGCGGCTTTGCCGAGGGACGTCACCGGGTTCTGGTTGCGACTGACGTGGTGGCGCGGGGCATCGACGTCGCCGACGTCGCCCACGTGGTGAACTACGACCTGCCCAGGGAGGCCGAGGACTTCGTGCATCGCGTCGGCCGGACCGGCCGGGCCGCAAGCCGCGGCGTGGCGTCCACGTTTGCCGCTCCCGACGAGGCCCACGCGCTCAAGAAGATCGAGCGCACCTTGACCGTAACCTCCACCAAATACCGCGTACGCCACAACGATGCCCGGGATAGCCACGTCGCCTGATCTGCGACTGAGTGAAGTCCCGGGAATCGACCCCAGCCAGGTGCCCATTCTAAGCGCAGGTTCCACGCGCTTAGGGTGGGCACCGACGCTCTATTGCTGCAACAAAATCGACACGGTGCCGTCGGTGCTGTTCGATACGGCCAGGTCGAGTTTCCCATCGCCGTTGAACTCGGCGCATGTTATCTTCTGCCCGATCTGCGCCAGTGATGGCGATCACAACGCGCATCGCAGGTGCCTCCAGTCTCCCTTTGGGCGCTGTGTGACAGACGAACCTCTTGTGCGCGAGCGCCGGCCGCCGCACCGCAGGTCCCCGAAAGTTTGCGAGAAATTTCATAGCATTCGTCATGCTCATCCCAAGGGCTCACCAGCGAAACGAGTCCGGCTCTCCGGCCAGGGGGCAGGGGAAAATACCCCTCCCTGCGCGGTGGCCCTCTGGTTCCTCGGGGCATTCCCGCTGCGTCATCAGGTGATGAAGATCTACTGGGAGGTGGATCGCACCGACCTCAGCCACAGCTATCTGCGCACCCCGCTGTTTGGCGCCTGGTATGTGAATTACCAGCTGCGGCCGATGTGGCCGGTTTAAAGTGATTCTGTGTCCGATAAGCTGATTCTGATCACCATGCTGGTGAAGCTGGGCGTGGTGGCCTCGGTGGCCAGCATCCTGGCGCGCGCGCAGACCTTCCGGCGATTATTCTTTGCCGAGAAGCGCCGCCCCAGCCAGACGCTCGTCCTGCTTGCCTTCTTCCTGATTCCCCTCACCCTGGGCGTCTGGATCCGCATTGCCGTCCCCAACTTTCTCGCCGCAGATATCTCTCTGGAAGCCATCATTCTTCTCGGGCTCTTGATCGGGCCGGGCTGGGCCATGTTGGGCGGGCTGGTGCTCTCCATTCCCGCCGAAATTCATCACGAGTTCCTGGCGCTCCCCTTCGACGTAGTCCTGGGGCTGCTGGCCGGCTGGTTGGGCCATTTTGTCGAGAAGGAGGAGATCTGGGGTTTCACACCCTTCATCGACCTCAGCCTCTATCGCTGGGTGCATCGCGTCCTGCGCCGTCCACGCCTCGACCGTCAGTTTCTGATGCTCTTCGCCATCGCCCTCGCCGAAGCGTGCAGGGTCTGGTTGGCACGGGCCTTTCCACACCGTCTGTTCGCCCTGACCGCCGATGCCCCCTGGCTGCGGGCGCTGGTCTGCCTTAGCGCGCCTATCACCGTCGGCGTGGCGTTGAAGGTGTGGAACGCATTGCGCACAGAGATGTCTCTGGAAGAGCAGAAGCGTCTGCTGCTGGAGGCGCGGCTCGATGCCTTGCAGCGTCAGATCAATCCCCACTTCCTGTTCAATACCCTCAACTCGATTGCTTCGCTGGCGCGCAGCAAGCCCGAGCTTGCCCGGGAGATGACGGTCAAGCTTGCCAATATCCTCCGCGCCCTGCTCAAGGACCACGACAGCTACGTGCGGCTGCGCGATGAGCTGAAGTTCACTGACGATTACCTCAGCATTGAAGTGGTGCGCTTCGGCCCGGAGAAGCTGCGTGTGGAGAAAGAGATTGATCCTGCAACCCTGGAGGTGCTGGTTCCCAGCATCCTGCTTCAGCCGTTGATCGAGAACAGCATCAAGCACGGCCTGGAACCCCGGATCCACGGCGGCACCGTGACCGTGCGCAGCCGCATGAAGGGCGACCGCATTCAGATCGAGGTGGCCGACGATGGGGTGGGCATGGGCGAACGCCCGGCTTCCGCGGTTCCCCGCAGCCCCGGCGCAGGCATCGGTCTCAAGAACGTCCGGGAGCGTCTTGAAGTCCTCTACGCTGGGCAGGCTGTCTTTGACGTCGTCAGCAATCCCGGGCGCGGCACCTTGGTATCGATCGAGATCCCCGCCTTCTTCGATGCGCTGCCTTAGAATCCCGGTACGAGCCAGATAAAACGCCTCTCGGCTCGCCAACCAGAAAAGATAGTATCCTCAACTCATGGTCCGTTTCACCGTGCTGGCATCAGGCTCCAAGGGGAACAGTACGGTTGTCTCCGGCGGACGAACGCGCATCCTCATCGACGCCGGCCTAAGCTGCCGCGAGACCTTCCGGCGCATGAAGATGGCAGGCGAAGATCCCGAGACCCTCGACGCCATCATCGTCACCCACGAGCACCAGGACCACGTCAACGGCTTGGCCGTGACCGCCCGCAAGCTGGGCATTCCGGCTTACATGACGGAGCCCACCCACCGCGCCTGGATGCGCTGGCTTACCCCACGCCGCCAGATGACCTACGCCCAATGGTTGGAGCAATGCCGGCAACAGGCCGCTGAGCGGCAGGCCGAAGCCGATGGGGACGCCATGGAGGGGGAGCCCGACGAGCCTGAGCCGGAGGGCCAGGAGCTCCCCGAGATAGCTGCGGCAGCCGAACCGGAGGATGGGCCTGCCAAGCCCCCGTCGCGCAAGGAAGATCCCACCTGGCTGCCGGCAGTTGAGTACTTCACCGCTGGTTCCACCTTCCGTATCGGCGACATCGACCTGAGCGCGTTCACCATTCCCCACGACGCGGCCGACCCCGTGGGTTTCGTCCTTCGGGCGGAGGGCGTGCGCATGGGCTTCGCTACCGATCTGGGCTATATGCCGCCCAATGTGAAAGCCCAGCTCAAGGGCGTGGACCTCCTGCTGCTCGAGTCCAATCACGACCTCGAGATGCTGCGGGACGGCCCCTATCCCTGGTCGGTCAAGCAGCGCGTGCTTTCCCGGGTCGGGCACCTCTCCAACGACGCGGCGGCGGAGTTTCTCTGCACCGGATACGACGGTCAGGCCGCCTACGTGATCCTGGCGCATCTCTCGGAAAGCAACAACCTTCCCGAATTGGCACGGGTAGCGGCCGACCGGGCACTGAGCGGGCGGGCCAGCCTTTTGGCCAACAAATTGCTCGTCGCCTCCCAGCACGTACCCCTCGAGTCAATAACATTCTGACCGGGTAGTTTCAAAACCGTATTACAATGGTAAGCAAGAGGTTGTGCTCGCTTGTAGGGAAGGCGAGCTGTGCGATTCAGGGAGATGCCCAGCTCCTGTCGAGTCAGTTGAGGAAGCGCGAATCCAATGCGCGCGTAGCGGCATCCCACCCACAAGAGCCTCCGCCAGTTTGCCGCGCGGATGCGTTTTGTTCCACTTGACGTTGGAATGATGAGGGACTTTTTCCTATGGCAACAACCCGATGTACAGATCGAGTAGTAGGCGCCATCCTGGCCAGCTGGCGCTATGACATCTCCGGGATCTCGCCGGAGATGCGCAAGGATTACGAACAACACTTTGCCGAGTGTGCTCATTGCAGCGCTCGTCAGAACTTTCATCGCAGCCTCGACGGAACGCTGGCTGTGCTGACTTCCTTAGCTGCACTTTTCTTCCTCTTTGCGCTGGCGGTTCTCAAGCACATCAAGCCGCTGGAGCACGTCGCCTTCACCGTTCTCGGCCTGGATATCTCGGACATGTATCACATGCTCATCTCGGCCGGAATCGCGGGGCTTTGCTTCAGCGTGATCGCGTTTGCGCTGGTTCTGATGGCCACCCCCGCACCAGCCTATCTCAGCGGCATCGCTGCGGAGCGTGCCAAGCTGATCGAAGCCCGACTGCCCGCGCGCTTGAAGTCCATGAAGATGCGGTAGAGCGCATGGCAAAGCAAGCCAAAGGCCTCCCCATTCGGGAGGCCTTTGCATGTCGAGAAAAATCAAGCGGCGGAGCCATCGGCTCCGCCGCTTTATGCCGCAATGGCACTATTTTGCGATCGGCACTCGCATATCCCCGCCGGTCATCTCCTTGGGCAAGCCAAGATCCAGGAGGTTGAGCAGCGTCGGCGAGATGTCGCGCAGCGAGCCGTCGCTGCGCAGACGGTAGTGCTCGGACCCTTCGCCCACCCAGATGAACGGCACCGGGTTGGTGGTATGCGCGGTGTGCGGACCGCCCGTCACTGGATCGACCATCTGCTCGGCGTTGCCATGATCGGCAGTGATGATCCAGTTTCCGTTGCGCTCCTTGATGGCCTTGTAGATGCGGCCGAGCTGAGCATCCACCGCTTCAACGGCCTTGATGGTCGGCTCCAGCCTGCCTGAATGACCCACCATGTCGGCATTGGCGAAGTTGGCCACGATCAGATCGAAGGCGGTGTCTTCCACGGCCTTCACAATGGTGTCGCCGATTGCCTCCGCGCGCATCTCCGGTGCCAGGTCGTAGGTGGCCACCTTCAACGACGGGATCAGCGCGCGGTCCTCACCAGGGAAGGGCTTTTCGATGCCGCCATTGAAGAAGTACGTCACGTGCGCGAACTTCTCCGTCTCTGCGACACGCAAATTGCGCAACTGGTGCTGTGCGAGCAGATTGGCCAGGATGTTGTCCATCGACTCGGGCAGAATCACCATGGGCAGCTCGTACAGCTTGTCGTACTGGGTCATGCACACGTAGTGCAGGTTCTTGGGAATCTCACGCCGGGGAATGATCTCATCCAGCGACTCCCAGCCCTCCAGATTGCGTCCGCCTTCCTTGTTCAAGCCGCTCTCGCGGGCCAGCACGCGCGTAATCTGGCGCGCGCGGTCGGCGCGGAAGTTGAAGTTGATGCAGACGTCCTCATCGCGAATCTGCCCTGTAGGCTTGCCGGCCGCGTCAGTGACTACGAAGGGCACCAGAAACTCGTCCGTCATGCCGCTGTTGTAGCATTCCTTGATGCGCGCCACCGGGTCGGGATAAGCCCCGCCCTCCGCCTTGCCATTCACCATGGCATCGAAGGCCTTGCGCTCGCGCTCCCAGCGCTTGTCGCGGTCCATCGCGAAATAGCGCCCGTTGATCGAAGCGATCTTTCCCACCCCATACTCGCGCATCTTCTGTTCGAGCTTCGCGATGTAACCTGCGCCGGAGGTGGGCAGCGTGTCGCGCCCGTCCATGAAGGCGTGCACAAACACGCGCTCCAGGCCGTTCTCGCGGGCGATGCGCAGCAGGGCATAGAGATGCTCCTGGTGGGAGTGAACGCCGCCGTCGGAAACCAGGCCGAAGAGGTGAAGCTGGCGTCCGCCCTGGCGGGCGCGCTGCATAGCCTCCACGAGGGCGGGATTCTTGCCGAACTCGCCGGAGGCAATCTGCGCGTCGATGCGCGTGATGTCCATCTGCACGACGCGGCCCGCGCCGATGTTCAGGTGGCCGACCTCGCTGTTGCCCATCTGCCCGTCCGGCAGCCCGACAAAATGCTCGGAGGCGCGAATCAGCGTATTCGGGAACTCCTTCAGCAGCTTGTCGTAGTTGGGCTTACGGGCAAGCGCAATGGCGTTGTTGGCAGTTTCGGCGCGGTAGCCCCATCCATCAAGGATGGTCAGTACAAGAGGATGTCTTGGCATGGAGGAAAAACCTCAAAATTAGAAAAATCTCAGCATTCTCAGGATAAATGCTGGAGCTGCGGCGAATCGGACTGAACCACGGCTCCACCTGCGGTCCAGTTTCCGCAATCGGCAATATTCGCGCTCGCAGCACAGCACTCCTTTTCCTCAAGCCAGCAGCTCCTACAGATCGTCCGAATTTCGTCGATACAAACATCGTGGATTCCGCTGCTCCGTCAAAGCGCGAAAAAACGATGCCCAGAATCAGACAATTGGATGGCATTCGTGCCGTGGCAATTCTGGCGGTCTTTCTGCATCACGCGCTGCACGTCAGATTGGCTTGGATGGGAGTAGACCTATTCTTCGTTCTGTCTGGATTCCTCATCACAGGGGTCCTGCTCAAAACCAAACGGCACATTCCGCAAAGGTTCTTCTCTCATTTTTACGCGCGGCGCGCTCGGCGCATTCTGGCGCCTTACCTGCTTCTGTTGATTGTGGCCAGCGGATTTGTCGGCCTGGCGTGGCTGCAACATTGGTACTTTTATCTATTTCTCGCCAATTTTCTGATGCCCTTGCACATTACCCACCCCGTGGTGTTCGATCCACTATGGTCGCTTGCCGTCGAAGAACAGTTCTATATTCTTTGGCCCCTGGCGGTGTATTTGCTCAGTGTCCAGCAGCTGAAACGCCTCTGCGTTCTACTGATTTTTCTTGCTCCGGCGCTCCGCGGAATGCTGCACTTCTCAGCGCATTGGCCGATCTACGAGCTCACGCCTTTCCGCATGGATCTGCTGGCCGCCGGCGCATTGCTTTGCCTGTTGTGGCGCGAAGACAGCCGGAGAATTGAGGACCATGGATCTCTCTGGGGAGCCGCTTTCGTGCTTCTCGGCCTGACCGGGTTGTGGATTCTCGGAAGGCTCCATGTGACCACCTATGGCAATTCCCGCTCGGGCAATGTTCTCATCTTCGAGGCCTCTCTGTTGATAAGCGTCGGCATGATTACCTATGCGTTGGCTGACAAAGGAACGGCTTTGCTCAAATTCCGTCCCATGGTCTATATCGGCCAAATCAGTTACAGCATGTACCTGGTGCACATGGGGCTCATCAAAATGGCGCAATCCCGGTTTTCGCAATGGCCTGCAGCGCTCGTGGCTTTTGCCGCTACCGTCTTTTATGCATCGGTCTCTTGGCGGTGGATAGAAAGTCCACTGCTGGGCACGCGCCGCGCAAAATCGCCGATCCTGATGAAATCATGACCGCTGCCTCTCACAACCGGAAAGAAACAAGAATCTTACCCTCAACATGAAAGAGCGGGCGGAGTATGGACTCCGCCCGCTCCTTTCATCGCTCCGAACGCTATCCGTTGTAGTTGATGCTTTCGAGACCCAGGTACACCGCGCCTGAACCCAGCTCTTCCTCGATGCGCAGAAGCTGGTTGTACTTGGCGATGCGGTCCGTGCGCGATACCGAGCCCGTCTTGATCTGGCCTACGCCGGTCGCCACCGCGAGATCGGCGATGAACGTGTCCTCGCTCTCGCCGGAGCGGTGGCTCATCACCGAGGTGTAGCCGTAGCGGCGGCCCAGTTCGATGGCTTCCAGCGTCTCGGTCACCGTGCCGATCTGGTTCACCTTGATCAGAATCGAGTTGGCCACGCCCTCCTCGATGCCTTTTTGCAGGCGCTTGGTGTTGGTGACGAAGAGATCGTCGCCCACGAGCTGGATCTTCTGGCCCAGCTTGTCAGTCAGAGCGCGCCAGCCCGCCCAGTCATCTTCGGCCAGGCCGTCTTCCAGCGACACGATCGGGTACTGGCGAACCCAGTCTTCCCAGAACGCCGCCATCTGCTCGCTCGAAAGCTCGCGCTTGTCGCTCTTCTTGAAGACGTACTTGTTCTTGTCCTTGTCGTAGAACTCGCTGGATGCCGGATCGAGCGCAATCGCAATCTGCTCGCCCGGCTTGTAGCCGGCCTGCGTGATGGCCTCCAGGATCAGGTCGATCGCCTCGTTGTTGGCCTTGAGCGAAGGAGCGAAGCCGCCCTCGTCGCCAACCGCCGTGTTGTAGCCCTTCTTCTTGAGCACGCCCTTCAGGGTGTGGAAGGTCTCCGCCGCCCAGCGCAGCGCATCGCTGAAGCGCTCGGCGCCCACCGGCATGATCATGAACTCCTGAAAATCCACGTTGGAATCGGCATGCGCGCCGCCGTTGAGCACGTTGAGCATGGGCGTGGGCAGGATGCAGGCGTTGATACCGCCCAGGTAGCGATAGAGAGGAATCTCCAGCGTCTGCGCCACAGCGCGTGCGGTGGCCATGGAGACGGCCAGGATGGCGTTCGCGCCCAGCTTGCCTTTATTGGGCGAGCCGTCCAGAGCGATCATGGTCTGGTCGATCAGCCGCTGATTGGCGGCGTCCATGCCTTCGAGTTCCGGCGCGATCACGGTCTCAACATTGGCGACGGCCTGCAGCACGCCCTTGCCCAGGTAGTGGCTCTTATCACCGTCGCGCAGTTCCACGGCTTCATGCTCGCCGGTCGATGCGCCCGAGGGCACAATGGCGCGGCCCAGGGCCCCGCTTTCCAGAATTACGTCCGCTTCCACGGTCGGGTTGCCGCGCGAATCCAGGACCTCGCGGGCACGAATGGCAACAATCTCAGTCATATCGCTCCTCAAAATGCGGTGCAGTAGCCGGTCATTCAGTTGGGGACGGCGATCCACGGGAAGTACATCTCCGGATGCGCTTTGAATCGTGCTCAGAAAGTCATTACCGGGTGCGAATCTCTTCTCCATCCCGCCTCATTCGAAAGGTGTGATTCCGATTCGGATTCTAACAAATCGCACCTTTCCGCTCCCTGTGGCGGTGGTCACAGGCTGCTGCGTGGAATCTCCCGCGCTTTGCGTAACTCTCTTGATTCGTGACGGGAAGGGAACTCGGAGGCAGGAATCCACAGCCCACCTGCTGGACCAGGCCTACGCTTAAAAGTGGCGAGTATTGCACGCCGCCTCCTACGAGGAACCGGCGTAACGTTCCCGGCTGCCGCGGGTCTAAAACGGCAGGTTTTTGTGTCCGGAGGGCTGGTATGAAGCATTCCACGATCGTGTGGTCGCTGTTGGTGGTATGCGCGGGTGCGCTGAGCGCACAGCAGACGAACTCGTCAAACCAGTACCAGGGAACCTCGAATCCGCCGCCGGACAGCACCATTACCGAGCCTGTTCCCGTGCCGCAATCTGCGCCGAAGGCGAAGCCCTCGCCCGAGCATCTGATGACGGCTCCCGCGCCTGCACCTAGGCCCCAAGCTGTACCGCAGGCGGCTCCGGCCAGCCCCGCGATGAGCTCTTCCGATACTGCCGATGACGGTATCGTGATGCTCGCCCCGGATACGGAGAAGGGACCAACGCTGAACAAGCGTGTCGCAGTCGCCAGTTCGGACCCGGACGGCGATATCGTCCATCCCGGGCCGCTGCCTCCCGGCGTGCTGGACTACGGCACGCTGATTCGCGCGCGGCTTCTCGACCGCGTCTCGACGGCCTACAGCGAGGCCGGAGACAAGTTCCGCGCCCAGGTCGCCTCCGATGTCTATGGCAATGGCCAGGTGCTGATTCCTGTTGGATCGGAGATCGATGGCACAGTGGGGCATGTCTCGACAGGCCACTTTGCCGGGCACGGCTCCATGATCCTGCACCCCCAAACCGTGATTCTTCCTGACGGCTCCCGCTATCACCTGTATGCGCAGGTCTACAGCACGCCGGGCGTCAATGCCCATGTCAACAGCGAAGGAAAGATCACCCCCGGTTCGCGGCTGAAGAAAGACGGGCTTGAGTACGGCGGGGGCGCCGGTGCGGGAGCGGTTGCAGGCGCAATGCTCGGCGGCCCGGCCGGAGCCCTGGCGGGTTCCGTCGTGGGCGCGGGGGCCGTGACCCTGCATCTCCTCATGGATCACCCGCAGGCTACGCTCAAGAAAGGCACCTTCCTGGAGTTTTCCCTGACGCAGCAATTGAATTTGGCTCCGGAGACCGCAACGGCTGGAACCGAGTAGGCGGTCCAAGCAGAACCAATTCCAGACACCGAGGAAGATCTGGTGACCCGACGGGGGCTTCGGCCCCCGTCGATCTGTTTTGCGCTCTCGTAGGATGGGATGGATGTCTGCCTTGCGCCGATGGTTTCTAAGGCAGACTGGCCTTCGCCGCCCTGGGCAGGCAGTCGGATCGCGGCTTGCTCTTACTCCGGCGGGCCCGCGGTGACCACGAAGTAGGAGGCCGGCTCGGTCTTGCTGGCGTTCCAGACGGAGTGGTCGGTTCCGGCTACGGCCAGGCCCATCTCACCGGCCTTCAGCGTATGCGTCTCTCCCCCGGTCATCAGACTGACCGCGCCTTCGTGCACAAACCACATCTCGCTGTGCTTGTGGTGCTCGATGGGTTCCGGCGGCGCCCCGGGGGTGAGCATGGTCAGGTGGGCTTCCAGCCGGATGTTGTTGGGCAACATCCCGATCAGGAAACGATGCGAGGTGCGCGAAGGGCGTTGGGAGCCGTAGCCTGGGCCTGGCGCATAGCGGCCCGACTTCAGCGGTTGGAGGGAGTGAGTCCCAGCTTTGCCCTCCGCCTCCGCCGTCACTGGTGCGGCGGCAAGCAGCATGGGCAAGAGGGCGGAGAAGTCGCGACGGGTCAATTTCTGTGAATTGGATGGGTCAGATGGCTTCACTTGAGCTCCTCACTTTGCGAGCCATCCTAACCAAGACCACGGACCGCAGGCAACGGCTGCCTCCCCTTACTCACTGAATCCCTCCACCCGTCAAAGAAACCTATCGCCTCGCGCGTTCGGCCAACGCCGTGGCCAGCCGTTGTACGTTTTGCCGCAAGTCGTAGTGAGTCTCGACGCGGGTGCGTCCTGCTTTCCCGATACGGGCGCGGAGTTTCGTGTCCTCCATGAGCCGGGCGAGGGCTTGCACCAGCCCTGTCACATCCGATGGCGCCACCAGCAGCCCGTCGATCCCATCGCGAATCAGTTCGGGAATGCCGGTGATGCGGGTCGTGACGCAGGGAATCTCCATCGCCATGGCCTCCATCAGCACCACCGGAACCCCTTCGGCAAAGCTGGGCAGGCAGAAAGCATCCGCCGCTGCGTAAAAATCACGGATACGGTCCTGGTTCACGGCCCCGGAGAAGACGATGCGTTCCGGGTAGTCAATGCGCGCCGCATGTTGGCGCAGGGTAGCGTCGTCCGGTCCCCCACCCACCAGGCGCAGGCGCACGCTGCGCCCCTGCCGGCTCAGCTCGTTCACGGCATCGATGAGCAGGTGCTGGCCCTTGGCCGGGGTCAGCCGGCCCACGCAAAGAACCTCGAACGGATCGGGCCCGGGATTCTGCGCCCGCGGTGTAAAGACCTCCGGGTCGATGCCTAGCGGGATCACCTCAAACTTCTGCCAGTGCGTGTAAGGCGATTGCAGCATCATCTGGCTGCGCGCGAACGAACTGATGCAGATAATGAAGTCCGCCGCAGCGGCCTTTTCCGGAAGATATTTGCCTGCCGCGTCGTAGAACTCATCCGGCCCGTGTACCGTCATCGAATACCCGAAACCGAAGACCTCGCGCACAAACAGCCCCACGGTGGCGGCCTGCGAGGCCAGGTGCACGTGGAGGTGGCGCAGCCCATTGCGCTTCATCCATTGGCCCACCATGAAGGCTTCGGTGAGGTACATCAAATTGAAGAAAAGTCGGCGTAGATCGAAGCCCCCCAGACGCAGCGCCAGAACCATGCCGCGCAGGTAACCCGGAAAGTTGGTCATCAGCGTCCGAAAATCGGCGCCTAGAGCACCGGCAATCCCGTGGCGCTTGAGGCAGTAGGTGCGCTGCGCCTCGGCGGCTTCGGCCGAGGTCATGTTCTCCAGCGTGCGCTCGGGCGGGTTGATCGAAGCGGTTTCGATGCGAAAACCCAACGTCCGCAGCGCCAGCACCTCGCGCAGCACAAAGGTCATCGAGAGGGTTGGGTAGGTGCTGACCAGATAGGCGAGAGACGGCCGCGCAGGCAATGCTCCGCCCGCTATGGAGTCCGAAGCCGTTGCCGTGCCGCTCTTCAACTCCCCTTCATTCAAGGCCAGACTCCCGGGGCCATCCCCGCGCAGTGCCTCCGCATCGCAACCAGTGAGGCGAAAGGGTTTAACGGGACCGGCGATTCTTCAATGTAAAGGGGTTTCCCGAATCCGCGCAACCATGGGGAGCGGATTTCTTCTCCGCAATACGAACCCGGCTGGCGCGGAGAATCGAGCATCGCCTGCCGTGCGCCCACAGGATGGACCGCCAGCATGATGTACTTTTGATGTGATCGGCTTTCTGCGCAAGGCGATCGCAACCTTGCGCAGTGATCGGGCCGCTGCAGAGTGCCCGTTGTGAACGCGAAACTCGGAGTTCGACCGCTGATGATGGAATTTCATATTGCCCGGAAGGCGCGTGAGCGCTACAGCTTTTCGGAGACGCTGTTCTCGTATACCGGGAATGTTGTACTCGCCAATCTGCCGATGTGCCGCGAGCTCGCGCACCGCATGAACCAGGTGCGGGATGTGGAAAAACACCCCGACCAGGCAGTGCATGCCGGCGCCCTCTACGCCATGGGCCTCATCGACGAGGCCAGCCATGTGCTCATCGCGCGCTACCGCGAACAGTTCGACCCCCAGGTTATGCAGGCAGCCCTCGACTGGTTCGGCGATCAGGTCGGAGCGGACAAACTTCACCATCTTCAGCTCGAATTCGTAGGTCAGTTCCCCGGGTCGACCGTCATTCGCGGCAAGCAGACGCCCCAGCAGTGGCTGGCAGATAGCGCCGGTGGCCTCACCAACCGCGAGGCCGCCCTGGAAGAGTTGCTGATGCTGTGGATGGCGAATCGAAACCAGGCATTTAAACCCTTCGCTGAATTCTTTGATGAATCGGACCTCTCTGCGCGCACCGTTTATAAGCAGGTGACGGCACAACTACCCGACTACTTCGCCACCCGGCCCCTCGTTCCCGTTCCGGATGCCAACCCCGTCAGCCTGCTCGATCTGCTGCGCGCGCCCGCGCTGCGTTCGCCCGATTCCCTGGCGGAGCAACTTGAGGTCATCCGCCGGCTGTGGCGGCCCTTGATCGGCGAAGCCCTCGACAGGCTCTTCACCGTCGCCGCCGAGATCCTGCGCGAAGAGGAACTGGCCATCTGGGCGCAGTTCAATCCGCCCGGCCGTGAGGCCGCGCATCGCAAGCAGGGAGGCGGACTCACCGCTACCGCCGAGGTGCCCGACTTCACCTACGCGCAGCACGAGTACGAGAAATTCTCCGCCGATACGGCATGGATGCCGGAGGCGGTGCTGATTGCCAAAAGCACCTATGTTTGGCTTGCGCAGCTCAGCCGCCAGCACGGGCGGCACATCGGCCGCCTCGACGAAATTCCCGATGAAGAACTGGCAACCTTGGCTCATCGCGGCATCAACTCGCTGTGGCTGATTGGCATCTGGGAGCGCAGCCGCGCCTCCAAAACCATCAAGCAGCTCACCGGCAACAGCGATGCCGTGGCCTCCGCCTACTCGCTCTTCGACTACCGTATCGCCGACGATCTCGGCGGCGAGGCTGCCTATATCCACCTGCGCGACCGCGCTTACCACCACGGCATCCGCCTGGCCAGCGACATGGTGCCCAATCACATGGGCATCGACTCGCCCTGGGTCGTGGAGCACCCGGAGTGGTTCATCTCGCGCTGGGATTCGCCTTATCCCGCCTACACCTTCAACGGTCCCGACCTCTCCAGCGACAGCCGCGTGGAGATCAAAATCGAGGACCACTACTACGAGCAGAGTGATGCGGCCGTCGTCTTCCGCCGCCGCGACAAGGCCACAGGCGAAACCCGCTATATCTATCACGGCAACGACGGCACCAGCTTCCCCTGGAATGACACCGCCCAGCTCGATTACCTCAACGCCGCGGTGCGCGAGCAGGTGATCCAGACCATCCTGCATGTCGCGCGCCTGTTTCCAGTGATCCGATTTGACGCGGCCATGACGCTCGCCAAGCGCCATTTCCACCGCCTCTGGTTTCCCGGCCCCGGCCACAGCGGCGCTATTCCGTCGCGCGCCGAGTACAGCATGAGCCAGCAGGAGTTCGACCAGCACATGCCCCACGAGTTCTGGCGTGAGGTGGTTGATCGTGTGGCCGCGGAGGTGCCGGGGACGTTGCTCCTGGCCGAGGCCTTCTGGCTCATGGAGGGCTACTTCGTCCGTACCCTTGGCATGCATCGCGTCTACAACAGCGCCTTCATGGTGATGCTGCGCGACGAGGACAACGCCAAGTACCGCTCTGTGTTGAAGAACACGCTGGAGTTCGATCCCGACATCATGAAGCGCTACGTGAACTTCATGAGCAATCCCGACGAGCGCACCGCCATCGATCAGTTCGGCAAGGGCGACAAGTGCTTCGGCGTCGCGGTGATGATGTCCACGCTGCCTGGGCTGCCCATGTTCGGTCACGGCCAGATCGAAGGCTATACCGAAAAGTACGGCATGGAGTATCGCTGGCCGCGTTACCAGGAAGATCCTGACCCCTGGCTGGTAGAGCGCCACGACCGCGAGATCGCGCCCCTGCTCAAACGCCGCTGGCTCTTCGCGGAAAGCGCCCACTTCCTGCTCTACGACTTCTTCAACGACAACGGCTCGGTGGACGAAAACGTCTTCGCCTACTCCAACCGCAAAGGCGATCAACGCGCGCTCGTGGTCTACAACAACCGCTATGGCGAGGCCCACGGAACCATCGACTTCTCCGCCGCATACGCAGATAAGGGTTCGGGTGGTCTGCGCCAGCGGCGCCTGCACGAGGGGCTTGGCCTCAGCGGCGATCACAACATGATCGTCGCCTGGCGCGATTCCATCACCGGCCTCGAATATCTGCGCCGCGTGAGCGACTTCGAACGCGGTCTGCGTTTCGATCTCCGCGCCTACCAGTGCCACGTCTATCTCGATTGGCGGGAATTGAGGCCTACCGCCGAGGAGCCCTGGGACCGGCTGGCCGATCGGCTCAACGGCCGCGGCGTGCACAACCTGCGCGATGAACTCATCGCCCTGGAACTGCAACCGGTGCACGATGCTTTGCGTCACGTGCTCCAGCCCGCCACCGTCCGCGCCTTTGCCGATGTGGCGGAACACCCCCGCGCTCTCGCTGCCACGGCCAATCGCAAGATCGAGCGTGAACGCAAGAGCTTCCTCGAACATACCTGGGTGCAAGTTGAGAAATTCCTGCGCGTGGCCCAGGAGGCCTACATTACGCGCGTAGGCCGTGAGAATCTACCTGGCCGCGCCGCACATCCTGCCGAAATCGCTGTGATGGCCGACGGGTTCCGGGATGCGTTACGCGCCGCGATGCGTCTGCCCGTCATCGAAGCGCTCTTCCCGGCGCCCTGGACGGCCGCGGCGCGCCGCACGCTGCCTAATCCCAGCCCACAGGTCACCGCCACGGCAATGTGGGGTCCGCTGCTTGCATGGTGCGTGCTGCACCTGCTGGCCGAATCGCTCGAAAGCAGCGCTCCGGCACCGATCGCGCTCGATCTCTTCGACCGGCTGCGCCTGCGCGAGCCTCTGGCGCATGCCTTCGCAGCCCTCGGCTATGAGGGTGAGGAGAGCTGGCGTGCCGCTGCGCGCATCAAGGTCGGTCTGCTCGTTGAGGCTGGGGCGGGAAGGGAACCGGCTCCCGCCGCACCCCTGACGCCGGATACTCTGCCCGCCGGAGGAATCGTGCAGCCGCGCGAGCCCGCACCTACTGGCGATGCCTCGCTCGAGGAGACTCAAGGCAATGAGCCGGAGCCCACACTGCCTCCCACCGCAGCGGAGCAGAAGGAGCCTGGCTTCGGCATCCCGCCCGGTCTCTGGTCCGATCCCGACGTGCGCTGGCTCTGCGGCATTCACGAGGCGGAAGGCCACAGCTACGCGATCCGGGAACGCTACGAGGAACTGCTGTGGTGGCTGCTCATGCCATCCCTGCTAGAAGTTGCTTCCCGGCCCACCCCGGATCGTGCGCAAGTCGCCGACCTGAACCTCCAGGTGGACGCGGCGCTCGCCGAACTTGAGTCCGCGGGTTATCGCGTGGATCAATTGGCTCCTGCGCCGGCCTCGCCTGAAGAAGAGTTAACCGAAGCAGCCGATACCGCTGAAGACGCTGAATAGTTGGGACGCCACTCAGGAGCCGTCCCAACTTTCCCTGCTGCATGCTCCTGCGCCGGGCCTCCACGATACGAACCTGAGTCGTGCGGTGGAGGCCAATCCTTCCTCCGCGCTGGCTGCGCTCGTGCTCATCCATCCGCTGCGGGTCGCCGCGGTCACAGTTCGTTGTGACATCAGGCACATCGGAGAATCCTGATCGGGAACACGATTCCCTACGGACACTCTCCGGGGAGAAGGCTCTACGGTGCTGTCATGTCCCGGCCGCGTTATCCAGTGTGCCGCCCCTTCTGCTCCTCATCGGCGGGTGCCCATTCCCTGTTCCTCTTTCTTTCTTTCCACAAAGCTCCTGAACTGTGCGGCGGCGGCCCATTGCCGCGCCGGCGGAGAGGATCTATGTCCACTCAGATATCCGAACCCCTGAGGCTGGATGGCCCCCAGAAGCTCCTCATCGACCAGGCAGTCGCGCGTTACGCCCAGCACCCCGGCGCGCTCCTCGGGATCCTGGAGGATGTGCAGGCAGCCGATGCACGCCGTTATCTGTCGATGGCGGCGCTGCGCTACATCTCCGAACGCACCGGCGTCCCGCCTTCCACCGTCTATAGCGCCGCCACCTTCTATTCGCTGTTCAATCTCGATCCGCAGGGCGACAACGTGATCTGCGTCTGCCGCGGCACCGCCTGCCACACCCGCGGTTCGCGGGCCCTCCTGGAGAAGCTCTTGCTCGACCTCGGCCTCAGCGAGCATGAATCTGGCGAAGCTAAGGAGTCAGAGAAGCTTGCCCTCACCACTCCAGATAATCGCTTTACCATCCGCACCGTTGCCTGTTTCGGCCAATGCGCCCTGGCTCCGGTGGTTGAGGTCAATCATCACATCCTCAGCCATGTCAACGAGCGCACCCTGCAGCGGGAAGTGAAGGCGCTCACACAGGCGCCCAGAGCGCGAGACGGCATGAGCGCCAAGCTCCCGCAGCCCCTCAGCGCAATCGCTTCTTCTCAACCAGGGCAGTCTACCCCTGCTGCGGAAGGGAGGAAGTGATGCCGCGCATCGAGGACATCGGCATCTTTAATGCCGTTCGCGAAACCGGACTTGCCAGGCTGACGCCCCCCATTCCGCGCATCACCGTGAGCATGGGCACCTGCGGCCAGGGCAACGACGCCGAAGAGGTCTATCACGCGCTGAACACCGCCATTGACCGCAGCGGTCTCGACGTGATGCTGGTCCCCGTCGGCTGCTTCGGCTCCTGCTTCCTGGAGCCGCTGGTGAGCGTGCGACTGCCCGGTTATCCAGCCGTCGTGCTCTCCCGCGTCCAGTCCAATGACGCCGCCCGCATCCTCGAAGGCGTCCCCTCCGGTGTCATGCCTGCCGATCTCGTCTTCTGCAAGATCGAGGAATGGGACCACATCACCGGACACGTGCGCTACGGCCAGGGCTATCCGGAGATTCCGCTCTGGAACGCCATTCCGTTCTTCAAAGGACAGATGAAGATCGTGCTGCGCAACTGCGGCCTCATCAATCCCTCCGATATCGAAGAGTTCATCGGAGTGGGCGGCTATCAGGCGCTCTACAAGGTACTCATCGATGGCCGCCCCGAAACGGTCATCGAGCAGATCAAGGCGGCGCGTCTGCGCGGCCGCGGCGGCGCTGGATTCCTCACCGGCAACAAATGGGACTTCCTGGCCAAAGCCAAAGCGGATTCCAAGTACCTGATCTGCAATGCCGACGAGGGCGATCCCGGCGCCTTCATGAATCGCAATGAAATCGAGGGTGATCCGCACTCGCTGCTCGAAGGCATGCTCATCGGCGCCTACGCCACCGGCGCTACCGACGGCATCATCTACGTGCGCGCCGAGTATCCGCTTGCGGTCAGCCGGCTCAAACGAGCCATCGAGCAGGCCAGGGAGTACGGTTTGCTGGGGGCCAACATTCTCGGCCGCGGCTTCAACTTCGATATTCAGATCGTGGAAGGCGCCGGCGCCTTTGTCTGCGGCGAAGAGACGGCCATGATCGCCTCGCTGGAGGGCCACGCTGGCAGGCCGCGCCCGCGGCCACCGTACCCGGCTCAGCACGGCCTCTTCGGCCAGCCCACCAACATCAATAATGTCGAGACCTGGTACAACATCGCGCCCATCGTCACGCGCGGCGCATCGTGGTTTGCGGAGACGGGAAGCGCCAAAAGCCCCGGTACGAAGGTTTTTTCGCTGGTCGGCAAGATCCACAACACCGGACTCGTGGAGATGCCGCTGGGCACGCCGCTCAAAAGCTTTATCTTCGACGCCGGCGAGGGGCCGGTCAACGGACGTCGCATCAAGGCGGTGCAGACCGGCGGGCCCTCCGGAGGATGCATCCCTGCGACTATGTTGGACACGCCGGTGGATTACGAGAGTCTGACCCAGCTCGGCTCTATCATGGGCTCCGGCGGCATGGTGGTGATGGACGAAGACAACTGCATGGTCGATGTGGCCCGTTATTTCGTCGAGTTCACCCATCCGGAATCCTGCGGCAAATGCGTGCCTTGCCGCGTCGGCCTCGATAAAGCGCTGCGCATCCTCAATGCCATCACCCGCGGCAACGGTACGCACGAACTGCTGGAAAAGCTTGATGAACTGTGCCGCATGGTGCGCGAAAGCTCCCTCTGCGGCCTCGGTCAGTCCGCTCCGAATCCGGTGCTTACGACGCTGCGCCACTTCCGCGAGGAGTACGAGGATCACATCGTGGCCCATCGTTGCCTGGCAGGCGTCTGCCAGGAGCTGACCTTCTCACCCTGCGAGAACAGTTGTCCGCTGCACATGAACATCCCGCGGTTCCTCACGCTCTACCAGGAAGGCCGCCTGGAGGACGCCTTCGTCTCCGTGGTGCTCGACAATCCGCTGCCGGCATCCACGGGACGCGTCTGCCAGCATCCCTGCGACAACCGCTGCCGGCGGCAATCCTTCGATGAGCCGCTGAATATTCGCGATGTGCATCGATTCATCGCCGATTCCATCTACCAGACAGACCGCTTTGAGCCGCTGGTGGAGCGGGTCCTGGCGCGCCGCCTGCCTGCCACCGGCCACAAGATCGCAGTCGCCGGAGCCGGCCCCACCGGCCTCACCGCAGCGTTCTACCTCGCCATGCTCGGCCACGAAGTCACCATCTTCGAAGAGCACAGCGAAGCCGGCGGCATGCTGCGCTTTGCCATTCCTGAGTACCGGCTGCCCAAATCGGTGCTGCATCGAGAGCTCGAGTTGATTGAGCGCGCCGGTGTCGCGATGCGCTTCAATACCCGCGTGGGCATCGATGTGGCCCTGAATGATCTGGCCGACCAGTTCGACGCCGTCTTTCTGGCCATCGGCACATGGAAAGAGTCGTGGCTCTATCTCGCGGGCACGGAGTTGCGGGGCGTCTATCCTGCATTGCAGTTTCTGGAAGCCCTGGCCCGGCATGAAGAGATCCTGGTGGGCTCGCGTGTGGCCATCGTGGGCGGCGGCAATGCCGCCATCGACTCCGCCCGCCAGGTGCTGCGCATGGGCGCACGCCCCACTATCCTCTATCGTCGCGAGCGCAAGGATATGCCCGCCATCGATGAGGAGATTCAGGCGGCCGAAGAAGAGGGCGTACGGATCGTCTTTCTTGCCGCGCCGCACCGCATCCTCGGCGATGCCAAGGGGAACGTCAAGGGCATTGAGATCGTGAAGACGCGTCTCGGCGAGTATGACAAGTCCGGCCGCCGCCGGCCCATCCCCACCGACGAGGTGCAGCGCTTCGAGTGCGACAGCGTGATCCTGGCCGTAGGCGAAACCTTCGATCTGGATTTCTGCCGAGCTTCAGGCCTGGAGCTCAGAGAGTCAGGCACCATCGTCGCTGACCGCTATACCTACGAGACGAGCCGCACCAAATTCTACGCCGGCGGCGACGTGATCACCGGCGCGTCCAACGTATCCAATGCCATGGGCTCCGGCAAGCAGGCCGCCATGAACATCGATGAGCGTTTGATGGGCGCGCGCCGCTGGGAGCAGCTCTTTCCGGAGTTTCACTACGGCAGTCAGGCGCCCCCAGAACCGCGCCTCACCCGCCGCCATGCCGCCCATCCGCTGCCTGCCCCTGTCCGCGTCCAATCGCAGCAAGAGGTTGTCGCCGGGCTTACCGCACAGGATGCGATGGATGAGTCCCGCCGCTGCCTGCGCTGCGATCTGCGAACCGTGGTCAGCGCGCGATAGCCACCAGGCGGAAAGGAGAACACCTTGCCGACCAAAACCATCTCAGTCCGGATCGATGGCGAGCTGATCGCCGCGCAGGAAGGGCAATCCATTTTGGAAGTCGCCCGCGCCGCCGGAAAAAACATTCCTACCCTCTGCTATCTCAAAGGTCTGAGCCCGGTCGGCGCATGCCGCGTCTGCATCGTGGAACTGGCCGGCACCGGCCGCCTGCTGCCGTCCTGTACTACGCCCATGCAGGAGGGCATGTCGATCATCACCGTCTCCGCCAAACTGGATCTGTACCGGCGCCTCGCAGTCGAGTTGCTTCTGGTCGAGCGCAACCATGTTTGCTCGTCCTGCGTCTCGAACGGCCATTGCGAGTTGCAGGATTTGGCGCAGGAGTTGGGCATCACGCATGTGCGCTACGCCTATAACAATCCACGCATGCCCGTGGATATGACCCATCCCCGCTTTGTGCTCGATCACAACCGCTGCATTCTATGCACCCGCTGCGTGCGGACCTGCGCGGAACTGGAGGGCGCGCGTGTGTGGGAGGTCGCCGGCCGCGGGATCCACTCCCGCATCGTCTGCGATCTGAAGGACGATTGGGGCGCGGCGGAAAACTGCACGAGCTGCGGAAAGTGTATTCAGTCCTGCCCCACAGGCGCCTTGGCAGAAAAAGGCTTCGCGGTGCACGAAATGGTGAAGGAGACCGGCAAGATCAGCCGCCTCGCCGCTCAGCGTTCCGGACACTCCAATGGCGCAGGTTTGCCATGAAAGAGTGGACGATCGCAGAAACTCTGTGCTGGAATTGGTGTTCATCGGTGCAGGATCACAAATCAAATCGGCTGGGCCAGCTTATGACTGATTGCAGCAGAAGAATTCTTTGCCTTGTCCTCGCGTGGCTGCTCGTGTTGATTCCCTCTGCATCGGCGCAACAGCCTGCGCCTGCACCCGCCGCTCCGGTACCGCCGCAGATTCGCACCGGTCAGCGCGTCTTCGTCTCCAATGGCGGCGGCAGCAACTATTTCCAGATCTTTACCGGCGGACCGGATCGCGCTTACAACACCTTGTATGCCGATCTCCAACAGACCGGCCGGTTCCAGCTTGTCGATAAACCCGCCCAGGCGGATCTGATCTTCGAGATCCGGGCGATCGCTCCCGCCGTGGGGGACTGGGACAATGTTCAGTACAACCCTCAGATCATCCTCCGCGTTTTAGATCCGGCAACTCAGGCGGTCCTGTGGACCACCAGTGCGAACGTGCGCGCATTTGGGACCCAGAAGAGCCGCGATCGAGGCTTCGACGAATCGGTGGCCGTGCTCGTGGACAAGTTAGGCGCCGTGGCGGGGCAGCCGCTTACCGCCGAGCAGGACAAAGCCATCCGCAAAAACGCGAGCATGCCCACGGCAATGAAGGTCTTCCTCATCGCGAGCATCGCAGCAGCGGCTGGTTTTGCTGCCTGGGGTGCCTATCGCGTCTCCCATCCGCCGGCCCCTCCGCCCTTGCCGCAACCCTCGTCTCCCACATTTCCGGCCTTTCCTTAAGCCAAATTCCTCGCATCTCTTTGTCGCAGCGGCCCCCGCAGCTTAGAATCTCTAGAAGGCCGGAACGGCCGCCGCGTCGAATCATCCAAGCGCGAGATGAATGCAGAATGAGCGAACAAGAGACAGCGAGCTCCCATCATTCGCCGGCGGTTTCGCCGGCCTGGGCCCGAATTGAACGGGCACGACATCCGCAGCGGCCCTATCCGATGGAATTCATCGAACGGATCTTTACCGACTTCAGCGAGATTCACGGAGATCGGGCCTTTGGCGACGATGAGGCGGTGGCCTGCGGCCTGGCACGGCTCGATGGCGAAGAGGTGATGGTCATCGGCAACCGTAAGGGCGGCACCACCAAAGAACGCGTGCGCCGCAACTTCGGCATGCCTCACCCCGAGGGCTATCGCAAGGCCCTGCGCTGCATGAAGATTGCCGAAAAGTTTGGCCGCCCGATCATCAGCTTCATCGACCTGCCCGGAGCCTTCCCCGGGTTGGGCGCAGAAGAGCGCGGCCAGGCCGAGGCGATCGCCCGCAACATCCTGGAGATGTCGCGCCTGCGTGTGCCGACCATCTCCGTCATCACCGGCGAAGGTGGCTCGGGCGGCGCTCTGGCGCTGGCCGTGGCCGACCGCGTGCTGATTCTTGAAAACGCTCTCTACTTCGTGATCACGCCCGAGTCCTGCGCAGCCATCATGTGGCGCGACGCCTCGCACAAAGAGAAGGCCGCGGAAGCCATGCGCATCTCGGCTCCCGAAGTGGCCGCACTGGGCTGCGTCGATGAGATCATTCCCGAGCCCGATGGCGGCATCCACACCGACCGCACCACGGGTGCGGCAACCTTGAGCGCCGTTCTCAAGAAGCATCTGGCAGAGCTGAAATCGACTCCCATAGAGAAGCTGGTGGAACAGCGCCAGCAGAAGTTCCGTAATCTCGCGAAGTGCTACACCGAGGGCTGAATGCTTCGCGGATCCTAGCGACCCGGACCGGAAACGGTCCGCAGAGGGCCGACCGGGCCCAGAGGTGAGTTCTTGGGCCTTCTCCCCGAAGATCAGGCAAGCGCCCATCGCGCATCACGCCCAGCAGCCTCCTCTGCACCCGGAGGCCGCAGGCAACTGCGCTCCTACCTGCTGTTTGTGGTCGCGGTCTTCTACTACTTCTTTGCCCGCTCGGTCGCCCATCACTCCGCAGATGGCTTCGTGGGCGCGCTCTGGTCGCCGCTGCTGGAACAGGCGATGCTCGTCTTCCTGCTGTTGGTCGGCTACGCAGCCCTGGGCATCATGTTCCAGCGCCAGACGCACCCAATCGCCGAGCAGGGCCTGCCCCGCCGCGCAGGCTGGCGCGCAGAGTTCGGTCTGGGCCTCGCCACAGGATGGGGAATTGCCTTAATCTGCGTGATCCCCCTGGCCGTGCTGGGAGGCATCGCCATCGTACTGAACGGCCGCGCCTCGGAATGGGGCTGGTTCCTTACCGATGCCGTTTTCTTTCTGCTCGCCACCCTGGCCGAGGAGATTGCCTTCCGCGGCTATCCCTTTCAGCGCTTCATGGATGCGGTTGGGCCGTTCGGCGCAAGCCTGCTCTTTTCGTTCTATTACGGCGTGGTCCAGATGCTGCTTCCCGGCTCAACCCGGGTCAGCTTCTTCGTTTCCATCGCCTTGGGATTGCTGCTTTCCACCGCGTACATTCGCACCCGCGCGCTGTGGGTGAGTTGGGGCATCAACTTCGGCTGGAAGGCCAGCCGCGCCCTGCTCTTCGGCCTGGTTGTCGCCGGGGTCGGCAGTCACTCCTCAGTCGTCGAAGGCGACCCCATGGGCCCCTTCTGGCTGACCGGCGGCGGCTTCGGCCTCGATGGCACCTGGCTGGCTCTCTTTGTGATCCTCGCTGCCTTCCCGCTGCTGGTTCGCGCCACCCGCGACCTCGACTTCCGCTACAACGCTCCGGTGATCGTTCCGGGCGGTATTCCGGTCGACATCGACGCCGCCGCGCGCGCCCAGCACGAGCAAGCCATGGGTGCGGCACCGGCTCCGCCTCCGCTGGTCCAGATCGCCGCTGCGGCTCCCGCTCCTCCACAACCCGAGCGCCCGGAAAATCCCCTGGAGCCGCCTGCGGTAAATTGATTTAACTCTCCGGAACACCCTTCGCCGCTACTCCGCATCTCTCCGAAATACAGTCGCCGGTAAAGCCGGCCCTGCTCACCGGGTCACCCTTTTCCCTTGAACGCGAGCGCATTTTGCGTAATCCTTAGCGTGAACATGGGGAGGCTCCCATGGTACGGTTCGTTCTCCTTCCTACAATTCGACAGATCTCGCCCTCGCGGCTTTCTGGCTTTTTCCGCCCGGCAATCCTCCTGAGCAGCACCCTGGGCGTGGTCCTGATTCCCGCTCTTCCAGCCACCGCGCAGGTCCTCACCATCGACACGAATGGACCCAACGGTCCTACCGTGAGTGGCGCCCCCATCGAGCGCCAGTACCAGCAGATTCAGCCCACCCAGGTCGAGCTCTCCAAAAGACCGCTCGACACCAAAACCCGGCTGATGCTGGTGCGCGCCCTCCAGTCCGAACAGGGCTTCGCCATGCGCCCGCTGCCCCTCGGCCATAAGGGCCTGAAGCTGGAAGCCAATGGCAAGCTCGATCCCGCCGGCCAGCCATACGTGGACATGGTGGTCAGCAACGGAGTCAGTTCCAAGCCCGGCGCTCGTGTGGTCATCACCAACGTCCGCTTCGACAAGAACAAGATCATCTTCGATCTGAATGGCGGCCCCGATCCCAGCCATCGCTTTCTGCGCCACATTTCGGTGGGCACGGATCCTTACGATCCTTACGACACCACGCCCGTGATCCAGGACGGAAACGCCCCGGTGGGCTCGCGCGTGACCCTCGTCTTCAAAGGCCACGTTCCCGAGCTCACCCCCAAGCAGGTGACGGATCTCCTGGAGCCGCTCATCTCCTTCGACGTCAAATCTCCGGCCAAGGCCTATACCGACACCTTGCCTGCGCCCCTCAAGCAGGCCATCCTCAACCATCAGGTCCTGGTGGGCATGAATACAGAGATGGTGGCCTTTGCCGTTGGGCAGCCGCGCCTCAAATATCACGAGATGGACGGGCAGATGCCCGTGGACATCTGGGTTTTTGGCAATCCGCCGCAGCCGGTTACCTTTGTCCGCATCAATGGGAATCGCGTCATCCGGGTCGAGATCGCCCGCCCTGGCAAGCCCGTTGAGAGGTTCGATAAGGATGTGGTCACCGCCGTGCTGCAAGGTTCCGGCGCTGTGGAACAGGCGCAGAACGTGCGCATCGTAAAAGAGGGAGATGTTCACCGCGATCCCAACACCCAAGCGCCGGCGCCTCCCCCGAGTTTGCGCAATCCCGGCGAAAAGCTTCCGGATGACCAGAACGTGGGCGTGATGAAGCCGGTCCATTTCCCCAAGCAGCAGCCGGACACCACCACCATTGGCGCCAATCCGGACGACCAGCCGCCGGCCTCCGCGCCGCCCGCCCAGTCCAAGCCGGCCAGCGGCAACGCACAACCGCAACCCGCGCCACCGGCAGCAGGGAAGCAGGGAACTGCGCCGGCATCGGCTCCACAGAATCCGGATACCGCGGACACAACACACAGCTCGAACTGACGAATCCGTGGCGCCGGGAAGGAGCTTGTAGCGACGGCCTTCCGCCCGTCGCTCCTGCGGGCCTCCAGACCCGCACCTCCTCCACCCGAAGAAAATCCGCTTCGTGTAAACTAGTCAAAGCGAGTTGCGCCTGCGGTTTACCCGCGCAGCCGCGCCGTTGAAGCCGCGAGCGCCCCGCCGCACGCGTGAGCAGAGACGATCCCAAGAGGAGTACCACCCAACCATGGCAAAGATTGCAAAGACCGGCGACCGTAAAAAGGTCATGGATACCACCAAGTCGACCGACTGCCCCAAGTGCAGCAAGCCGACCCGTATCGTCAAGCGCGTGAAGGACCGCGAGCGCGGCATTCCCGGCGGAATCTACATCTCTTGTTCTGCCTGCGACTTCTTCGAGAAACTTTAAGTTCTACTTTAGTTTTGATTGCCTAAAAAGCCCGGCGCTCAGCCGGGCTTTTTCGCGCCTTTAAAGCGCTTTCGCCATCTCTTTGAGAATCGCTTCCGCTGCCCGTGCCGGCTCCGCCGCCTGGGTGATCGGCCGCCCTACCACCAGGTAGCTCGCCCCCTGGCGCAACGCGTCAGCCGGCGTCGCAATCCGCTTCTGATCGCCGATCGCTGCACCTGCTGGCCGAATGCCCGGAATCACCAGCACACCATCGGGACCGGTAAGCGAACGCAGCCTCGCTACCTCCTCCGGCGAGCAGACGAAGCCTCGAATCCCCGCCTCCATCCCCATCCGGGCCAGCAACTCTACCTGCTCGGCAGGGGAGCGGTTTAGCCCTACGGCGCTGGCCTGTGCCTGGTCCATGCTGGTCAAAACCGTGACGGCTAACAATTGTGGCGGATTCGCCACGCCTTCCAGCGCCGCCCGCGCAGCCGCCAGCATGGCAGGACCACCGCCGGCATGCAGGGTCAGCATCTGCGCTCCGAGCTTCGCCGCCGAGCGCACCGCCCCGGCCACGGTGTTGGGAATATCGTGCAGCTTCAAGTCCAGAAAAACGGAATGACCCTTCGCAAGCAGTGGTTCCAGCACCCTCGGCCCTTCTGCTACATAGAGCTCGAGCCCTACTTTGAACCACTTGCAGGTGCCCTCCAGGCGTTCTACGAGCGCGGCGGCCTTGGCTGCGTCGGGTACATCGAGGGCTACAATCAGGCGTTCTCGCGCCTGTTCGGTGGCATCGGCAGCGGAGCTGCGCCAGGTAGGGGATTCTTCCGGGGTTGGCATAATGGAATCGTAGCGCATGGCGCGCGAAGAATCGGAGCGCAAGCCGCTCCAGCTCTTCCAGGTCCCGGGAATCTCCAGCCTTCGGGGTCTCCGTGCGCGGGGAGCTGCAATCTTGAAGTCATTTC
>DAIDLI010000144.1 GCA_027449545.1 Acidobacteriaceae bacterium | reverse complement strand
CCTCAGCCCTTTACCGATGAGTCCACCCGCGAAGGCACCGCCGCGATGGGCTTCTACAATGTGCAGCAGGGCGATGCGCCTTATCTGAAGTACCTCGCCGACCACTACGCCCTCAGCGACAACTACCACCAGGCCGCGCTGGGCGGCACCGGCATGAACCACATTGAGATCGGCACCGGCGATGCCCTCTGGTTCAGCGATGCCAATGGCAATCCCGCCATGCCGCCGCACAATCAGCTCGTCGCCGCCGGAACCGCAAACGCCGGCGTCGTCGATGAGGTGGAGAATCCCGACGCCGCTCCCGGCACCAATAACTGGTACAGCGAAGACGGCTACGGCGGCGGCTCCAATGGCTCGCCCTCCTATGGAGGCGGCAGCTACAGCAACTGCTCCGATACCAGCGCTCCCGGCGTCAGCGCCATGCGCGGCTATCTCGCCAGCCTGCGCCGCCCCATCGACGCCAAATGCGCCGCCGATCACTACTACCTGCTCAACAACTACAACCCCGGCTTCTTCGGCAATGGCGCAAACGCCTACACCGATACCAGCAACCAGAACACCGTCTTCACCGTGCCGCCCTCCAAGGTGCGCACCATCGGCGACGAACTGCTCGCCAGAAACATCTCCTTCACCTACTTCGGCGATGACTGGGACCGCTACGCGAACGATCCCTACTACAAGAACCCGGCCAACGTGTACTGCAACATCTGCAACTTCCTCCAGTACTCGGCCACCATCATGGCCAATCCCGCGCTGCGCTCGGAGCACATCAAGGACACCACCGATCTCTACTCCGAGATCCAGAGCGGCGACTTGCCGGCCGTCTCCTGGGTCAAGCCCAGCGGACTGCTCGATGGCCATCCCGCCTCTTCCAAGCTCGATCTCTTCGAAGGCTTCGTGATGAAGATCGTCAACGAAGTACAGGCGAATCCGAAGCTATGGGCCAGCACCGCCATCTTCATCACCTTCGACGAAGGCGGCGGCTACTATGACTCCGGCTACGTTCAGCCCCTCGACTACTTCGGCGACGGCACCCGCGTGCCGATGATCATCGTCTCGCCCTACACCCAGGGCGGCCGCATCTCACACACCTACACCGATCACGTCTCGATGCTCAAATTTATCGAGAGAAACTGGAACCTTCGCCCCGTCACCGACCGCAGCCGCGACAACCTGCCCAACCCGCAGGTGAACCCGGCCAATCCCTACGTGCCCGTCAACCGGCCCGCCATCGGCGACCTCTTCGACATGTTCAACTTCGGCGTCAGAGGAGAACAAGGCTTCGGCGGCGGAGAAGACCACCGCCCGGCAGAACGATAATCCGCAAGCCCGCAGCACCGGCACAAACACAGCAGCGTCGCAGAATAAGCAGCGCCGCATAATACGGTAGCGCCGCATAAAAAGCAGCGCCGCATTCAAAGTAGCGCCGGTCTCCAGACCGGCTGGCGTGGGGGTCTCCCGACCCCCACCCACTCCCACCATCTCCACCCACATCTATTCCCGGCCTACCAACCCCTGCCGCGAATCCGCCCACGACACCAGCACCACCGTCAGCACACCGAGCAGCAGAATCCCTTCCTCTACGTACTCGCTGCGCATGTGCAGGCGGTTGAAGTCCATCCGGTACGGGCTGTTCGGCGGCGCCGCATCGATCACCCCGCCCGCCGCGATACGGTCGCGCTCCATCGCCGGAATAATGCCGAACTGCGAGTACGCGGTCCCCGCGATCATCGCCACCAGCAGCACCATCGGCGCAATCACCGCGCGCGATGAAAACACTCGCACCGTCGGCGCCACCGCCAGCACGATCAGCGCCACCACCCCCGCGCCCAGCCCGATCTCGTGCAGAATCCGCAGCAGACTGCCCACAATCGTCCCTGCCAGATGCGTATCCGGCATCAGTGTCATGAACGTCACTGCTGCCACAATGGGAAAGAAGACCTCCGATCCCAGCCACACAATCAACGCCAGCCAGAACAGCGATCGCAAAAACGTTCTCATGGGGGAAGCATACAAGGGGGCAGGAAGATGCGACCAGAAAATAGAGCAGGGCAGGGAACAGAGATCAGAGGAACAGGGAACAGGGAACAGGAGCGGCCCCAACGGCCCCGTGCCCCGTCCTTGCGACTTTTTCCCGTCGCAAGGGCGGGAAGCCACCATGCCCGCTCACCCCAATTCAAGAACCTCGAATCCCCAGCGTCGTTCTCCCAATCAGCCGCTCGATCCGCTTCTGAATCGGCGGATGCGTCGAGAACAGGCTGGCCCACATCTCCCCCGCCAACAGCGGCTCGATGATGAACAGGTGAGCCGTCGTCGGTGAGGCCGGCAGCGGCACCCGTTTGCTCACCGCCGAGATCTTCTCGAGAGCGCTGGCCAGCGCATACGGATTCCCGGTCAACTGCGCCCCCGACGCATCCGCCTCGTACTCCCGCGTCCGCGACACCCACAACTGAATCAGCACGGCCGCCAGCGGCGCCAGCAGCAGCATCAGCAGCGCGCCGATCCCGCCGCCGCGCCGGTCTTCGCGCTCGCCCCCTCCAAACATGCCAAACCAGAAACCCATCCGCGCCAGCAGCGTGATCGCGCCCGCCAGCGTGGCCGCAATCGAGCTGGTCAGGATGTCGCGATTCCGCACATGCCCCAGCTCGTGCGCCAGCACGCCTTCCAGTTCCTCATCGCTCAGCAACTCCAGGATGCCGTGGGTCACCGCCACCGACGCGTGCTGCGGATTCCGCCCCGTCGCAAACGCATTGGGCGACTCGGTCGGCAGCACGTAGATCTTCGGCATGGGAATGCCGGCCTTCTGCGTCAGCCGTTCTACCACTTCGTACGCACGCGGCAGTTCGGCGCGCGAAACCGGCCGCGCCCCATACATCGCCAGCGCAATTTTGTCGGAGTAGAAGTAGCTGAAGAAGTTCATTGCAGCGGCAATCACGAACGCGATCGCCATTCCGTTTTGCCCGCCGAAGTACTCCCCGGCCAGCATCAGCAGCAACGTCAGCAAGATAAGAAGGACAGCCGTCTTGAAGCCGTTCATGGCTCGCCTCCGATGGCCCTATTCTGCCACGGAAAGCCTCGGAGGTCAGTTCACCAGCTCACATCCCCAGGTTCGCCGCCATGCCTGCTGTGCAGCCATGCCTGCGCAGTCGAGCGCCAGACGCCCGCAACTCGTCAAAAAAACAAAGCGGCGCACCGGACTCCGATGCGCCGCCGAATCAGCGTACCTCTGTCTGTTCACTGATCACTGTCCACTGATCACTGTTCTCTAGCTCTTCTTCAACGCCCGCTTCAGCACCGTCTCCAGTGCCGCCTTCTGGCTGGCGTATTCATCGGCTGCAATCGTCCCCGACAGCTTTTCGCTCTCGAGCGTAAACAGCTCTTCCTTCAGCGCGTTCAGCAGGGCCTTGTTCTTGCCCGCTGCTGTCGTCGGCGTCGCATACGCGGGATTCGCCGCGCCTCCCGGAACCGGTGCCGTTCCTCCGCCCGCCACTGCGCCCTCCGGCTTGCGCAGCAGGAATGCCGCCGCCGCGCTCAGCAGCAGCGCCAGACCGCCCAGGATCCACCACTTGTACTTGCTCAGCGGGTCGGGCGTATCGATTGGCTGTCCGATGCCGCCGCCCGGACCCTGCTGCGTGGCCCCGGCCTGGCCGCCACCCTGGCTGTCCGCCTGCGAGTCCCGCGGAATCTGTCCCGTGCCCGAGATCGTAAACGAAACCGGCTTGTCCGCCGCCACATTCTTCGCCAGATACGTGTTCACGCCCGGGTCCGCATTCACTGGCGTGAAACTCGCGCCCGAACCGCCCGCAAAGCCCATGCTCTTCGGCAGCAGCACCGCCAGGTTGTCCGCCGGCAGCGTCAGCACCGACTTGAACGTATAGCTGGAGCTCGAGTAGGGCAGCGTGTAGCTGATCTGGAACATCGTGTCCTTATCCCCCTCATCGGGCTGGATAGGGAAGTTGAACGAGTAATGTCCCTTGGGACCGTCCGGATCGAGCTTCACGCTGGTCGGCAATCCCGTCGGCCGCTGCGCGCCGACCGCCGCCACCGTCGCATCCGCCGGCAGCACCACCCGGAATGCCTTCTGGCTCCACTGCGTCTTCGGCGGCGAGCTGGTGTTGTGCACAAAGTAGCGCTCATCCACCGTAAGCTGGCCGTTCGGATCGGTCTCTGCCTCGATCACATCCGCCTCGATGCGAACGCCATCCACCTTGGCCGCCACATCATAGACCGGAATGTCGCCGGGGCCGCCATTCTGCGGTGCGGCGATAAAGTAGCCCGCGCCCTGGTGCGTCACCCGGATCAGGTATGGCCCGCTGCCCGGCAGGTTCAGCGTGTACTGGCCTTTGGCGTTGGTGGTGGCCTTCGCCACTTCGCCCATGCTCGCCTGCACATCCAGCGCGGCGACCGGGTCGCCCGCCGCCGGCTTGCCCGTGGTCTTGTCCGTCACTGTGCCTGAAACCGTGGCAGCCTGCGCCGCAACTCCCGCTCCCAAAAATCCAAGAGCCAAAAGACTCGCAAAAACCTTCGTCGATTTCATCTCTATCGGAACCTAACCATCTTTCTCTGATCTCTGTTCTCTGTTCGCCGACCCTGTTCTCTGTTCCCTGTTCTCTGATCTCTGTCTCTCTCACGCCTCTTGCAGATGCTCGATCTCCGCCAGCAACTGCGCCGTCTCCGCCTCAAGCTGCGAGCGCTGCGCCTGAAAGTCTTCCTCGGGATACTTGCCGGCGCGGTACTCAAAGTTCAAATCGCGCAGGTTCTCGTAGAGCTGGTCCTTGCGCTCCAGCAGAAACTCCAGGCGCGTCTTTTCCTTCTGGCTGGCAAACCCGTTCTCCGGCCAGAAGGTGTAGATCACCAGCGCAAACAGCAGCAGCATGCCTGCAATCAAGCCCGCGGTCTCGCCCATCTCAGAAGCCCTCCTCGTCGCCGGTTTCGCGGCGAATGCGCGCGCGCCGCTCGCGCTCCTCGGCCGGCAGCGCGTTGAACTCCGGCGCCGTGGCCCGCTGCGCGCGTTCCAGTCCCAGCCCGCCCCAGCGCCGAATCAGCAGAATCGTGCCCAGCAGCGCCGCCGCAAACACCGCAAACGGAGCAATCCACGCCACCAGGTCGAAGCCCTTGGTCTTCGGCGCTGCCAGCACCGTCTGCCCGTACTTCGCGGAAAACGCATTGAAGATCTGGCTGTCCGTCATGCCCGCCGCGATATCCGTCCGCAGCATGGCCAGTTCCTCGGTCGACTCCGTGCAGCCCACGTGGTTGCACTCGCCCAGCAGCTCCGCGCAGCCGCACGTGCACATCAACTGGTGATCCAGGTTCACCACTCGCGCACTATCGTTGCTGGCGCCCATCGAGAAGCACACCGCCACCGCCAGCAGCAGCGCCTGCGTCGCCTTCAGCCAGAACCCTACCCGGTCCGCCTTGAATCCCGATCGGTCGCCCGCGATCGCGGTTCCGGCATTCCGCGCGCCGTAGGCGCACTGGTCATTAGCCCCGCGCTTTAGCGTGGGGATCGAGAACAATTGCAGAATGCGAGTCCCGTAGGGACGCCGCTCCTTTCCCCGGGCGGCCAAGTGAGAAGTATCCATCAGTCGCCCCCCTTCACCGCCGCCGCCACCGGGATTGCCTGCGCCGCCGGCGCCCGCAGCGCCACCGTCGCCGGATTCAGGCTTGGCACCAGCGCCACAAACGTCCCCATCACCATCACCACCAGCCCGAACCAGATCCAGCCCACCAGTGGGTTCAGAAACGCCTTGATGATCGGCTGTCCCGTATCCGGATTCGTGCCCTCATACACCACATACAAATCCCACTCCGGCGTCGAGTGGATCGAAACCATCGTCTCCGGCTGCTGGCTGGCCAGATACACGCGCTTCTCCGGCGCCATCTCGAACGCCTTCTTGCCGTCCTGATACACGTTCAGCATCGCGAACTCGGAGTTGTAGTTCAGGTTCGAGTCCTGCGTGAAGCCCGTGCACTCCAGCGTGTACGGCCCAATCGACATCTTGTCGTGCAGGCCCATCTCGCTCTCGATGTTCTTGTTGAACGCCGAGCCGGCCAGACCGATCACCACCACCACCACGCCGATGTGCACCAGGTATCCGCCGTAACGGCGCGTGTTCCTGCGCATCAGCAGCACGGTGGACGAGATCAGGTTGCGGTGTGTCTGCTTCGCGATCACCGTAGCCCCGCGCAGAAACTCCGAGATCACCGCCGTCAGCACCGCCGCCGAAACCGAAAACGCCACCAGCGCGTAGAAGGCGCCGTTCTGGTACACGCCGTTATGCCACGGCCGCACTCCCGCAATCAGGCACACAATCACCGTCGCCCACAGCGCCACGCACGGCAAAATGAAGTTGCGCCGGATGCTCTTGAACGACGTCGCCCGCCACGGCAGCAGCGGCCCCACCCCAGTCAAAAACAGCAGGAAGCACCCGATCGGCACCGCCACCCGGTTGTAGAACGGCGCCCCTACCGTCACCTTGCTGCCTTGCACATACTCCGAGAGGATCGGGAACAGCGTGCCCCACAGAATCACGAAGCAGGCCGTCAGCAGCACCAGGTTGTTGAACATGAAGCTCGACTCGCGGCTGACCAGCGACTCCAGATGATGCTCCGTCTTCAGGTGGCTGCGCTGCAGAATGTAGACGAAGATGCACACCACCAGCACGATCAGCATGAAGGTGATGAACCAGTTGCCGATCGACGACTGCGCGAACGCATGTACCGAGCTCACCAGTCCGCCTCGCGTCAGCGTGGTGCCCAGCAGCGTCAGCAGGAACGTGCTGAAGATCAGCCACACGTTCCAGCTCTTCATCATGCCCTTGCGCTCCTGCATCATCACCGAGTGCAGGAAGGCCGTGCCCGTCAGCCACGGCATAAAGCTGGCGTTCTCCACCGGGTCCCAGCCCCAGTAGCCGCCCCAGCCCAGCACCGCGTACGCCCAGTGCATGCCCAGAAAGATGCCGCACGTCAAAAACAGCCACGTCACCATCGTCCAGGTGCGCGTGATGCGGATCCACTTCTCCCCCGGGTAGCGCATGATCAGCGCCCCCAGCGCAAACGCAAACGGCACCGAGAAGCCCACATAGCCCAGGTACAGCATCGGCGGATGGATCACCATCTCCGGAAACTGCAGCAGGGGATTGAGCCCGTTGCCATCCGCCGGCGTCGGCCCGTTGTACAGCGAGAACGGAGGCGCCGCAAAGTTCAGCACCAGCAGAAAGAAGAACTGGATCGCCGCCAGAATCGTCCCTGCGTAGGCGTACAGCTTCACGTCCGTCTTGTGCCGCAGCCGCAGCACAAAGCCGTACGTCCCCAGCAGCCACGCCCACAGCAGCAGCGAGCCTTCCTGCCCGCTCCACAGCGCCGCAAACTTGTACGCCGCCGGCAGCGCCCGGTTGGAGTGCTCCAGGATGTAGGTGATGGAGAAGTCGTTGG
This sequence comes from Acidobacteriaceae bacterium, assembly GCA_027449545.1. Lineage (GTDB taxonomy): Bacteria > Acidobacteriota > Terriglobia > Terriglobales > Acidobacteriaceae > Telmatobacter. The sequence goes on along the minus strand of DAIDLI010000144.1, from coordinate 10,732 downwards.
TGAAGACGGCGTAGACCAGCGCGAAAGCTGCCGCGGAAACTGCGTAAAACCCGGCGATTCCCGCCCGCCGCGCCGTGTCCGCCAGCCGTTCCGGGGAAACGCGCGACGGCCGCCCGGTCGCGATCAACCGGAGGGCCAGGGCTCCTGCCACCAGGTTATAAGCCGCAAGCGCCAGCGCTAGAAGTAGGGCAAAACTGCCGAAAGCTGCCATGAGGGCTCCAGTATGATTTTCGCACGCAGGCGGGGAAGACCGCCCCAGGCTCTGACCCCAGGTTTATTCTCCGATGGCCGGTGAGTACCCCGAAGTGATCCAAATCACTGTTTTGTAGGACATCACCGTTTCCTAGAACATCACCGTTTTATAGAACATCACCGTTTTATAGGACGGCCGAGACAGCCATTTGTTCCCCGCACATGCCGGATGTCTGTATTGGATCAAGACCTTCCCAGGCGCCCGGGTGCCCCAGGTCCCCCGAAGGGGACCTGGGAAAGCACGATCCAAGCGGGTGCCCCAGGTCTCGTTTTTGAGACCTGGGGCGGCACAACTCCCGTGGCGCGCAAGCGCCGTCTGCCGCACCGCAGGTGCCCGGGTGCCCGAGGTCCCCCGAAGGGACCTGGGAAAGCACAACTCCCATGGCCCAAGCGCCGTCTGCCGCACCGCAGGTGCCCCCGCTCCTCGAGCCTCAATCCCGCTGACTCGCTGACTCGCCGTCCCGCTAACCCGCAATCTTCGCCATAAATTCGCCCAGCCGCTATAATCACCCCATGGAGTTTCAGCTCGTCACCGGCTACAAACCCCGCGGCGACCAGCCCCGCGCCATCGAAGAGCTCGTCCAGGGCGTAGCCGCCGGCGAAAAGCACCAGGTCCTGCTCGGCGTCACCGGCTCCGGCAAGACCTTCACCATGGCCAAGGTCATCGAGGAGCTGAATCGCCCCGCACTCATCCTCGCTCACAACAAGACCCTCGCAGCCCAGCTCTTCCACGAGTTCAAGCAGTTCTTTCCCAACAACGCGGTCGAGTACTTCGTTAGCTACTACGACTACTACCAGCCCGAGGCCTACATTCCCGCCGGCGACCTCTACATCGAGAAAGAGGCCACCATCAACGAGGAGCTCGATAAGCTGCGCCTCTCCGCCACCCGCTCGCTCTTCGAGCGCCGCGACGCCATCATCGTCAGCTCCGTGAGCTGCATCTACGGCCTGGGCTCGCCCGAGGCCTACTACGGCATGCTGCTGCTGCTCGAAAAAGGCCAGCGCATCAGCCGCAAAGACATTACCCGCCGCCTGGTCGAGATCCTCTACGAGCGCAACGATACCGACTTCCGCCGCGGGACATTTCGGGTGAGGGGAGACATCATCGAGGTCTTCCCCACCTACGACGAGTCCGCTTACCGCATCGAGCTCTTCGGCGATGAGATCGAGTCGCTCTCTCAGATCGACCCGCTCTTCGGCACCGTCAAGCAGAAGTACTCGCGCCTACCCATCTACCCCAAGAGCCACTACGTCGTGCAGCCCGAGCGCAAAGCCGAAGCTATCGATTCCATCGTCCGCGAGCTCAACGACTGGACCGCGCAGCTCGAGGCCGAAGGCCGCATGGTCGAGGCCCAGCGCGTTCACCAGCGCACCCGCTTCGATCTCGAGATGATCAAGTCCATGGGCTACTGCCACGGCATCGAGAACTACTCCCGCCACTTCAGCGGCCGTCTGCCCGGCGAAGCGCCGCCCACGCTGCTCGACTACTTCCCCCGCGACTTCCTGCTCTTCATCGACGAGAGCCACGCCACCATCCCGCAGGTCCACGGCATGTGGCACGGCGACCGCAGCCGCAAGCAGACCCTCGTGGACTACGGCTTCCGCCTGCCCAGCGCCATGGACAACCGCCCCCTCAAATTCGACGAGTTCGAGAACCGCGTCAATCAGGCCATCTATGTCTCCGCCACTCCCGGCCCCTACGAGCTCACCCGCTCCGCTGGCGTGGTCATCGAGCAGGTGATCCGCCCCACCGGCCTGGTCGATCCCGAGGTCGAGATCCGCCCCGTCAAGGGCCAGATCGACGACTTGCTCGCCGAGATTCGCGACCGGGCCAAACGCAACGAACGCGTGCTGGTCACCACCCTGACCAAGCGCATGGCCGAGGACCTGGCCGGCTACTACACCGAGGTCGGCGTGCGCTGCCGCTACATGCACTCCGAGATCGAAACCCTGGAGCGCGTCAAGCTTCTCGCCGGCCTGCGCAAAGGCGAGTACGACGTGCTCATCGGCATCAACCTGCTGCGCGAAGGCCTCGATCTGCCCGAGGTCTCGCTGGTGGCCATCCTCGACGCCGACAAGGAAGGCTTCCTACGCTCCTCCGGCTCGCTCATCCAGACCATCGGCCGCGCCGCCCGCCACGTTGAAGGCCGCGCCATTCTCTACGCCGACCGGATGACCGACTCCATGAACCGCGCCATTGGCGAGACCAACCGCCGCCGCGAGATCCAGCGCGCCTACAACGAGGAGCACGGCATCACGCCGCAGTCGGTCGTCAGCAAGATCGACATGGGCCTCGCCCAGATCCTCAAGTCCGAGTACGGCGACGTGATGGAGGAGGAAGCCGAAGGCGTCCCCGAGTTCAAGTCGGCCGAAGAAGTCGACGCCTACATTGCAAAACTCGAGTCCGAGATGCGCGAGAGCGCCAAGAAGTTTGAGTTCGAGAAGGCAGCGAAGCTCCGCGACGCCATCAAAGAGCTCCGCGACAAGGAGTTCATGTTCGGGTAGGAGCCGCAAAGGAACGCCTTTTATGCACGACCTTCTTGGAATATGGGGAATGGTATCGCTTCGGCTCGCGAAGGATGGCGTGACCCTGGAGCCCGCTGTCTCCCGCGCCGTAAGGCGCAGTGTGCGTTAGCCCCGCGTTTCAACGTGGGGTAGTTTTCTCAAAGACATGCCTGAAGTCCCGTAGGGACGGCGGAGGCTTTCACGCCGCAAAGCTCTTGTCGGCGCGCAGGTCGCCCAGCCCGGCCAGCAATCCCGCCACCGAGACATCCTCACCGAGCGCGTCCCAGTGCAGGTCGCGGCTGCTCCGTCGGAGCAGCCTCACGCCCCCGTCCCCGTCTCCGCGGGAAACCAGATGGAGAAGACGGTGCCGCTCGCGCTCTCCTCGGTGCGCGACTTCACACTCACCTCGGCGTGGTGCTTGTTCAGGATCTCCCGGCTCACCCATAGGCCCAGCCCGGTGCCGTTATCGCCCTTGGTGGTAAAGAATGGCTCGAAGAGATGGCTGCGCGCGCCGGCCGGAATCCCATGCCCCGAATCGGCGATCGAGACCCGCACCCCCGGCTGGCCCGTGCGGGCATGCCGCTCATCCCGGCAGCGCAGAACCAGCTTGCCCCCGCGCCGGCTGGCGTCGAAGGCATTGCCCACCAGGTTGGCAAACACCTGCCGGATCTCCGAGCCCGCGCAGCGAATGCTGGTTTCATCCCGGTATTCTCGATGGAGCGTCACTCCCGAGTTCCTCAACCGCCCTTCGTAAATAGCCAGCGAGGATTCGAGCAGCACCGACATCTGCTGCTCGCCCCATCCCAGCGATTGGCGGTTGAACCGCAGCGTGTGCGTCACGATGTGCGAGACCCGCGCCAGTTCCTCCTGTGCTTTCCGGCTGAACTCTCGAATGGAGTCCTCCGCCGTGCTGCACTCGATCAGGAAGAGCAGGTTGGTCACGGCTTCGAGGGGATTGTTGATCTCGTGCGAGATGCTGGCCGCCATGCGCCCTACCAGGGCCAGCTTCTCATTGCGAACCAGCGCATTCTCGGCGCGCTTGCGCCCATCGATATCCGACAGCGCATCCACCGCGCCAATAATCTGGCCCTTGCTGTCCAGAATCGGCGCGGCCATCAGCTCCACCCAGACGGTTGTTCCATCCGGCCGCCGGTATTGATACTCGCCGCGATGGATCCCTTGCTCGGCCAGCACGCGGGTGAGCGGCCGTTCGCTGGCTTCTACCCGCCGCCCATCCGGGTGCAGGAAATCCAGATCGCGGATAGCCTGCATCTCCACCCCATGGATCGGTTGCCCAAGAATGCGCTCCGCCTGTGGGTTGGCCGTCACAATCCGCCCGTCCGCCAGCGTAAACAGGATGCCGATGGGGATGTTGTCGAAGACCGCATTCAGGCGCGCACGTTCGGCTTCAAGCGCCTCTCGGGCCTCGCGCAGCGAGGTCGCATCGCGGGTGACGCCGTCGAAACGGATCGGCTGGCCCTGATCGGAATATGCCACCCGGCCGACAGCCCGTATCCACTTGAAGCGGCCGTCCGGGGCCACCGTCCGGTACTCGATGTCATAGATGCTGTGGTTCGCGATCGCCTCGTCCAGCGCCCGGCGGGTGGGTTCGCGATCCTCGGGATGGAGGATCGCATAGAAGTCGGCGATGCTGACCTCCGCATCCGGGGGAAGCCAGAAATGCTCTTTGACTGTGGCGTCCCACTCCAGCTTGTCGAACGGCAGATCGCAGAACCAGTACCCCAGGCCTGCCGCGCGTGTGGCAAAGGTAAACCGTTCCTGCTGCTCGCGAAGCTGCGCCTCAATCTGCTTCTTCTCGGTGATGTCCTGAAAGAAGGTGGCCAGCTCTCCGTTCGCGGTGGGATAGTTGCGCAGCCAGAACCACTTCTTCCAGGGCGGATAGTAGCTCTCCAGTACCGAAGCCTGCCGGTTTTGGAGACTGGTCAGAATGGCGTGCCCTGTATCGGACTGTTGGTGATCCGGAAAGACGTCCAGGGCCCGCTGCCCGATCAGCGCATCCGGGTCCAGGCCCTGGCTGCGATAGAGTGCCCGGCCAGCCGCGTTGAACTGCCGGAACCGGCCCTCGGCGTCGATCAGGTGGAAGCCGTCGCTGATGCTGTCCAGCACCATCGCCGCGCGCCGCTCCGTCTCCTGCAGCACAGTATGGATGCGGTTGCGCTCCGTCACCTCCACGCCGAGCACCAGGATGCCCGAAACCGTCCCGTCCGGCTCCCGCAAGGGCTGGTAGACGAAATCAACGGCTCGTTCCTCTGCGCTGTTCTCAGCCGAGGGCGGAAGAGTGAAATGGGCGTCGACAGCCTTGTAGGCCTGGCCGCTGCGGAAGACGCGATCGAGGACGTCGACGTAGCCCTGTTCCGCAATCCCGGGAATGGCCTCTCGCACCGGTTTTCCGATCACGTCGAGACCGCCGACAAGCTGGGAGTAGGTGGGGTTGACGCGCTCGAAGATGTGCTCAGGACCGCGCAGCACGGCGAAGAAGGCCGGCGCCTGCTCGAAGACCTTGAGTAGCTGCGCACGCTCCTCCCGCAAGCATTGTTCCGCCCGCACCCGGCGCGTGGTTTCCAGGCAAGTCACCAGCACGCCGCGAATCTCCCCGCTCGCATCGCGGGCTGGGCTGTAGCTGTAGGTGAACCAGGTGTCTTCCAGGCGTCCATCGCGGAAGCTGGGAACCAGCTGGTCTTCCTTCCACACCGGCGAGCCGCTGTAAGCCTGCGCGATCTGCTCCCCGATGATCGGCCAGACCTCTACCCAGCACTCCTCGGCCCGCTGGCCGAGCGCCGTGGGGACTTTGTCGCGCCCAAGGATGGGGATGGCAGCATCGTTGAAGAACTGGATGAGCTCAGGCCCCCAGAACAGCAGGGTGGGATGCTGGCTGGCGAGCAGGGAATTCACCAGAACCACCAGCGCTTCCGGCCATTCGCTTATCGGGCCCAGCGCAGTGGATTCCCAGTCGTGCGCGGCCGTGCGCTCCGCCATTCGGCCAGTCCCGGCGACTCGTACTGTGGCGGAGAGATCGGGGACGACCCCGGTTTGCTCGGCGTGCTCCTGCATTCTTGCCTGGGCCCCTGGAGAAGTGATATTTGCAGACAGCGCTTATTCAGCTTCCGAGTTTCGATGCTGGATTTGCGGGAACGGTTGCCTGGGGGACGTCTCAGGCTGCGCAAGGAAATGGCGCTGCCGCTCAGATGAGCAACAGCGCCTGTCCTGTGCTGCCAGTTGGTGCTCTACCGTGCGGTTCCCGCGTGCGCATGGCCGCTGCGCGCCGAGAGTTGCTGCTTGGCCAGCCAGGCATCCACGGCGGCTGCGGCCTTGCGGCCTTCGCTGATGGCCCACACCACCAGTGACTGACCGCGGCGCATATCGCCGGCGGCAAACACGCCTTCCTTCGAGGTCATGAAGTTGTCGGTCTTCACGTTGCCGCGTTGGTCCAGCTCCAAACCAAGCTGCTCGATCATGCCATTGCGTACCGGGCCCAGGAAGCCCATGGCCAGCAGCACCAAGTCCACATCCAGCGTGAACTCCGAGCCTGCGATGGCCTCGAACTTCGGCGGCGGTCCCACGCGCACGCAGTGCATCTGCTTCACGTTGCCGTTCTCGTCGCCCGTGAACTTGACGGTGTTGATGCTCCAGTCGCGCTTGCCGCCCTCTTCGTGCGAGCTCTCGGTGCGCAGTTGCAGCGGCCACAGCGGCCAGGGTGTAAGCGGCGAGCGCTCGCCCGGAGGCTGGGGCATGATCTCGAACTGGTGGATGCTCTTCGCGCCGTGGCGATGGCTGGTGCCCAGGCAGTCGGCGCCGGTGTCGCCGCCACCGATGATCACCACGTTCTTGCCTGTGGCCAGAATCGAACCAACTGCATGCATGTTCTTGAGCAGCGTCTCTTCGCTGTCGCCTTCGTTGCGGCGGTTCTGCTGGGGCAGGAACTCCATCGCGAAATGGATGCCCTTTAGCTCGCGGCCGGGAACCTTCAGGTCACGCGGCTGCTCGGCGCCGCCGCACAGCAGGATCGCGTCGTACTGCTCTTCCAGCGACTCGATAGAGACGTTCACGCCCACGTGCGCGTTGGTGATGAAGGTGATGCCCTCGGCCTTCATCTGCTGGAGCCGGCGGTCCACGACCCACTTCTCCAGCTTGAAGTTGGGGATGCCGTAGCGCAGCAGTCCGCCGATGCGGTCGTTCTTCTCGAAGACGGTGACCGAGTGGCCGGCGCGGCGCAGTTGCTGTGCGGCAGCCAGGCCGGAGGGGCCGGAGCCGATCACTGCCACGCGCTTGCCGGTGGCCTGCTCGGGCGGCTCGGGACGAATCCACCCCTCATCCCAGCCGCGATCGACGATCGAGCGCTCGATCAGCTTGATGGAGACCGGTGGCTGGTTGATGCCCAGCACGCAGGCCGCCTCGCACGGAGCAGGGCAGATGCGGCCGGTGAACTCCGGGAAGTTGTTGGTGGCGTGCAGGCGGCGGATGGCCCGCTCCCAGCGGCCGTGATAGACCAGGTCGTTCCAATCCGGGATCAGGTTGTTGACCGGGCAGCCGGTGTGGCAGAAGGGCACGCCGCAGTCCATGCAGCGCGCGCCCTGCTCCCGCTGCTTCTCCTCGGGAAACGGCTCGTAGATTTCGAAGTAATCCTTCACCCGCTCTTCCGGCTTGCGCCGCTGCGGCTGTTCGCGTTTCAGCTCCAGAAATCCTGTGTCCTTACCCATGCTGCACCTCCGTGGCGACGCCGGCCGTCACCAGAGGCGACGAACTTGCGGAAGAGATATAGAAGTCCTTGGCGCGCGGCACGTTCAGCACGCGCTTGTACTCGTGCGGGAACACCTTGATGAACTTGCCCTGGGCCTCGGCAAAGTGCTCCAGGATCCAGGCGGCGCGCGGGCTGCCGGTCAGGTCGCGATGCCGCTCCAGCAGAGCGCGAATCTTCTGGATGTCTTCAGCGCCGGTCAGCGGTTCAAGGTCCACGCTGGTCTTGTTGCAGCGCCGCGCGGTGAAGTCGCCCTGGTCGTCGTAGACGAAGGCCACGCCGCCGCTCATGCCGGCTGCGAAGTTGCGCCCGGTGGTGCCCAGGACCAGCACGAAGCCGTTGGTCATGTACTCACAGCCGTGGTCGCCCACGCCTTCCACCACCGCGGTAGCGCCGGAGTTGCGAACCGCGAAGCGCTCGCCGGCAATGCCGTTCAAAAAGACCTCGCCGCTGGTGGCTCCGTACAGCACCACGTTGCCCGCCAGGATGCTCTCCTCGGGCAGGAAGGGCGCGGTCTTGGGCGGGTAGGCAATGATGCGTCCGCCGGAGAGGCCCTTGCCCAGGTAGTCGTTGGCGTCGCCTTCCAGTTCCAGCGTCACGCCCTGGGGCACGAACGCGCCGAAGCTCTGGCCGGCGGAGCCGTGGAAGTTGAAGTGAATGGTGCCGTCGGGCAGGCCGGCCGATCCGTAGCGGCGCGCGATCTCGCCGCCCAGCATGGCGCCCACCGTGCGGTGCACGTTGCGGATGGCGAACTTCTTCTGGACCTTTTGCTTCGATTCCAGGGCCGGTTTAGCAGCCGCGATGAGCTGATGATCGAGCGCCACGTTGAGGCCGTGGTCCTGCGCCTGGGTACGGCGGCGCGCCACGCGCGAAGGCAGCGTCGGCGCGTAGAGGATCGAGGAGAGATCCACGCCCTTGGCCTTCCAGTGCGCCTCGGCGAGCACCGCGTCGATCTTGTCCACGCGGCCCACCATCTCGTCGACGGTGCGGAAGCCCAGCTTGGCCATGTGCTCGCGCATCTGCTCGGCGATGAAGAAGAAGAAGTTGATCACGTTCTCGGGCGTGCCGGTGAAGCGCGCGCGCAGAACCGGATCCTGTGTAGCGATGCCCACCGCGCAGGTGTTCAGGTGGCACTTGCGCATCATGATGCAGCCCATGGAGATCAGCGGCATGGTGGCGAAGCCGAACTCTTCTGCGCCCAGCAGCGCGGCGATGACCACATCGCGGCCGGTCTGCAGCTTGCCGTCGGTCTGCACCCGGATGCGGCTGCGCAGATCGTTGAGCAGCAGCACCTGCTGCGTCTCGGCCAGGCCAAGCTCCCACGGCAGCCCCGCGTGCTTGATGGAACTGAGCGGCGAAGCGCCGGTGCCGCCGGTATCGCCGGAGATGAGCACCACGTCGGCGTGCGCCTTGGAGACGCCCGCGGCCACCGTGCCCACGCCCACTTCGGAGACCAGCTTCACGGCGATGCGCGCCTTGGGGTTCACGTTCTTCAGGTCGTAGATGAGCTGCGCCAGATCCTCGATCGAGTAGATGTCGTGATGCGGCGGCGGCGAGATCAGGCCCACACCGGGGATCGAGTGGCGGATGCGCGCGATCTCGCTATCCACTTTGTGGCCGGGGAGCTGGCCGCCCTCGCCAGGCTTGGCGCCCTGCGCCATCTTGATCTGCAACTCGGTGGCGTTGACCAGATAGTTCGTGGTCACGCCGAAGCGGCCGCTGGCCACTTGCTTGACGGCCGAGCGCCGCGAATCCCCGTTGGCATCGGGCATGAAGCGTGCTTCGTCCTCGCCGCCCTCGCCGGTGTTCGACATGCCGCCCAGGCGGTTCATGGCGATGGCCAGCGTCTCGTGCGCCTCTTTGGAGATCGACCCGAAGCTCATGGCGCCAGTCGTGAATCGCTTCACGATCTCCTTGGCCGGCTCGACCTCTTCCACCGGAATCGGCTTGTCGGAGTACTTGAGCTTGAGCAGGCCGCGCAGCGTGCAGAGCTGGCGGTTCTGGTTGTCGATCAGGTCCGTGTACTCCTGGAAGGTGGAGTAGCTGTTCTGCCGCACCGCATGCTGCACCTTGCTGATGGTCAGCGGATTCAGCAGGTGATACTCGCCGTCGACGCGGAACTGATACTGGCCGCCGACCTGAAGGTCGGTCTCGGAATCGGTGAGCGGCTGGAAGGCGAACTCGTGCTTGATCTGCGCTTCGCGAGCCAGCACGTCGAGGCCCACGCCCTCGATGCGCGAGGCAGTGCCGGGGAAGTAAGCCTGCACCAGCGCCTCATTCAGGCCCACAGCCTCGAAGACCTGCGCGCCGCGGTAGCTTTGCAGCGTGGAGATGCCCATCTTGGAGATGGTCTTCAGCAGCGCCTTATTGATGGCCTTGATGTAGTTCTTCTCGGCGTACTCGGCCGAAACGTTCTCCGGCAGCAGGTTGCGGCGCTTGAGATCGTGAATGCTCTCGATGGCCAGATACGGATTCACGGCGCTGGCGCCGTAGCCGATCAGCAGCGCGAAGTGCATCACCTCGCGTGCCTCGCCGCTCTCGATGATCAGCGCCACCTGGGTGCGGGTCTGTTCCTGCACCAAGCGGTTGTGCACCGCCGCCATCGCCAGCAGGCTGGGGATGGGCGCGTAGGTCTGGTCCACGCCGCGGTCGGAGATGATCAGGACCGAATATCCGTTCTCCACGGCGCGCGAGGCGCGCATGGCCAGGTCATCCAGCGCCTGCTTGAGGCCGGCTTCGCCATCGGCCACGCGGAACAGCGCGGGCAGCGTCGTGGCCAGCAAGTCGCCGGAGGAGACGCGGCGCAGCTTCTCCAGTTCGCGGTTGGAGAGGATGGGGTGCAGCAGCTTGAGCGTGTGACAGTTTTCCGGCTTTTCGTCGAGAATGTTGCGCTCGGTGCCGAGATAGCTGATGAGCGACATCACCAGCTCCTCGCGGATCGGGTCGATCGGCGGGTTGGTGACCTGGGCGAAGAGCTGCTTGAAGTAGCTGAACAGCGACTGCGGCTTATCGCTCAGGCATGCCAGCGGCACGTCAGTACCCATGGAGCCGATCGGCTCCTCGCCCTTGGCGGCCATGGGCAGCAGCAGGATGCGCAGATCCTCTTCGCTGTAGCCGCAGGCGCGCTGGCGGCGCTGGAGCGTTTCGGGATTCGAGGCGATGGTACGCGCAGGCTCGGGCAGCGCATCGATCTTGATCTGCTGCTGCTGGAGCCATTCG
>DAIDLI010000143.1 GCA_027449545.1 Acidobacteriaceae bacterium | reverse complement strand
GGGGGGTCGAACCCCCATGACCGCAAGGGTCGGCGGATTTTGAGTCCGCTGCGTCTGCCAGTTCCGCCATCCCGGCTGGGAGACATTCCCATTCTATTCCATCCCCCCGCTGCGGATGGGGCCAGGGTCGAGGCCGCTTTGTACCCACCGCACCGTCGCGGGAATCGCGCCAACCTCTCTCCCCGATCCGGACACAAAATGCGTTCCAAAGCAAAAGGCGAGGACTCGTGCGAGCCTCGCCTCTGCTTTCCGTAGTTCGGAGATCCGGCTTCGGAACCGGTCGCAATCTCTGCGATCAAGTTGAAGAAAGAAGCTCGAGCTCGGCTCGGGCTTCCCGCTGTCATCCGCCGTCGCAGGATGTTGTGAGTTTCCTCGTTATCCTCTTTCGAGTTTCGTTGCCGATTCGAAGGTCTCTTGGTGACTCTCTCCTGGGGGAAGATTGCTCTTCCATTACTGGTATTGGAGGCGGGATTCCGCGCAGAGGTTGGCGGGTCAGGTATCGCTCCCACCCCGTCTCGGGTCCGGTACCAGCATGCTTTCCGGGCCTCTCCTGTTACCACCTGCGCTCCACCTCGCGCATCTCACAACCGAGAGGTGAGCGCGCATGGAAGTTGCCGAAGCAGACATATTCGCACGGGCAACGGCGTCGGCCACTGATGCTCGGCCCATGCCTCGCGCGTTACTTGTGTTTGCGCATCCGGATGACGAAACCATTGCCCTCGGCGCGCGCCTGCCCCGGTTCGCCGGTGCCCATCTTCTGCACGTTACCGACGGCGTGCCGGCCAACGGAGCCGATAGCCTGGCGCACGGCTATCATTCGCTGCTGGAGTACCGCAGCGCGCGCTGGCAGGAGAGGGATCGGGCGCTGGAACTTGCTGATCTCGCGCACATGAGCCGCGAGCGCTTCGACATACCGGACCAGGAGGCATCGTTTCAGCTCTCCGGTCTCACCTGCCGTCTGGCCGCCATCCTCCGCAAGCGCCGCCCACAAGTGATCTTCACCCATCCTTATGAAGGGGGGCATCCCGATCACGATGCCTGTGCCTTCGCCGTGCACCATGCAGTCTCCATGCTGCGCAGCATGAATGAAGCCGTCCCGCTGATTGTGGAGGCGCCCTTCTACCACGCGGGTTTCCAGGGAATCGAGACCGGCGTCTTTCTGCCCGCCGAACCGCCGCAACCGGAGGTCATCTATCCTCTCTCGGCGCGCGAGCAGCAGCGCAAGCGCACTCTCTTGAGCTGTTTCACCAGCCAGCAGGAAACCCTCCAGTATTTCGGCACGCAAGAGGAGCGCTATCGCGTGGCCCCCGCTTACGACTTCCGGCGGCCACCGCATTGGGGCGGAGTCTTCTACGACAACTACTCCTGGGGATTGACCTCGCCCGACTTCTGCAAGGTCGCCGCCGAGGCAGAAGACGCGCTCGATGAAGAGATGAACACCGCATGCTGTTGAACGTGCTCAGCGTCGCATTTCCTTTCGCGCCAGTACGGGCGGACGCCGTGGGCGGCGCGGAGCAAATCCTCAGTCGACTGGATCAAGCCCTGGTGCGCGCCGGTCACTCCTCTCTGGTTGTCGCCTGTGAGGGTTCGCAGGTGGCCGGCAAACTCTTTTCGTTTCCACCTCCAGTCCGGCTCGGAGTTGGGATCAGCGAGGAGGCCGCATGCCGCCGCGCGGTGCAGTACGCCATCGATCGCGCGCTGGGCAGCAGCCGTGTGGATTTGCTTCACATGCACGGCCTCGACTTCGATCGTTATTCTCTGCCGGAAGAGATCCCCGCTGTCGTTACTTTGCATTTGCCCATCGCCTGGTATCCGCCTGAAGCATGGGCCCGCTTCGCCGGCCGCGTGCAGTTCTGCTGCGTCTCGCAAGCGCAGCGGCGCACCTTCCCGGCCGAGGCCGGAGACTGCGTGGTCATCCCCAACGGCGTGCCTCTGCCGGAACTCGACCGCCAGCCGCCGGCCGGCGATTATGCCCTGGTGCTCGGACGTGTCTGTCCGGAGAAGAATACCCATGCAGCCTTCCGCGCCGGGAGCTTGGCCGGAATCCGCGTCCTCCTCGGCGGAGAAGTCTTTCCCTATCCGGAGCATCAGCAGTACTTTCGTGAGCAGGTTGCGCCTCTCCTGGAAGAACGGCCCGGCCTGCCACGCCACGCTTTTCTGGGCCCACTTTCCCCATCGCGCAAGCAGCGACTGCTGGCCGGTGCTCGCTGCCTGCTGCATCCCACACGCGCGCCAGAAACCAGTTCGCTTGTAGCCATGGAAGCGCTGGCCGCCGGAACCCCGGTCATCGCTTTCCGCTCCGGAGCGCTCCCGGAGATTGTCGAAGACGGCGTCACAGGATTCCTCGTGAATACCGCCGAAGAGATGGCCGAGGCAATCCGCAGGGTCGGCAGCTTATCGCGCCAGGCATGCCGCTCCGCCGCCCAGCGCCGCTTTCCGCTCCAGCGCATGATCGCCGGCTATATGGACCTCTACCAGACCATGGCGCGCAGAGAACCCGTGGAGGCTCTCTATGCCTGAATCCATCACCTATCATCTTCTGCGCTCGGGAAGGGAACTGGAAGCTGCGATTCCCTCCTGGCGCGCGCTGTGGCGCGAAGACCCCCAGGCCTCGCCCTTTCAAAGTCCCGAATGGCTGGTTCCCTGGTGGCGTCAGTTCGGCCAGGGCGACCTGCGTGCCGTAGCCATCGAGCGCGACGGCGAATGGATCGGCTTTCTGCCCTTCTACCTCTATAGCGACAGCTACACCGGCGAGCGCCAGTTGCTGCCGCTCGGTGTCTCCTCCAGCGATTACCTCGACGGCATCTTTTCGCCCATCTGCTCGGCCGGACAAATCCGCGAAGCACTGAGCGTCCTCATGCGCGAGCCGGGATGGGATGTCTTTTATGCCTCCCAGCTTCCGGCTCACTCCCGCCTCTTCCATGCCATGCGCCAGCGGAACGAGATGGGAATCCGCCAGTTCGAAGGCGAAAGCTGTTCGCGCATGCGCGCCGTCTCCATGGGCGAGCTGCCCCAGAAGATTCGCCGCAACGCAATGTACTACCGCAATCGCGCCCAGCGCGCCGGCACGCTGGAAATGCACGTGGCCGACGCCACCAACTGGGCGGCCGCCTTCGGCGCCCTGCGCCGCCTGCACACGGAACGCTGGCTGGAGCGCGGCGAGCCCGGCGTGCTGGCCGACGAGCGCGTCCTGTCCTGGCACTGCGACGCGCTGCCGCAACTGGAGCGCGCGGACATGCTGCGCCTCTGCACGCTGCGCCTCGAAGGCGAGATCATCGCCGTGCTCTATTCGCTCATTGATCCTCCCTTCCGCGCCGCGCGCACCCAGTACTTCTATCTGACAGCCTTCGATCCCAAGCATTCCGACCTGCGGCCTGGAACCCTGCTGCTCGCCTACGCCATCGACTGCGCCGTGCAGGAGGGCGTGCAGGTCGTCGATATGCTCCGCGGCAACGAGAGCTACAAGCAGTTCTGGCATCTGGAACGAATCGCCACGCATGGCTTCGCCCTTGAAAATCCCGCCGCGGAGCGGCTGCTGAGCGTCGATGACCGCGAACAGGCCGCCTGAATCATCAACTCCTCTCTTCTTGAAACAGCAAAAGGCCCTCCGCGCAACGAAGGGCCTTTTGCTTTCCCTTTCTCCCGATCTCTCCGCTTAAGCCGCCTTCTCCGCCCAGGGATCGATCACGATCTTCGTGACCTTCTCCTTTTTGTCACGCCACACCTCGTACATGTGCGGCGCCTCTTCCAGCGTGATGCGGTGCGAGATGATGTAGCTCGGATCGATCTGTCCTTTCTCGATCCGCTCCAGCAGAGGCTTCATGTACTTGTGCATGTGCGTCTGCCCCATCTTCATGGTGATCCCCTTGCCGAACGCCGCTCCAAACGGCACCTTGTCGAGCAGCCCGCCGTACACGCCGGGAACCGACAGCGTGCCGCCCTTGCGCACCGCCTGGATCGCCTGGCGCAGCACGATGGGGCGGTCGGTCTCCAGCATGAGCATGGTCTTCACCTTGTCGTAGACGCCCTGCAACTGGTTCGAGTGCGCTTCCAGCCCCACCGCGTCAATGCAGGAATCCGGTCCCATGCCGCCGGTCAGGTCGCGCATCGCTTGCAGCACGCTCACGTCCTGCTCGGTGTAGTCCACGGTAATCGCGCCCAGCGAGCGCGCCAGTTCCAGGCGTTCGGGGATGCGATCCACTGCGATCACCCGTCCCGCGCCAAGCATAAAGGCGCTGGCGATGGCGAACTGACCCACCGGGCCGCAGCCCCACACCGCCACCGCGTCGCCCTCTGCAATCTGCGCGTTCTCCGCCGCCATGTATCCGGTAGGGAAGATGTCGGTAAGAAAAAGTACCTTCTCGTCGGGGAGATCGCTCTCGATCTTCAGCGGACCGATGTTGGCGAAGGGCACGCGCACATACTGCGCCTGGCCCCCGGCATAGCCGCCCATCATATGCGAGTAGCCGAACAGGCCTGATCCCGAATATCCATAGGCGGTTTCCATCAGGTGCGCGTTGGGGTTGGTGTTGTCGCAGGCCGACCACAGGCCTTTGTGGCAGAACTCGCATTGCCCGCAGGCGATGGTGAAGGGCACCACCACCCGGTCGCCCGGCTTCAGGTTTTTTACGTCCCGGCCCACGTCCTCCACAATCCCCATAAACTCGTGCCCGAGAATGTCGCCCTGCTCCATCGTGGGAATGAACCCGTCGAACAGATGCAGATCGGATCCGCAGATCGCCGTGCGCGTCACGCGCAGAATGGCGTCGTGAGGATTCAAAATGACCGGGTCGGGAACCTTCAGCGTTTCAATCTTGCTCTTGCCCATCCAGCAAACAGCCTTCATCCGCCCTCCTCCAGTGCGGGCGCACACTGCGTCCGCACGCCTGGTGATATGGTTGCGATCGCGTTTCCTCAGCTTGCCATGCGCTCCAGGCCCGGTGGCTGCGCCACGTTCTCCGCATAGGCAGCGGATTTCACAGTTCCTGCCGCGCCCCGCGGCCCGTGCGGCTGCCCGTGGGTACGCGGAATCTCCCCGGTCTCCGCCAGCGCTTTGAACTGGCGCAGATTTTCAATCACCGCCTGTTTTGGATTGCGCCCGGTCAGCGTCTCAAACCCGCTGGCCAGCTTGCCCATGCGGAACTCCTGCAGCACCGTCACATAGGTGCCGCGCCCGCCCGGCGCTGCTTCAAACACCACCTCGCCCGCGTTCTCTGAATCGCCTCCGATCGAACGCCAGCTAATGCGGTGGCCTGGTTCATCGGCCATGATCTCGGAATCCCACTCCAGCGTTCCGGTCGCCGATTGCATCGTCCAGTGCGAGGTCTTCTCGCCCGTGCGCGTCACGCTCGCTATCTGCTCCTGCCACAGCGGCGCGTCCTCCACGTTATGCCATAGTCCGTACAAATCGCGCGGCTCGCCTTTGATCAGCACGGATGTCCGTACCCACTGCTTGCCGTCTTCATCGGTTGGAGGCGGCATGTAGCGTCCGTCCTCGACCACGTTCGCGCCCAGCGTGCGCGACTCGCTCTGCTCCGCGCCGGGCTTTTCATGCAGCGCGGTGCGAGCGTCCTTCCTCAGAATTTCTGCCATAGATCCCCCTGGAGGTTTGCTCGGCAGGCGGCCTTGCGCCGCCTGCCGTTTGAACTTTTCCTCGGCCGGCATCCGGTGCCGAGAGCCTCAGCCTTAGCTGGCCTTGCGATCCAGCGGTTTTGCCATCTTCTCGTGCATGGCGGCCTTCGTCTTTCCCGGAATCACGTTGGCCAGCATGCCTTCCACTTTCGTCTTCAGGGACGCGGAGTAGACGTGGTCCTTGCCGTCCATCAGCGCGTCGATGCCCTGGCGCGCCACATCGTCGGGCTGGCTGTCCTTCTTCCCTTCCTGTCCCACTTGGGTGTTCTCCATTCCGGCGCGGCGGAAGAAATCCGTGTCGGTCGGTCCCGGCTGCAACGTGGTTACCGTCACCCCGGTGTCTTCCAGTTCGTAGCGCAGACTATGTGCAAACGACAGATCGAACGCCTTGGTCGCGGCATAAACCGCCTCGCGCGGAGCCACCATCTCCCCGGCGATCGAGGACGTAAACAGAATCCTGCCCTCGCCCCGCGACACCATGTCCTGAACCACGTGTTTGGCAAGCTGAACCGTCCGCGTGCAGTTCAGCTCCACCATGTTGATCTCGTCTTCCAGGCGGGTCTCGTGAAACAGCCCGCCCACGCCTACACCCGCATTGATGCACGCAATCTCGATCTTCTTTC
The DNA here is from genome assembly GCA_027449545.1 of Acidobacteriaceae bacterium. Classification (GTDB taxonomy): domain Bacteria; phylum Acidobacteriota; class Terriglobia; order Terriglobales; family Acidobacteriaceae; genus Telmatobacter. The sequence goes on along the minus strand of DAIDLI010000143.1, from coordinate 18,025 downwards.
CGGAGGCTTTCACCGCACTCCAGAGTTTTTCCACGCCATCACTGGTCGCCAGATCGGCCTGCACCTCCTGCACCTCGACGCCGTACCCGCGAAGCTCCTCCGCCGCTGCGTCCATACGCTCTCCAGCGGAGCAGGCGATCAGTCCGTATCCGCGCGTGGCAAGTTCCTGCGCCAGCGAAAACCCGATTCCACTCGATGCCCCGGTCACCAGGGCCACTTTGTCTGCCATTGCCAATCCGCTCCCTCTCGTATTCGAACCGTGACTCGTTTGGATGCCGTGCCGCAACAAGCGAGTTGCGCTTTTCACCCTCACGCCCAGGCCTGCTCTGCACCGCCATCGCTCTGCGCGCGCTCAGCCCTCCGCTCCTCTGCCCACCCTGGGTCAGGGAATCAGCGGAGGAAAAAAGATCGCTCCCATGCGACAATGGAGGTAGCCGCGATGAATACTGCCTCTTCTGCAGTTGTTCCCGAACCTGTGACCATTACGCCGCAGTTGCTTGCCCAGCACGGCATCACTGCGGATGAGTACGACCGCATCCTCAAGACCCTGGGCCGTACCCCCTCGCTCACCGAACTGGGCATTTACAGCGTGATGTGGAGCGAGCATTGCTCCTATAAATCCAGTCGTGTCCACCTCAAGCGCCTGCCCACCAAGAGCGACCTCGTGGTGCAGGGGCCGGGGGAAAACGCCGGGATCATCGACGTCGGCGACGGATGGGCCTGCGCCTTCAAGATCGAGTCCCACAACCACCCCAGCTACATCGAGCCGTTCCAGGGCGCTGCTACCGGCGTCGGCGGCATCCTCCGCGATATCTTCACCATGGGTGCGCGGCCGCTGGCGGTGATGGACTCCCTGCGCTTCGGTCCGGTCGCTACCAGTGCCCGCCAGGACGAGGAAGAGCGGAAGCTCACCCACAAGAATCACGCCATCGTCGAAGGCGTGGTCAGCGGCATCGCCGGCTACGGCAACTGCTTCGGCGTGCCCAACCTCGGCGGCGAAACCAAGTTCGAGCCCTGCTACAGCGGCAATCCGCTGGTCAACGCCTTCGCTCTCGGCCTGGTCCGCAAAGACGAGATCTTCTACGCCAAGGCCACCGGTACCGGCAATCCTGTCATATATGTAGGAGCCAAGACCGGCCGCGACGGCATCCACGGCGCCACCATGGCCTCCGAGGAGTTCAAGGAAGGCTCCGAGCAGAAGCGCCCCAACGTCCAGGTCGGCGATCCCTTCATGGAGAAGCTGCTCCTCGAGGCCTGCCTGGAAGCCATGAAGACCGGCGCGATCGTCGGCATTCAGGATATGGGCGCCGCCGGCCTCACCTGCTCCACCTGCGAGATGGGCGCACGCGGCGGCGTGGGCCTTGAGGTTGAGCTCGACCTCGTCCCGCAGCGCGAAACCGGCATGTCCGCCTACGAGATCATGCTCTCCGAAAGTCAGGAGCGCATGTTGCTGGTCGCCGAGAAGGGCAGGGAAGACGAGGTACTGCGCGTCTTCGCCAAGTGGGGTCTCGACGCCGTCATCGTCGGCACCGTCCGCCCCGAGCCGCGCCTGCGCATCCGCCATCACGGCGTGCTGGTGGCCGATATCCCCAACGAATCCCGCACCGACGACGCGCCGCTCTATCACCGCCCCATCGGCCTCTGGAAATCGCCCTTCCCGCTCGATCCGCCGGAAGAGATCGTCGCCGCCCTCGGCGCGGAGCGCGACTTCACCGCCGACCTTAAGCAACTGCTCGGCTGTGACAACACCTGCTCCAAGCGCTGGATTCACGAGCAGTACGACTCCATGGTTCAGACCAACACCGTGCAGGGCCCCGGCGGCGAAGCCGGCGTCATGCGCATCAAGGGCACCGGCACCGAAGGCCACGAGCGCGGCCTGGCCATGGCGCTCGACGGCAACGGGCGCTGGTGCGCGCTCCAGCCCAAGCTGGGCGCCATGCATGCCGTGGCCGAGGCCTCGCGCAAGGTCGCCTGCACCGGCGCAACCCCCGTGGCCGCAACCAACTGCCTCAACTTCGGCAATCCTGAAAAGCCCGAGATCATGGCCCAGCTCTCCGAGGCCATCGACGGCATCGCCACCGCCTGCACCGCGCTGCGCACGCCTATCACCGGCGGCAACGTCTCGCTCTATAACGAGACCCGCGGCGAAGGCATCTATCCCACCCCGGTGCTCGGTATCGTGGGCATTCTCGACGATGTCAGCAAGACCATACCGGCGCACTTCCTGAAGGCCGGCGACGCCGTCGTGCTGCTCTGGCCGATTCCCCGCGAGGAACCCAATCCCAAGCTCGCGGTGCCTCCGCCGCAAGGCCACGTGCCCGGCCACGACAGCTTTGCCCCCGTGGTGCTCGGCGATCAGCCCGAGGTGGTTCCCGAGTCGCTCGAAGAAAACGAGGAGACCGTGCAGGCCGAGCTCGCCGCCTTCGGCTCTTCCGAATACGCCAAGGTCGTTCTCGGCGGCGTGTGGGGAACGCCTCCGCCCCTCAATCTCGATGCGGAGATCGACCTCCAGCATCTGCTCGTCGCCCTCGCCGGCCGCGGCCTCGTGCGCTCGGCGCGCGACATCTCCGACGGCGGCATTGCCGTCGCGCTCGCCCAGTCCGCCGTCCAGAGCGGCATCGGCGTCACCGTCGAGCAGGATCAGTCGCTCCAGGTTCATCCCCTTTTCGGCCTCTTTGCCGAGCCCGCTTCCACGGTGATCGTCACCGCCGATCCCCATAAGCTGCACGACATCGAAAAGCTGGCCCGCGAGCATAACTTCTTCGCCGCCCGCGTCGGCGTCACCGGCGGCAGCCGTCTGGAGATCACTGTCGATCGCGAGCCGTTCATCTCCGCTACCCTGGCGGAGCTTGGCAAGCCATGGGCCACCGCGCTCGAATCCCATCTCCACGACGACGTCCACGCATGAACCGCTGGTTGTATCAAGGCGTGGAAGGCGAGCCTGATTTAACCGACGCTCTGCGCTGCGAAGGCGCGGCGCAAGCAGCGAACCGCGAACCCCGATCGAGCGACGCCGACACTCTCCACGAGGAGTGTGGCGTCATGGCCATTCACGGCCATCCCGACGCCGCCCGCGAAGCCTATCTGGGCCTCTACGCGCTTCAGCATCGCGGCCAGGAGTCGGCCGGCATCGCCACCGCCGACGGCCAGCGTCTCGCCAACATCAAGGGCATGGGCCTGGTCTCCGAGATCTTCACCGAAGACGTGCTGGCCAAGCTGCCCGGCACCATGGCCATCGGCCACACCCGCTACTCCACCACCGGCGATTCGGCGCTGCTCAACGCCCAGCCCATCCGCGTGGATTCCACCAAGGGCCTCATCGCCATCGCCCACAACGGCAACCTGGTCAACCTCGGCAACCTGCGCACCCGCCTGGAGCGCGCTGGCGCCTACTTCCAGACCACCTCCGACTCCGAGATCATCGTCCAGCTCATCGCCCACTCCAAGGCCGGCTCGCTGGTCGACGCCATCGCCGACTCGCTCTCCCAGGTCGACGGCGCCTTCTCCATCGTCATGATGACCCGCGATCGCATCTTCGCCGCCCGCGATCCGCGCGGTTTCCGCCCGCTCTCCATGGGCCGTATCAAGAATCCCGGCGCGCCCGACACCATCCTCTTTGCCAGCGAGACCTGCGCCTTCGACCTGCTCCGCGCCGAGTACGTGCGCGACGTGCAGCCCGGCGAACTGGTCATGGTCAGCGAAGACGGCGTCACCAGCCGCCAGTACGCCAGCGGCGTGCAGCAGGCAAGCTGTATCTTCGAGCACGTCTACTTCGCCCGCCCCGACTCGCGCATCTTCGGCCGCTGGGTGCAGGAGTCGCGCGACCGCATGGGCCGCCAGCTCGCCCGCGAGTCCGGCGTGCCCGCCGACGTGGTGGTCCCGGTGCCCGACTCCGGCGTCACCGCGGCTCTCGGATACGCGGAGGAAGCCGGCATTCCCTTCCGCCTCGGCCTCATCCGCAATCACTACGTGGGCCGCACCTTCATCGAGCCCGAGCAGCGCGTGCGCGACTTCGGCGTGCGCCTCAAGCTCAACCCCGTGCACAACCTGCTGGAAGGCAAGCGCGTGGTGCTCATCGACGACTCCATCATCCGCGGCACCACCAGCCGCAAGATCGTGCGCATGGTGCGCGGCGCGGGCGCCAAAGAAGTCCACCTGCGCATCAGTTGCCCGCCCACCGTCTCGCCCTGCTTCTACGGTGTGGACACGCCCTCCAAGCGCGACCTGATCGCCGCCAATCAGTCCATCGAAGAGATTCGCAGGTTCATCGAGGCAGATTCGCTGGCCTACCTCTCGCTGGAAGGCCTGCTGGCAAGCTGCGACGGCGGCGACGGCCACCAGGCCAACCGCTACTGCGTCGCCTGCTACACCGGCAACTACCCCACGCAGTGGATCGACGTGGACGAAATCCTCCCCGCCGGCGCAGCCATCTAGCGAGCGCGCCGGCCCCCGGCGGCCGCGAATCCCTGATCGCCAGCCTTCCATTCGGCAGTCGCGTGGGTCTCCCGGCCCGCGCCTCGCCGCCAGAGCGCCGTCTCCCTCCCCCGCATCTAAGCACAGGTGAAGATCTCGGCCGCAGCACTGCTCCTTCCTCTTCTTCTCGCCGCCTGCACCCCGCATCAGCGCAGCCCCGACGAGATCCGTCAACAGACCGCCCAGGCGACGGCCACTGCCGCCCGGGACGCCAAGGCTGTGGTCCAGGGCGTGTTCGAGGGCATCAAGCAGCAGCGCACCATCAACCTCAATCGTTCCACGGCCGCCGACCTCCAAACCCTCCCCGGCATTGACGCCGCGCTCGCCCAGCGCATCATCGCGCACCGCCCCTACCACGACTCCTACGAGCTGGTGAAGCGCCACATCCTCTCGCGCGAAGAGTACAACCGCATCTCCGGCAAGATCGAAGCCCGCTGATCCCCGCTCACCACAGCGCCCCGTGCAGGTTGCGAGCCGAGCGGGCCATCCGCGCCTCGATCACCCCCCCCGGCACCCCACCCCCGGGGGGGCAGCCAAAAGTCCCAAGATTCCTTGTTTTCAGCGGAATAGAGCCGGACTTGCGGGCTAAGTTCTTTTGCCTTCAAGACGTTGAGATCTACCGGTCTTCCAATCAAAGGGGTTAGCCGGAGCGGTGCGGAGCATTGCGGGTCGTTCCTTCTTGAGTATGCCTAAACGCGGGAAATTGCTCGCAGCCCGGGGCTGAAGTTTCCCCGCCCGGCCCGGCTCGCGAAGGCTAGCGGCGCGGGCGCTTGCCGGAGGGCGATTGAGAAGGGCTGGGAAGGGGCGACCCCAGCAGGAAAACCCGTGGTCCGTTTCCTCGGGTCCGTTTGCGAGAAGCGGGCCGGGCAGGATTCGTCTCTCCAAGCAAACCGCAATGAACGCGTTTCGGATGGCGCAGGATAAGCGTGCAATCATGGCTTGCATCGGTCAGCTAATCATGGGTGCAAACAGTCTCATAATATCCGCTCTCTGCTCGGTGAAGTAGCGGTCCGCCAATGCTTGGTACAAGAAGTCTGTAACGCCCTCGTCCGACACATTAGTCGTTTCGCTTCGGATGTGCGCGATCAAGGCCTTAAGCAGTTGTTTGCATTCCTGCCGCAGGGAGGCTCCCGTTACTGACGAGATGGCGACCAGCGATTGCGGTAGCTGCATGGAAAAATTGAGGTATCTCTCTCGTAGTGAACTTTGCATTTGGATACGTCGTTCCGCCAAATGCTTCATCAGGGCGACTTCCGGCGTGAACGGCAAGTAGCGTATGCAGGCCGAGTGTCGGTGGAATGCATCGCGCATCGGATTATCACTTGATGCATCCATGATCCTGATGATCTCGTCTTCCACATCTCTGTCCAAGAGAATCCACTGTTTGACGTGCCCTGGGAGAACTGCATGGTTCTTGTCTCGGAACCGCACAACGTTGTTGTAGTCACCGATGGGTAAGACTCTGATGCTCGGAGGGGCAGCGTCCTGCAAGGGGTACCTATCATGAACACAATACCTGATCAGACGCTCCGTAATCGTTCGCGCTGCCTCATCTTCGACGTAAATCACGGTATCAGGTAGTCGTTCCTCTGACATCGAAATGCCGCCCAGCGCGTACGCCGGAAAACAATTCCTTAAAACTGCCGTGTGGCCATCTTCTCGCTTCTCCAAGAAGGTAATCTTATTCCTGTGTGCGCCCTTCAGGAGGGTGACAGAGTGCGTCGACACGATTACCGTCAATGCCTTTTCCTTGGCCAGATCTTCCAAGTGCTGGATCAAACCTACCTGAGCACGCGGATGTAATGCCAGCTCCAGTTCGGCGATCAGTACGAGCGTTCCGTTATGACAGTTGTTCAGTTCGCGAAGGAGTTTCAGTACGCACAATTCGCCAAGGCTGAAGTTTTTTTCTGAAAAATAGGAGGTTTTTGAGGGACCGAGGCGGCGATCGATCAGCACGAAAGCTTGGTTCTTGTTGCCAGTCGTCAGATTGATCGTCCGGAGATCGGAGAATCTATTGGTCTGGAATATTGCGTTTGCAGCTTGGACTATTGTGGTCGGGGCTGGTCTTAACTTGACTGTCCGGAAATCTTCCGGGCGTGGTGTGATTCGTGACGCGGTGGCTCCGACATATAGCACGTCTGGATATCCGAAATTCGCGACAAGATTGCTAGATCGCCTAGGTCTCGGAACCCAGCGCTCGCCAGCATAAGCGTATGTCACAGATCTGTCGTTGAGCTCGTAAATAACTTCCGCGTCGCTGAAGCTATCCAGGCGTGTAGACTGGAGCGAACTCAGAAAGTGGAACTGAAATGAATTGGGATGCCGTAGCCTTCTCAGACACGCTAGGAGCGTTGTCTTACCAGAACCGTTTGATCCAGCAAGTAGGTGAACTCCTGGGCTCGGGATTTGGTAATCTAGGCTTTCAATTCCCTTGAGTTTACGGATCTTAATCCACTTTGCCAAAGGCGCCTCCTGACACAGTTGCTCTGCTAATTTTTCTTTTCGAAGAATCTTAGCAGAACGATAAGTAGGGGGCCAGTCATCCGTGACCATCTCCGCGCCCCAACGCGCACCCCACCCACCACGCTAACCATCTCGCCTCTGAGACCTGGGAGAGTACTTCCCCTAACTCGCCCGCCCCCCCTCAGAACCGCAGCCGCGCGCCTAACTGAATCTGCCGCTCCCGGTAGAAGTTCGTCGCATTCATATCGAACGGTGTGCCGAACGACGGCGTCGTCGCCTCGGTCCCCTTGGTCCCCACCGTCAGAAACGTCAGTCGGGGCAGGGTGTTGGCCGTGCCCGACTCGATCGAGTAGCCGGCGCTGTGAATCCAGGTGACGTTGCGATGGTTGAAGAGATTGAAGCTCTCCGCCAGAATCTCCAGTTGCCGCATCTCGCCCAGGTCGAAGCGCTTGGCCAGCCGCAGGTCGGCCTTCCACGTGTGCGGATAGCGATAGGTGTTGCGCCCCACGCCGTACACAAGGTTGTTGCCGCCCGAGCCGTTCATGCTGGGGCCGATGCCCAGAATCGCCGGGTCGCCGAAGATATCCATCTCCTTCGGAATCGCACCCGTGGTGCGCATGGAGTAAGGAAGCCCGCTGCGGAACTGGCCCACCCCCGACATCATCCACCCGTTGCCCAGCAGACCTTTCCGTCCGTGCATCTTCCACGGAGACTCCAGCACCACCATGGCCGCGGCCGAGTGGCGCACGTCCAGATTGCTGACCCCGTACTCCGCGTTGAAGTCTGCGGGATCGAGCACATTGCTGCCCGCCGTCAGCGTGCTCTCGCTGGGGTTCCAGTCCATGGCGTGCGAGTAGATATAGTTTGCGTGCAGGCTCAGTCCGCGGCTGCCGTAGCGCTCCACGCGCAGCATGGCGGCCTCGTACGTTGAGTTGGCGCGCGCCTGGATGTTGGCGATCTGCTGGTAATTGGGCCTTAGCCGGCCGCACTGCCCGCTCACCGTGAGCAGGGAACCGGCCGGGCAATCCGCCGCCGGCCACAGCGCGTAGAACGGCACCGTCACGCGCGGCACTTGGATGGGTCCTTTGCCGGTCTTGTCAATCACGTTATACGTGATGGTCTTCGGATTCACTGCCGGGTCGAAGTTGGTATCGATGGCCACCGGCAGCCGCCGTCCCCGGCTGACCATGGCGCTCGCCGTCACCAGCACATGTCCCGGCGCCTGTTGCTCGATCGAGGCCAGCGCCTGGTGCGCCTCGGCGTTGCGAAAGTTCTGCGCGTACTCCACCGCGCCCGGCGTCACCACGCTTGCCGGGATTCCGTTCAGCACATAAGGAAACGGCGGCGCGGCGCTGGTCTGCGTACTGGGCACCAGACCGTCCGTGGGCCGGATGAACAGGCTCAGATCGCCCTTGAACGATCCGGTCTGCGTCAGCGCGGTCATCAGCGTGGCATTGGTGGTGCGCCCGTAGTACAGGCCGTAGCCCAGGCGCAGCACCGGCCAGTGGCGGCGATTGCCGATCGCCAGGCTCATCCGCGGTCCCCACTGGTCGCCCAGGTCGGGCAGCTTCTCGGTCTGCGGCAGGTCGGGGTTGTCCACCATGCGCATCGGCGGCGGCAACTGCTCATGCTCCCATCGCACGCCGGCGGAAAACACCGCCCAGCTTGCCAGTTGCCACTGCCCGGTCACGTAGCCGGCCCAGTCGTTGGTGCTCAGGTGCCACTGCGTGGGGCCGATCGTCTGCGTGTAATACGAGTAGCAGGGCAGCGCGCCCAGCGATTTGCCATCCGCGCTGCAGTTGTGCGGATTCTGAAAGTTGAACAGGTTAGTCAGCCCGAAGCGCTGAAAGGCGAGCGCGTCCGAGATGAAGTCCTGCACCTTGGAGTAGACATAGGTTCCGGTGCGGTTGCGCAGCATGCTCGAGGCGTCGCTGTTGTGGTCGAACTCAAAGCCGGCCTTCAATAGCAGCCGTCCGCGCACCCAGTTCGCCATCTCCTGCGCGTGGAGAAAGCGCTCGTCCGGATAGCTGCCCGGCCCGAAGCGCGCCGGATTGCCGATGATGAATCCATAACCGGAGTCCACCACGATCTCCGGCAACTGGCCGTAGCTGTTGCCGCTCAGGAACGCGCGTTCAAACGCCGAAGGCGGCTCCGTGCGCGCCGAAAGCCTGCTGTGTCCCGCGGAGAGCTGCGTTACTGCCAGCAGATTCTCGCTGAGAAACGCCTGCCAGCGTCCCAGCAGCCACTCCTGCTGCGCCTGGCTGGAGCCGAAGCTGTGGCTGCCGAAGATCTCGGAGACGCGCGTGAAGCCGCCGCCCGGCGCATTGAAGTTGGAGCCAGAAGCCTCCAGCGCGAAGCGGTGCCGCTCCGACGGCTGCCAGGCCAGGCGCGCAAAGCCGGTGAACTGCGCAGCGGTTCGCGCCGCCGGCCCCAGCAGCCCGGCCAGTTGCTCCAGCCCCGCGGGAGCCACTCCGTCGCGTGGAATCCCCATGTAGTCGTTGTAGGCCAGGTTCGCGCTCTCATCCAGTTGCGCGCTCAGCAACTGCACCGAGGCGCTGGTGGGCTCCACCGGCGCGAAGATCTGTGCCGGATTTCGCATCATCGAGACCCCTGGATCGTTGCGCTGATAGCCGTCCAGCGCTGTAAACCAGAACAGCTTGTTGCGCCGGATGCGGCCCCCCGCGCCCAGTCCCCACGCCATCTCGTGATCCGGCGGCGTAAATGGAGCGGCCTCGAAGTCCGGCGCGCTCACGCTGCCCGTATTCCGCACCCATTGCGTGAACGGGTTCCGCGCGCCCCAGGTGTTTTGCCGGTCGAAGCCGAATGCCTGCCCGTGCAGCGTGTTGCCGCCGCTCTCGGTCTCCACGGTGGTGCGCCCGCCCGCCGCATACGCACCCTCGGCCTCCACATTGCCGGCCACCACCCGCACCTCGCGCACCGCCGCCTCGCTTACCATGAATCCGCGTCCGGACCATCCCCGGCTGCCGCTCCGCTGCTGCTGGGTTGCTTCGCGGGCCGGGTTCTGCGCGGGCGTATCCACCGCGCTCCCGGCCGAGACGCCGAAGGCCAGCCGCGTGCTCGCTCCATCGATCGTCGTGTCCACCGCATCCTCGCCGTCCCCGCGCAAGGCAAGCTGCGTCGAACTCGAGCCCGAAGCCGTCGGCGTCTCCAGAAACATCTCCTGCCAGCGCCGCCCCGTCGCCGGCAGCGCCTCAACCTGCGCGCCAGAAAGTGTGGTGGTCACGGCCGGCGCGGCAAGCTCCCCCTGTTCCGGCTCCTGCTCCACCTCCTTCTGCTCGGCTGCGCTCCGCGCCAGCGCCAGCGCCGAAGTCACCGCCGCTTGCGCCAGAAGCATGCCCGCTCCCGCCGGGTGAAGCGCGCCAGCAGGCGCGGCGGCCAGAAGCGCAGGCGGCGTCGAGAGGCTCGCCAAGCTCCGCAGTTCGCCCAGCGCAATCGAATGGAGAGCAATGGAGTCTGCTGTGGAAGCGCTGGTGGTCAGCAGCAATGCCCTCTCCGCCGGCGTTGCGGCCGTCCAAAGCGGCGCGCGCCGCGGAGCCAGCGCTTGCAGCTTCGGCGTCGCCTCCTGCCACGCAAGCGCGGGCATGCGCGCCGCCCTCGGCTGGATCTCCGGGTGCGCCGGCATCCGCAGGCGCAGAGCGGCAGCAGCAGCCGCAGGTCGCGCGATCTCGGCGAAAGCAATCGCCGCCTGCACCCGTGATTCGTGCCCGGCGGCGACTTCGATGCCTTCCAGCAGTCCCTGGCCAAGCTGTGCGCTCACAGCCAGCAGCGCGTAGTCCCCCGGAACCACCTGCCGGAACCGGTACGCGCCGTTGCTGGCGGTGGTCGTTCGCATCTCCGCACCCGTCGCCGGGTTGCGCAGGATCAGCGTGGCCCCGGCCACCGGCCTGGAGTGCAGATCCGTCAGCCGTCCCGAAAGCGCTCCCGCCGTCCGGCTCGCCGTCTGCTGGGCATAGAAGGGCGACCCGCTGCCGCACGTCAATGCGGCGAGCACCATCCACCTCACCCAGTTCCGCTCTCTCCCCGCCATCGAACGCACCTTGCCTGCGGCGGAATTCCTGCCCCCGAGGGCCGCTGACGCGCGGAACACCACGCCCTCGCACGGCTCCGGCCCCGCGGCTCTGTGGCCGTCTCGGGGCGCGGCACATCATTGTGGGAAGATCGCAAGCGATTGTAGGACTGGGTTTTCCCCCTGCAATGTAAGCTGCATCACAATTCGCAGATTTTTTCGGCCGCCGCGCAGCCCTCGGACCTGCGCCCGGCGCACGACCCCCGGGTTCGGGCACGGCCCCCCGGTCCGGTAGACCCCTGGTCCGATAGACTTGAAGAGGCGGTATCGACTCCTCCGCCGGGTGCTCATGTTCATTGACGAAGCGAAAATCCGGGTCAAGGCCGGCGACGGCGGCAACGGCTGCATGGCCTTCCGCCGCGAAAAGTTTGTGCCGCGCGGCGGTCCCTCCGGCGGCGACGGCGGCCGCGGCGGCGACGTCTACATGGAATCGACTCAGCGCCACAATACGCTGATCCACTTCCGCTATAACCCCGAGCACAAGGCGCAGCGCGGCGAGCACGGCATGGGCTCCAACTGCACCGGACAGGACGGCCACTCCATCACCCTCCAGGTTCCGGTGGGCACCGCCCTCTACGACCAGGAGACCGGCGAGCTGGTGCATGACTTCCGCGAGCCCGACGAGCGCATCGTGATCGCCCGCGGCGGCCGCGGTGGCCGGGGCAACCAGCACTTTGCCACCCCCACCCACCAGGCGCCCCGGGAGCACGAGTTGGGCCGCCCCGGCGAGGAGCGGGTCTTCCGGCTCGAACTCAAGTTGCTGGCTGACGTGGGACTCGTGGGCTACCCCAACGCCGGCAAGTCCACCCTCATCTCGCGCATCTCCGCGGCCCGGCCCAAGATCGCCGACTACCCCTTCACCACCCTGGAGCCCAACCTGGGCGTCGTCACCGTGGGCGAGGAGCCGGAGCAGGAGTCCTTCGTGGTGGCTGACGTCCCGGGCCTGATCGAGGGGGCACACCTGGGCCACGGCCTCGGCACCCAGTTCCTCCGCCACATCGAGCGCACCCGGGTGCTGGTGCACCTGGTCGACGTCTCCGATGCCTCCGGCCGGCCCGACCCGGTCGAGGACTTCAAGGTGATCAACAACGAGCTCGACAGCTTCAGCAACAAGGCTGGGGAGCAACTTCTCAGCGAAAAGCCCATGATCGTGGTGGCCGCGAAAATCGATGCGGCCAACCCCGACAAGCTCAAAAAGCTCACCACCTATGCCAAACGCCGCAAGCTCGAGTTCCACGCCATCTCGGCCGTCACAGGGCAGGGAATCGACGAGCTGAAGTGGGCCTTGGCCGCCCGCCTCCGGCCGGCAGACAGCGAGCCGCGGGCCGCCAGCGCGTAGTCCCGCGCCCGGCTCGGGGATCGCCCAAATTTACTGAAATTTAAAGCAGTTGCCGTGCTTCCGGTGCAACAGCAATACCGTTGCGCCGCCGTGGCAACCCCGCCTCTGCCGCAGCCATCCATACAGAGGCTGGAGTTGTTGCCCATGAAGAAGCTGATGAATTCCCTTAAACACGAACTGTCCCTGTTTGCCGCCGCCACCCTGTTCGTTGTCGTCTGTGCTCTGGCATGGGGGAGCCCGTTTGTGGGCAATGCGTCGGCCGCTGGCACCGTCTTCGCCAACACCAATACGTCCGCGCAGCTCCACACCGAGATCTTCCGTGGCACTGTGGTTCGCAATGGTACGCAGTTTTTGCTGCGTGACAGCTCGGGGCAGGTTTTCCGGCTGGATAACGCGCTCCAGGCGCAGTCCTATGTTGGTAAAACCGTCACCGTGACCGGTCAGATCGACGCTGCGACCGATGTGATTCGCCTGCAGCGCATCGCGGCGCATGGCGCCTGAGCGGCGCGAGATCCCTTCAATCCGTTGGGCTCAGGCTGAAATCCGCATAGGCAAACCCGTCGCGTAACACCACCTCTCCGCTCTCCAGCCGCAACGCCGTCTCGAATCCCGGTCCCGCATACACGCAGGTGTGGAACTCGCCGCGTTCGCCGCAGGGATCGGTGCCGGCGGGCAAATCGCACACGAAATCCGCGTCAAACTCGCGGCCCACGAACTCCGCCGGCAGTTGCCGGGTATCCACGCAGGTCACCCGCGCGCGCAGACCGTTCTCGAGCATGGTTTTGGCCAGCGGTTCCGTCGGCATCTGCCACAGCGGAAACAGCGGTTCCAGCCCGAGCGGCTCCAGTTGCCGCTCCCGGTAGGCGCGGATGTCCTCCAGAAACAGATCCCCAAAGGCAATCGCCTCCACGCCTTCGCCGAGGGCGCGATCGCAGGCCTCGCGCATTCTGGCTTCGTAGGTTGCGTTGTCGCAGGGCCAGGGTAGGGGAATCGTCCACAAGGGCAGTCTGAGCGCGGCGGCCTGCGCCTCCAGCACCGAGCGCCGCGTGCCGTGCATGGCCACGCGGTCAAAGGCGGCGTTGACGGTGGTCAGCAGTCCGCATACCTCTGCGTCCGCGCTGCGTCTCAGCAGGTAGAGAGCCCATGCGCTGTCTTTCCCGCTGCTCCACGACAGGAGAATCCGCTTCATGAGCCCATCGTATCGCGGCGGCTTCCGTTTCTCTCCGCCCTTGCATCCAATGTCTTTAGACCGCGTCGGTCGGCTGTGTGTAGCCAGCCCCGCCGCAAGAGGAGGCTGGTAGATGGTCAAGTGGGCCCGTACGCTTGCGTGGGTTCTATTCCCTGCGCTTGGCACGGCGGGGTTTGCCCAGCAGCCCAGGCAGATCGTGCAGCAGGCGGTGCGCGCGGAGCTCGCCGCCGATGCTGCCGATCACTCGCTCTGGCTCTACTACGAAGTGGACAAAAAGCCCGGCGACGGCTTTATCCAATGGGCCGCGCAAACCCGCATGGGCGAGCTCGATCGTGTGCTCCAGACCGCAGGCCGCAAGCTCTCCATCGCCGCCCAGCGCAAGCGCATGGACACCTTCATTCACAGCTCCGCGGCCCAGGCCAGGCAGCGCGCCAGCGGCCAGCACGACGACCGCCAAGCCACGGCCATGCTCAACATGCTGCCCAACGCCTTCATCTGGACCGTCGCCAGCCAGCGCAACGGAATCACCTATCTGCACTTCCGCCCCGATCCCAACTTCCGTCCTCCCACCTGGGAGTCGCGCGTCTTCGCGGCCATGGAAGGCGATATGGCCGTCGACAACGCACAACACCGCATCGTCAGCCTGCGCGGAAAGATGGTCAGCCAGGTCAAGTTTGCCTGGGGGCTGCTGGGGGAACTGGAGCCCGGCGGGACCTTCGATGTCGAGCGGCGCGAGCTGGCGCCCAAGGTCTGGCAGATCACCGAGACCCACGTTCACATCCAGGGACACGCGCTCATCTTCAAGAGCATCTCCGAGCAGGAAGACGATGTGAAATCGCACTTCGAGCAACTGCCGCAGTCCATCAGCTTCCAGACCGCGGAAGAAAAGCTGCTCGCCGAGCCCTGATCTGCATCCTGAGCGCACCTGTCCCCGAGCACAACCTCCCAATCGTCCGCGCCGAGTGATGCCCTTACACAATCGGCGCGCAACCCCTTGCGCCGATCCGCCCCTCGCCGCTCAGAAACTCCGTACCTGAGCAAACGCCCGCTCGCGCCCCGGCCGCGGCCTTTGCGTCCCTCAAGGGAAATTTCCACAGAAAACCGCAAAAATCCTTGACACGGACATTTGTACATTGTATGTATAAAAACAACAATGTCTGCGCCACCCAAACTCGTCATCGACCCGCACTCCAACGTTCCGGTCTATCGCCAGGTCGTCGATAATCTGCGCTCCCTGCTGGTCGAAGGAGCCCTCCAGCCCGGTACGACGCTGCCTACCGTTCGCGAACTCGGCCTCGAACTCGGGGTCCATTTCAACACCATCGCTGAAGCCTACCGCCTGCTCGCCTCGGAGGGCTGGCTCGATCTCAAGCGCCGTCGCGGCGCTGTGGTCACTGAGCGTTCCGCTCCGCAGCCGCCCCCGGATGCGCTCGCCAACTTCCGTCGCAATCTCCGTCAACTCATCGCCCAGGTCCGTGCCGAAGGACTGTCGGTCGGCTCCATCGCGCAGGAACTGGATCGCCTCAACAGGGAGCTATCCGCATGATCACCCCCTCGATCTTCTATGTGACCTCTGCAACGGCTGCGCTGCTCGCCCTCGCCCTCTTCAACCAGTGGACCTCGCGCATCAACCAGCACTTCTTCTTCTCGCGCAGCGCGCCGGAGGGTTTCGGCGCAACTGCCGCGGGACGGCAGATCACCGCCGCCTATCGCGCCCAGGTGTGGCAGGCCTTCGCTTTGGCGCTGGTGCTGTTTGCGCTGCTGCTCTGGCAGACGCGCTTGTCCGTCGGCACATGCTTCGCCATCTCCGTCTTTGTGGAATGGATCGGCTGCTCCGTGGCCTTCGGCCGTGCGCACAGCCGCGCCGGTGCGGCGTTGGCGCAATGCGCCGCCGAGCCCCCTGCGACGAGTGCCGGCTCCGCTTCGCAACCCATCTCCGTGGCTCTCACGCAAGGTGGGCCTTTTACGCCCGGGCTTATGTGGATGCTCTTTCTTGCCGCGGCTTTCGCCGCTGCTGCCTGGGTGTTTCCAATGATCGCGATGAAGATGAGCATCGGCCAGTTCGCTTCTGCCATTGAAGCCAACAAGGCCGACTTTCTCTCCGGTCTCGGCCTTGGCCTGCTCTCGGCCAGCCTCGTGCTTTTCGTGCAGCTCCGCTATCTCTCGCGCCACCGTTCTCCCCTGGCCCGCTTCAGCGCGCGCGGCTGCGTGGAGGCTGGCTGGATCGGCGCTCTCGCCATCGCCCTGAGCACCTTCTCGGTGCCCTTGCATCTGGTCATCTCGGCCCAGGAGCGTCACATCATCGTAGCGCTCGTCCTCGTCTACGCCGCCCTTCGTGTGCTCTACGCCTGGTCGCGCCCCAGAAACTTTCCGCCCCCGGCGATCGAGCGCAGCGGCGATCAGTTCTGGCGCTGGGGCATGTTCTACTACAACCCTTCCGACCCCACGCTGTTCATCCAGCACCGCTGCGGACCCGGCTACACGCTCAATTTCGCCAACCTGCTCTCCTGGCCGCTGATGCTGCTGTTTGTCGCCGATCTGGTCTTTCTCTCTGTGATCCACCTCTGGCGTTGAAAGCTTCGTCATACGAAAAACGGCTCCGCGCCCGCGGGGCCGTTTTGTTCTCCGTGGAAGAGCGCCAGCGCGAGCCCCGCATCTGGATCGAGTCGCTGCAACCCGTCGTGCCGCTATACTCATTCTGCGGATGCGGGAACATTCCGGAGGAACATCGCTGCGTGCCAGTTAGGCGTTGGGTCAGAATCGGCCTCGAATCCGCGGCGGCAATCTTGCTCGTGATGCTGCTTACCCATCGCTTCCTGCCCGGCAGTCCTGCCTCTCCATCGCCCCAGAATCAGGTGGCGTTTACGCTGACCGGACTCGACGGCAATCCCATCCCGCCCGCCGCCTACCAGGGCAAGGCCGTCCTGCTCAACTTCTGGGCTCCCTGGTGTCCTCCCTGTCGTTTGGAAATTCCCTGGCTCCAGAAGCTCCAGGACAAGCATCGCGGCCAGCTCGTGGTCGTAGGCGTAGTAGCCGACCCCAGCGAATATGCTCATGCTGCCGCCATGATGCGGCAGAAGGGAATTAGTTATCTGCTCGCCCAGGACTCTCCCTCCTTGGAGAAGGCCTTTGGAGATCCTTCCGCCCTGCCCACGAGCTTTTACATCTCCCCTTCGTCTCATGTGGTGCACATCGTCAGGGGTGTTGTGCCGGCATACACCATGCATCGCTATGCCGCCGATGCCATCGCCCAGAGGTGAACGCAGGCAGCCCCAGTGCTCCCGCTATAATCGACGAGTAGTCGATTCGCTTCTGAATCCCAGCCAATGATGCTTCCCCACCCCCGGCCCGCGCGCCTATCGCAGCTCAACCGGCTGGTCCTCTTCCTTGCGATTTTCATTGCTGCCTTTCCTGTCGCGGCCCAGTCGGGTACCGCCTCCGCCGGCACCATCATCGGAACCGCTGTGGGCGCGCACGGCGAAGAGTATGGCGGCGCCAAGGTCGTGCTCTCCGCCAACGGCCTGGCAGCGCCTCTTGTGCAGACCACCGGCGACAACGGCCAGTTCCAGTTCGCCGATGTTCCCGCCGGCTCGTTCAGCATCACCCTCTCCGCGCCCGGTTTCACCAGCCGCACGGTGACCGGCGTATTGCAGGCCGGCCAGGTGGCCGAGTTAGGCGCGGTGGAACTGACGCTGGCCGACACCACCACCAGCGTCGTGGTCAGCGGCGCCTCCGAACACGAGATTGCGCAACAGCAGATCAACGTCGAGCTCAAGCAGCGGATCCTGGGCGTCATTCCCAATTTCTACGTGGTCTACGACCATCACTTCGCGCCCATGAGTGCGCGGCAAAAGCTCGATCTGGCATTGCGCTCCAACATCGATCCGATCACCTTCGCCGGAGCAGCGATCTTCGCTGGCATGGAGCAGGGGGAGAACTTCCCCGCCTACGGTGCGGGCTGGCCGGGCTATGCGCAGCGCTTCGGTCAGTCCTATGCCGATGGATTCATCGCCAACCTGATCGGCAACGGTCTGCTGGCCGCGGCCTTCAAGCAGGATCCCCGCTACTTCTACAAAGGCACGGGAAGTGCGGGCTCGCGAGCCTGGTATGCCCTCTACACCTCGTTCATGTGCAAGGGCGATAACGGCCAATGGCAATTCGATTATTCGGCCATCATGGGCGGACTGGCGGCCGGCGGAATCTCCGAGCTCTATTACCCGCCTCAAAATCGCAATGGCGCCACGGTCGCTTTTGAAGGTGCGGGCCTGGGCATCGGCTTCGCTATGGTGCAGAATCTCGCCCAGGAGTTTCTGATCAAGAAGCTCACCACGCACGCGGGCAAACAGAAGGTGCAGCAACCGTAGCGGCCCTGGGTTGTCCTTCCCGTGGACTCCGGCAGAAACAGAAAAAGCCCCGCGCGCGCGGGGCTTTTTCTGTTTCTGCCGGAGTCCACGGGAAGGACAACCCAGGGCCG
>DAIDLI010000142.1 GCA_027449545.1 Acidobacteriaceae bacterium | reverse complement strand
CGGGACGAACGGGAGCCTGCGAGGGGCAGGGAGGAACATCCCACCCACAGCCGGCGTGGCAGAGCTTCGGGGCATTCGGCAACCGGTCTGCTGGGCAGCGGCGCAGCGCAGGGCGGGCACGCCAATGGTTCGGTAGCGGGTACAGCAGAGAATGCGGCAGGCCTGAGCGGCCAGCGCGGCAACGCCTCGGCTGGCTCGGCGAGCAGCCTGCTGGGCAATGGCGCGGTGGCGGGAGGACGGCGCGGGGCCGGCGGTTCGGCCAATGGCGCGGCGAATAGCGCGGCGGCGGGTTCGGCGGCGATGCGGCCAGTGGATTTTCGCCCGGTGCGCGGGCAGCTTTTGAAGAAGCTGGACGCTAACAAGGCGAAGCCGGGCGATCCGGTGATTGTGAAGACGACGCAAAAGATGACCACCGCGGATGGCACGGTGCTGCCCAAGGGGACGCGACTGCTGGGGCACGTAACCGAGGCGCAGGCGCACACCAAGCACCACAAGGCTTCGGCGCTGGGCATCGTCTTCGACCGCGCAGAGCTGCGCAAGGGGCGGGCGATTCCGATCCACTCGATGATCGAATCGATTGCTCCGCCACCGAGCGAGGCGATGATGAATGCCATGGCCGACGGTAGTGCCGATGCCGGTATGGGCGGCGGGATGATGGGCGGCCCAGTTGGCGGCGGCATGATGGGTGGCGGTGGAGTGCTGGGCGGCGGCGGTGGCCTGGTAGGCGGCGGAGCCGGCATGGTTGGCCGGGGCGCCGGTATGGTGGGCGGCAGCGCTGCGATGGCCGGGGGTGCGATGCAGAACTCGGTTGGCGCGGCCGGGCGTATGGGCCGGGGAGTGGGCGCGACGGCGAACAGCGCTTTCGGAGCCGCCGGCAACGCGGCCGGGAGCAGCGCCGGCCTGCTGCATGGGCAGGCGAACGGAGCGCTGGCGGGAAGCGGCGCGATGGTGGCGCATGCCACCGCGATTCCGGGCGTGATGCTGAGCGGCGATGCGAGCGGTGCGGCAGCGGGCGTGCTGACGGCAACCAACCGCACCGTGCAGCTACAGTCCGGAACGCAGATGCTGCTGGGCATTGCGGCGGCAGCGCAGTAGCACAAGGTACGAGAAGCGAAGGGATCAGGGGAACGAGGGCCGGCTGGCCCTGCTCTCCTGGTCCTTTTTCTTTTGTCCGATTTCAGGACGCTCCGGTACTGTTGGTGCGCAAAGCCGTAATCTGGCGCGCAGGCGGGCTCTTCGCTACTATCGGCGCAGATGGGGCAAACTTGAGGGCTGGAAGGGAATTTCGAAGCCTGAGCTTTCCCACTGGAGGTGGCCTCCATGCCGGTGCGTTGCACAACGCAGGATTGCATCGAGATCAGTCCCCGCTTCCGCAAGATGCTCGAGGAGCGGATCGCGCGGCTGGAGCAGGATGCCGCGCGCGATGAGGCGCAGCTCGCCGCACTCGAGGACGTAGACCACATGTGCCGCCACATGCGTCTGGTGGCGGTTGAACGCGCCGAAGCGCTGCGCATGCGGCTGTTCCTCGATCGTGCGCGAACGCGACCGGAGCCGCCGGGATTTTAGTTTTCGTGTTGCTCGTTTCTCTCCTCTCCCTGGATCTGTCTTGGGCCGCCATTCCTTGGCGGCCGTTCTTTTGCCCGCGGAGCGAGCTTCCACTGTGCTCATGCGGCCTATGGCCGGATAAGCTGGTGAGGAGAAATCCAGCAAGGAGCGCGATGCGCGATGGCCGAGCTTGAGTACTTCGTGGTGGATGTGTTTACCGGGACGCCATTTGAGGGCAATCCGCTGGCGGTGGTGATGAACAGCTGCGGCCTGAAGACGGAGCAGATGCAGGCCATCGCGCAGGAGTTCAATCTTTCAGAGACAAGCTTTGTGGAGCGGCGAGGTGCGGGTGTGGAGCGCGCCGAAGGCGTGCGGGTGCGCATCTTCACCACGCACGAGGAGTTGAACTTCGCCGGGCACCCCACGCTCGGCACCGCGACGGTGCTCAAGTTGGAGGCGCCGGAGACGGTGCGCGAGAACACGGTGACGCTGGCGCTGAACGTAGGTGCGGTGCCGGTGCGTTTCGAGGGCGCCCGGGGCACGATGACGCAGCGCGATCCGGAGTTCGGCGCGGAGCTGGATCCCGCGGAAGTAGCACAGCTCGCGGGACTGCGACGCGAGGATCTGGATCCACATCTGCGCCCGCAGGTGGTCTCCACGGGAACAGCGTTCGCGATGGTGGTGCTGCGTTCAGTGGAAGCGCTCCAGCGCCTGCGCGTGAACCAAGAGGAGGCGACGGGCTTCTTACGAAAGCTGGGCGCGAGGTGGTTTTACGTTCTTGCTCCCGCACCTGGACAAAGCCAGAGCGGCGCGGGATGGCGGGCGAGGATGCAGTTTTATGGTGGCGAAGATCCGGCGACGGGGTCGGCGGCGGGATGCGCCATCAGCTATCTGGTGCAGCATGGCGCGGCCGCTTCGGGCGAGACCGTTCACGTGCGGCAGGGGGTGGAGATCGGTCGGCCCAGCGATCTGTTTTTATCTGCGCGCAACGAGGCGGCGAGGGTCAGGGATGTGCGTGTCGGCGGCAGCACCGTTCCTGTTGCAAAAGGGCGGCTTTTCCTGCCCTGATACACACCCTTTCAACAAACCTTCAACAGGGCAAGTCCAACCCGCTGTATACCCTAGGTGATCCAGCGGGGTTTCGCACATCTTTTCCTCGCCATCTTCGCTTCTCTTTCTCTCTTTTCCTGAGGCTCCATCGCCCGTAATCTCCCTTTCATCGAAGCAACGTCATTCGACGCTCATTCGGTTCTTCAACCAGCATCAAGGTTGACTGCGAACGAGAGCCGGCCTCTGAAAGATGACCCGGTTCGCGCACTACGCGAGGCTTGCGTGCGTGGATCGACAAGGAGCACATCCAGGGGCAGCGCCAGCCGTGTGCATGCGCCGACCCATACGTCGACCGAACCCGCTGCCGGAGCGGGACAGGAAAGCTGCGGCCATCCGGAGGCCAGGAAAATTGATCAAGGAGCAAGAGAAAAGACCATGCGCCCCAAGAAAGTGATTCTTTGTGTCGATGACAACGAGCAGGACCTCTCGGTGCTGAAGTTCATGCTGACCACGAACGGCTATCGCGTGCTGGCTGCCACGAGCGGGCAGGAGGCGCTAGCGATTTTGAGCGACAGCGTGCAGATCGACCTGGTGCTTTCTGATTACTCCATGCCGCAGATGAACGGCAAACAACTGGCCGATCGGCTGAAGCGGCTGGTGCCGCATGTGCCGATGGTTCTGCTCGGCGACCCGCAGTCGATGGCGGGCGAGATGCACGTAGCGGATGCGATGCTGGCCAAGAAGAACTGCTCACCGCAGGAACTGCTGGAGCGCGTGAAGGTGATGAGCGCCCGCAAGCGCGGCCCGCGCAAGGGCACGCACCGCGCCATGCCGGTGGAGTTCGCCGCCGCCTCTTGATGACGAAGCAGGTGAAAGAGCGCAAGGGCGGCCAGCTCTTTCGCCTGCTCCTGATTTCTAATGCGTAAAGAACTCGCCGTGGCCGCCGTTTGCCCAGGGGTTGTAGTGGGCGGCGAAGTTGGCGCGGTGCTCCACCGAGGGATGGTTGTAAAGCCAGAATTCGATGAACGGGCTGGGATTTGGTTCTTCGAGCCAGGCTTCGCCGAGGTGATCGAAGGCGGCGACGGCCGTGAGTTGCGGATTGGGGACGATGCCGTGGATGGCCTCCTGCCCGTAAATGTCAGCCTGATGCTCGAAGTAGCGGCTGAAGCCGTTGCTGACCGGCTCAAGTAAGAAGCTGGCGATGGAAATCACGAACAGCAGGACAATGAATCCGGTGCGCGAGGAGACCTCATTCGTGCCCCATGCGGGACCGAAGCGGCGCACCATCCAATCGGCCAGCCCCGCGCAACCCCAATAGACAAAGAAGAGCCCGAAGGCGGTGCCGGCCAGCATCTTGGGGATGTGATTGAGCACGTAGTGGCCGCTCTCGTGTCCGAAGATGAAGAGAACTTCGTCATCGGGGATGCGGCCGGCAGTGGTATCCCAGACCACAATGCGCTTGGTGGCGCCGATGCCGCTGACGTAGGCGTTCAGGCCGTTGGTCTTGACGCTGGCCTTCATCAGAAACATACGGCTGGGCGGGATGTCGGTTCCGGTGCGCGCCACCACCTTTTCAAGCTGTTGCACGAGTCCGGGGTCCGTTTGCTGCAAGGGCTGGAACTTGTCGAAGAGTGGTTCGATGAGCACCGGCTCGGCGAACATCACGGCGACCAGGATCGGCAAGGTCACCAGCCATAGGCCGAACCAGTAGCGGCGGGGCCAACGGCGCACGATCCAGTTAAAGAGCAGCAGGACGAGCGTGCCGAAGACGAGCGCGATGGCCAGGGCTTTGCCCTGATCGCCAAACCAGCTTGGCCAGCTCTGCACACTGACGCCGTAGCTGCGGCTGGCGTGCTCGGCATAGATGTCGAGTGGGAGACTCGCGAGGGTAGTGAAGATGAAGAATGCGCAGAAGAAGAGTGCGCCCTGGAGCCATCTGCGCGGGGTGCGGCGCTGTGCCCAGGCTTCCACGCGTGCCCAGGCGCGGGTGGCGAGCAGTATCCAGAGAAACACAATGCCCCAGATGCCGCCCACGATGGCGAGGATATTGCGAATGCGGCTCAGTGCGATGGCTTTTGCGAGCTTATCGGGTGCGAGGGTGTAGGCCTGCTGTTGGCTCGGAGCTGGGGCCGCCTGGGCCGGGGCTGGTTGTGACAGGCCAGGAGCGGGCTGCGGGGGAACTGTTTGTGCGTATGCAGGCCGCGTGGGGATGAGCGCCAAGGCGGCAAGCAGCGCGACAGCAAAGGGCCGAAAGAACACGAGTCGGTTTGAAAGTGGCATTTAGGCCTCCAGACGATGCAGGACTTTGTGTCCATCGAGTCTATCGAACCGGCGCACGGGACGGAAGGAGATTGTTGAGCAACTGAGCCGGTACAATCGAGGCAGCCCGACACGCGAGGAACGCAGACGAAGATTCCCGGTTGGTACGGAGCGGGGGGCGCGTGAGGCGGCGAGGTCAAAACGATGAGCAACATCAACTTTCATGTACTGGCCAAGCCGATCGGGCCCATCTGCAATCTGGATTGCAAGTACTGCTTCTATCTGGAAAAGGAATCCCTCTATCCGCAGGTCTCGAAGTGGGCCATGCGCGAAGAGGTGCTCGACAGCTACATCCGCCAGTACATTGAAGCCCACGACACGCCGGTGGTGAACTTCGCCTGGCAGGGCGGGGAACCGACGCTGCTCGGCGTCGATTATTTTCGCAATCTTGTCCAGATCCAGAAGAAATACGCCAACGGCAAGCAAATTCAGAATGCCTTCCAGACCAATGGCGTGCTGCTCAATGACGAATGGGCCGCGCTGTTCAAGGAGAATGGATTTCTGATCGGCCTGTCGATCGACGGGCCGCGTGCGTTGCACGACACTTACCGCGTGGACAAGGGGGGCCAGCCCACCTTCGACAAAGTGATGCGCGGCATGGAGACGCTGAAGCGCAACGGGGTGGAGTTCAACACGCTCACCACCGTGCATCGCGCCAACGCCGATCATCCGCTCGAGGTCTACCGGTTCCTCAAGGAGAACGGCAGCGGGTACATGCAGTTCATCCCCATCGTGGAGCGGATTGCGCACGAGGTAACCGAGGAAGGCCTGCAACTCATCAAGCCCGACTTCATGGGCGAAGCGCAGGTAGCCCCGTGGTCGGTCGGATCGAGCCAGTTCGGGCGCTTTCTCTGCGGCATCTTCGACGAGTGGGTGAGGCATGACGTGGGCCGCACCTTCGTGCAGATCTTCGACGTGAGCCTGGAGATGTGGACGGGGATGGAGGCCAGCCTATGCGTTTTCCGGCGGCAATGCGGCGCGGCGCTGGCCATCGAGCACTGCGGCGACGTCTACTCCTGCGATCACTTCGTATATCCGCAGAACCGGCTGGGCAACATCATGGAGTCGCCGCTCGAGTCGCTGGTGGAGAGCGAACAGCAGCACCGCTTTGGAGAAGAGAAGGAATCGCTGTTGCCGCGCTACTGCCGCGAGTGCGATGTGCGCTTTGCCTGCAATGGCGAGTGTCCCAAGCACCGCTTTGCGAAGACCCCCGATGGGGAAGCGGGGCTGAATTATCTATGTGCCGGCTACAAGATGTTCTTCCGCCACATCGACCCGTACATGCGCTTCATGGCGGCGGAGCTGGCCGCCGGGCGCGCGCCTGCCAACGTGATGCGCTGGGTGGCCGAGCAGGAGGCACGCACCGCCTTCGCGAATGCCGGCCGCAACGACCCCTGCCCCTGCGGCAGCGGCAAAAAATTCAAACACTGCTGTGGACGTGCGGCTTAGATGCAAACCGATGGCCTGGAAGTTGCCTGTTCCGCTGAGAAAGATTTCTGCGCGGATGCAGTCTATGGGACACTTCAATCGCGCGTAGAATGAAGGCTCAAAGGTTCCCTGAGTTTCGCTTCCCTATCTATGAGCCTGTCTGAATCATCCCCATTGACGAAGATTCCGCTTCAGTATGCGCTGGACCGCATTGTGGACGGGTTTGTGTTGCTGGATCGCGAGGACCGGATCCTCTATATGAACCCGGCAGCGGAGCGCATCTCGCACACCCGGGCGGATGAGGTGCTGGGAATGACCTGCTGGGAGGTCTGGCCCATGTCCGTGGGCACGGAGATTGAAGCGCGCTACCGCGCCGCAGTGACGACCGCGACGGCGCAGCACTTCGAGCATCGCGCGGTGAGCAGCGACGGCGTGGAGCAGTGGCTGGATATTCATGTCTTCCCGAGTGAAATCGGACTGGCTGTCTACTTTCTCGACATCACTGAGCGCAAGAGGATGCAGGTGGAAGCGGCGCGGGTGGAGCGCGCCTACAAGGCGGCGCTTTCGAACACGCCCGATCTGGTGTATGTCTTTGATTTGAACCATCGCTTCACCTACGCCAACAAAGCTCTGCTCACGATGTGGGGCCGCAGTTGGGAAGACTCGATCGGCAAGAACTGCCTGGAGCTTGGCTATCCCGACTGGCATGCGGCGATGCACGACCGCGAGATCGAACAGGTGATTGCCACGCGCGCACCCATTCGCGGGGTGGTACCGTTCACCGGCACGCACGGACGCAGGTTCTACGACTATATCTTCGTCCCGGTGCTGGGCGAAAACGGCGAAGTTGAGGCCGTGGCCGGAACCACACGCGACGTAACCGAGCGCTATCAGGCCGAGCAGGTATTGCGCGCGAGTGAGGAACGGCTGCGCCTGGCCCAGCAGGCCGCGCGGCTGGCCACCTGGGAGTGGGATGCGGGCACCGGCAGCGTCACCTGGGTACACGGCAGCGCAGAGCTCTTCGGTCGTCCGGTGGAAGAGCTGGCAACGGTGCAGGCGTGCCTGGCGGTTGTGCATCCCGAGGACCGGGAACCGACCGCCCGCAAGCTGCGTCGCGCTATCGAGGAGAATGGCGAGTACGCCTACGAATTCCGCGTGATCTGGCCGGATGGATCGGTGCACTGGGTGCAGGGGCGGGGCAAGTCGATTCAGGGCGTTGACGGCGGTGCAGCGCGTCTGCTCGGCATCGTGTTCGAGACCACGGCGCAGCGCGAGGCAGAGGAGATCCTGCGGCAGGAGAAGCTGCTGCTGGCGCGGCTGTTCGACCAGGCACCAGCGTTCATGGCCTGGATGAGCGGGCCCACTCACATCTTCGAAATGGCGAATCCACTCTATCTCGAGCTGGTCGGCAACCGTGAATTGATCGGCAGGCCGATGGCAGAGGCGATTCCGGAATCGGAATCGCAGGGGTACCTTGCCATCCTCGATCGGGTCTATCGCACCGGCGAGCCCTACCGCGCAGTTGCCGCTCCCGTGGATGTGGCCAGACATCCCGGAGAGCCTTTGGAACGCAGATTTCTCACCTTTGTGTATCAGCCCATGCGCGAAGCGGATGGCTCCATCTCCGGTGTCATCGCGCTCGGCGTGGATGTGACCGATACGGTCCGCGCAGAGCAGGCACTGCGGCAGAATGAGAAGCTGGCCGCGGTGGGCCGGCTGGCTGCCAGCATTGCGCATGAGATCAACAATCCGCTGGAAGCGATCACCAACCTGCTGTTTCTGATCCAGTGCGATGATTCGGTGAGCGAGAGCTGCCGCCATCTGATCGAGCTCGCCCAGGGCGAACTGGCCCGGGTTACGCAGATCGCTACGCAGACCCTGCGCTTTTATCGTCAGAACACGAAGCCGGCAAGGATCGATACTGTGACGATCCTCGATTCCGTCTGCGATCTCTACCGGCGCCGCATTCAAAACACGGAGGTGCGGCTGGAACGGCGAGACAAGGCGGTGGCTCCCGTGACGGTTCTCGATGGAGAGTTGAGGCAGATTCTGGCCAATCTTGTGGGCAATGCGCTGGAAGCAACTCTGCCGAAAGGCCGTATCCTGCTGCGCCAGAGGAATGCTACGGATTGGCGCAACGGGCGCAAGGGCGTGGTGTTTACCGTGGCCGACAACGGGCGGGGCATGAGTAAGGACGTTCTGCGCCGGATCTTCGAGCCGTTTTTCAGCACCAAAGGGGAAACCGGAACGGGGCTGGGCTTGTGGATCAGCCAGGGCATCGCGGAGAAGCATGGCGGATGGATTCGCGTGCGCAGCGCGGACCACCTGCCGCGTACCGGTACGATCTTCCGGGTCTTTGCCGCCGATCTGGAACTGATGAATGCTGAGCCTGCGGCCGCGCATCCCGATGCGGCGCCCAAGCCTGCTTCCTGAGAATTCCTTCAGGCTATCTGATGTCTCTGCTGCGGAATCGCCCCGGGGCGCTTCTGCTCGCACGCCTTCCCGCGCCCGGAGGGATTTAAACTAGCCGGTGGAGCATGCAGTTCCAGATCCCCGCATGCTTCGGAACGGAGCGGGCTTTGGCTGAGAACATTTTCGATGTCGCTGTGGTGGGCGGCGGTCCCGCGGGTTATACTGCGGCGATTCGCGGCGCGGAGTACGGGCTGAAGGTGGTGCTCATCGATGCCAGCGCAAAACTGGGCGGCACTTGCCTGCACGTTGGCTGTATTCCCACCAAGGCGCTGCTCTTCAATGCAGAGATCTGGGACCACCTGAAGCACGCGGCCGAACTAGGCATCACCGGCATCGGCACGCCGCAGCTCGATTGGGACGCGGTGCAGAAGCGTAAGAACGGAATCGTCGCGAAGCACGTCAAGGGCCTCGAGTTCCTGATGAAGAAGAACAAGGTGACGGTGATCCCCGGCTATGGGCGTTTGACGGGTTCCGCCCAGAGCGGCATTCATGCGGTTGAGGTCGAAGCGAACGGGACGAAGAGCCAAGTGAAAGCGAAGAAGATCATGCTGGCGACGGGGTCCGAGGCAAAGATGCTGCCGGGGCTGAAAGCGGATGATCGCGTCCTGACCAACATTGAAATTCTTTCGCTGGCGCAGCCGCCGAAGTCGCTGATCGTGATTGGGGCCGGCGCGGTGGGTGTGGAGTTTGCTTCGATCTTCCGGAGCTTCGGCGCCGAGGTCACGATTCTGGAATTCCTGCCGAGGATCGTCCCGGTTGAGGACGAAGAAATCTCCAAGGAACTGACCCGCGTGTTGAAGAAGCGCGGGATCGACATCAATACGGGCGCAAAGGTGGAGAAGGTGGAGCGTGCCGGCGATGGCGTGAAGGTGAGCTTTACCGATGCCAACGGCAAGCCCCAGAGGAAGGAAGCGGAGAAGGTGCTTGTGGCGGTGGGGCGCGCGCCGAACACCGCGAACCTGGGGCTGGAAAAGACCAGGGTGGAGATGGACCGCGGATTTGTGAAAACCAATGAATGGCAGGAGACCGCTGAGCCGGGCATCTACGCCGTCGGCGACATCGTTTGGGGCATGCCGCAGCTGGCCCATTCCGGATCGATGGCGGGCATGGTGGCCATGGCGCAGATTGCTGGCAAGCCTTATCGGCCGCTGCGCCGCGAACGGATTCCCGCCTGTACCTACACAGAGCCGCAGATCGGGTCGGTAGGCCTTACGGAAGCCCAGGCCAAGGAGAAGGGCTACGAGGTCAAGGTGGGCAAATTTCCATTTGCGGGGAATTCCAAGGCTACGATCGTGGGCGGCCACGAGGGCTTTGTGAAGATCGTTTCAGATGCGAAGTACGGCGAGATTCTGGGCGTGCACATCATCGGCCAGCAGGCAACGGAGATCATCGCCGAGGCGGTGGCCGTGATGGAGCTTGAGGGGACCGTGGAGGAGATGATGTTCACGGTGCACGCGCACCCGACCCTGAGCGAGTCACTGCTGGATGCCTACGCCTCCGTACAGGGGATGGCGATCAACGCCTAGCGGCGAAGGAACGGATCCTAGAACGGCTCAGTATGCCTGAGAGTCCGGTGAGTGAGTGAGTGGGCGAACAGGCCCGATTGACGCAGCAACGAGTCGTGTCGGGCCAGAGCTCATCTGGCGTTTTGTCATGAATTCCGTCAACTATTGCCATCTAGTCTCCGAAAGGCACTAAAACTCTAAAGTTTCAGATCGTGCGGCAGAAACGCTCCGGTCATTCTCGAACCTGCTGGCTCAGCATCTTCCAGGGCCCTGTGGTATACGATCCGACCCCATTCCGCCAATTCAGTGCTGTTGAGGGTGTCGCTCAAGCAGCGCTGTTACACCTGTCGGCGCACCCAGGTGCCTTTGAGTCCATGGCCGAGCGAGCGTTTACTAGCCACCGCGACCTCTTTTATATGATTCAGTACAGAGCACTCCAGGCGAGACCGCTCTACCCTGCACGGGCCTTCATGCTGTTCCCGCGACGATTCTGGCCGATAGCAACCTAAGGACATGCGACCCTCAAGTCGCGCTTTCTCGACACGGGCAATTACCGCAAGCGCGTGCTGAAGCAGCTGGCCGACACCCTGAATCTGCCGAACCTGACGTTTCTGATCATCCGCCGCACCATCGCGACGCTGAGCCAGACCAAGGGACATGCAAAGGCCACGCAGGGGACGATGCGGCATTCCCGGGTCGCCACCACGACCGATGTCTACCAGCAGGTCATTCCGGAGGGCGTCGCGGAGATGGTCGACTCGATCCACGGCGAGTTGCGGAAGCCCTGCACGGCAGTGGATAAGACCCGCCAGATCGCCGCGAATCTGCGCGCCAAAAAACGACGCAGCCCTGTGCGCCAAAACGCAAAATTGACACCAAACGTCCCGCATCCCCGGTGGGGGTATCATGGACTAAGCTTTTGATTTTTAATGGGTTATTGGTGGACCTGGTCGGGATCGAACCGACGACCTCTTCCATGCCATAGCCGATGGAGCTGCAGAATCAACGACTTACAACGGGTTCGGGAACTGCCAACGATCTGGAAGTACTTGTAAGCACGTGGGATCGCACAAGG
>DAIDLI010000141.1 GCA_027449545.1 Acidobacteriaceae bacterium | reverse complement strand
CTGAGTACACGGTGCTGTGGTATTGGGTGTGCCAGCGCTTATTCAGCGCATCGAGCGTGCCGTATTTCTGCTGGAGCCACTGCTGAAAGAGCTTCTGCGTGCCCGCATCATAGGACGGCGCGGCGATCTCATTACCCAGCTGCCACGCGATTACGTAGGGATTGTGGCCGAATCGCTGGGCAAGATGCTCGTCCATCTCGCGTATGAACTGCCGGTAGCGGGGACTGCTGAAATTGAAGGTGCTTCGTTCGCTGTTGGGGCGTTGAACCTCATCGGGTGTGGCAAGAATGCCGGGATACTTCTGGATCATCCACTCGGGCGGCCGCTTGTTGGGTGTTCCCAGCACGACATAAATGCCATGCTTGCCCGCGAGATCAATCGCACGCTCAAGCCAATCGAGTTGGTATTGCCCCTCCTTCGGCTCCAGGCAGGCCCAGCAGAACTCCGCCACCCGCACGAGGTGAATGTGCGCCTTCTGCATCAGTTGCAGATCGGCTTCCCAGCGGGACTCCGGCCATTGCTCCGGGTACCAAGCCGCGCCCAGCAGGATGGGAGGCGGCGGTGGCACGACCTGCGGTTGGCTGTGCACGGGGGCGGCGGTCTGCGCAGCCAGAACACCCGTTAGCAAAGCGGCAGCGGTACAGAGGGCAAAAACGGGCCGGGTCAGCGAGCTAATTGACAGAAGTTTCGACACGGGATCCTTTTCGAAGGCGAGACGCGAGTGCGCGCCAGGACGTAGTGGTTCCGGCGAAATGGTAATTACCAATTGCAATCATTGTCAATCGATTGTACTGACAAGTCCGCGGCCGCGATTGCCGTTTGCATGGAAGAGGGCGATCTGATCCGGCATCATGAGGCGGCACCAGGAGTTTTCCGCGCACATGGCTCTTCTCGGGCGGCGGGGCTCGCGGCGAGCAACAACCCTGCTGAGAGGGCCATCTGAACCATACGGGAAGGGTTGAACACGATTCCATCGAAAGACGGCAGGGCTGTTTGTCTCCTGAAAAAAAGCGATTTGCGCCGCTCGACGGATTGCGCGCACTGGCCATAACCTCGGTCTTCTGCTTCCATTACCGCATCGTGCCGCACTCCCCCGGAGAGTGGGGGTGGACGGTCGTGGACCTGTTCTTTGCGCTCTCCGGATTTCTGATCACGGGAATCCTCTTCGACAGCCTCGACGAGCGACACTACTTTCGGAACTTCTACATCCGGCGGGCGCTGCGCATCTTTCCGCTCTACTGGGGCCTGTGGTGCGTGCTGCTGGTCTTCATGCTGGCGCAGGGGCATTTTCAGGCAGGCTTTCTCGCCTGGCCGGCCTATCTGGGCAACTATCTCAGCGCCTACGCTCTCACGGCGGGATGGAAGCACGGTCATTTTGATGTGATCCCGGCCGTCATCCACATCGCGCGCGAGCATCTTGTCCTGCGCCTCGGCCCCTACTGGTCCCTGTGCGTAGAGGAGCAGTATTACCTCATCTGGCCGCTCATCATCTGGACATTGCGACGGCGGGAGAGACTCCTGAACCTGTGCCTGGCGGGCATAGGGGCGCTCCTGGCCGTGCGGGTTGCACTGTACTTCTCCTTGCCCTCGCCGTGGATCCGCGCCGATGAACTCTACTTCTGGACCTTCACGCGACCCGATGCGCTGCTGGCCGGCTCAGGGCTGGCACTTTGGGTGCGCGGTCCCGGTGGCTTCGCACGCTTGCGCACCGGAACCATCGCCGCGGCAACGGCAGCGGCGGTCGGCGTTCTCGCGGCCGCCGACTGGCGTTGGGGTCTGTTCCACGGCAGCACCTTTGCCGGATGGATGCAGACCTGGGGGCTGACGGTGGTGGGATTGGCTGCGTGTGGAGTGTTAGCGCTGAGCCTGCGAGCGGCATGGTTTGGCAAGGCACTCGCCTGGAGGCCGCTTCAGCACCTGGGTCGCGTGAGCTACGGCTTCTATGTCTATCACCTGCTCTTCTATGACTGCGATCGCATCGTGATCGACGCAACCAAACCCATGGTCCCAGCCTGGCTGATCCACGCCGCCGTCTTTGCCTGGGTGTGGCTGTTGAGCTGGGCAAGCTTTCGCTGGTACGAAACCCCGTTTCTGCGCCTCAAGGAGCGCTGGGGCGGACGCGGAGAAGAGCGCAAGGCCGTCCCACAGGAGCGGGCCCCGGTCTGGAAGCATCCTCAACCGGACAGTGAATCCATTACGCCCTAGAGCGCACGCATCGCATTGCGAGGTTCTACCGGAAGCCCTCGGGCAGCAGACAAACCTTGGCGAGAGGATTGCGATAAGGACAGGAAAAAGCGGTGCTCGCTGCGGAAGGCAGGACGATCCATGAAACACCCAGGGGCCGCAGCACGCTGATCCTTCGCGCATCCGTCTCCGCATCCAAACCAGCTTGTGCCTTCTCGGCCTCTGTCCAGGCGTCAGCAAGCTGCGGATCGATGGCCGCCAGGCCGCCGTCCTTCGAGTAGTCGGCGAGAGCGCTGCGCCGCGCGATGGCGCGGAAATACTGCGCATCTTCTCCCGGCTCGGTGATGTAGTTGGCGTCCAGTGCAAACAGCGCCTGCCGCGGTGTGTTTCCGCGAATCCACAGGAAGGCCTGCTCCCATTGATTGGGTGGAGGATTCCAGGGCAGTTCAAGCTGGCCGGATGCAGGGAATGTGCACCGCTGCACGTAAAACATCAGGCCGCCGAAGAGTAGAAACAAGGCCGCCCAGCGCCACGGCCGCCGAACCAGCAGGCGTTCTCCCACAGTGCCGCCCACGATCAGGATCATCGCAATGTAGATGAGGTGGAAGATGCGCAGCGGCTGCATCCGGGCCACTCCATAGGAATGCGAGGAATTCCCGGCAAACAGCAACGCCACCAGCATCGCTGTAAGCCCGGCAGCCACAGCCATGTGCGCTATCCAGCGGCTCGCATCCCTTCCCCGCCGCATCTTCCGCTGGGTAAGCAGTTCCACCAGCAGCAGCGGAGCAATCAGACCGGCGATCTCGTACCAATGCCAATTGTGCAGGAACCAGTAAGTGCGCGTGTGCTCCACGCGGAAGTAATTCGCCGTGGCGACCGGCCCGAACCAGTACAGGCAGGCAGAGACCGCCACGCCGAACAGGCAAAATCCTGCCCCCCACAAGACCCGCGTCCTCGCATGCGGCGCAGAGAAGGCAAGCAGCAGGGCCAGCAGGCAAACGGTGAAACCGCCCATCAGTGGATGAACGCTGCACGCCAGACAGAGGCAGAAAAGGCACCCAGCTACGCTGCGCCACGGGAGCGGGCCTCCTCTCCGGATCGCGGCAGCCATGTCGAGAGCCGCAGCCAGCGCCACCACGCCGCACGGCGTGGAGATGCTGCGCGCCGTCAAGTAGGGGTCCATCAGCAGCAGCGAAGTGCCGGCAATCGGAATCGTCAGCCACAGCGCCAGCAGCGATACGGCCCCATAGCGCGCCTGCCGCGATGCATAACACCGCGCCGCAACCAGCCAGCCTCCGAAGAGCGTGGCCCAGATGCTGAGGATGTGGAGCAGAAAGACCGTCACCGAGACGCGCAATCCAGAAATCCGAATCAGCTCCGCCATCAGCCTCGGGAAAAGCGAGTACTGCATCTGCACGGTAACGAACTCGCCCCAACGGGGATAAAGCGGCGGATGCAGCGCCTTCAAAATGGCGGAAACATAGAGTCCTCCGTCTTCCGCATACGGATGATAACCGTGAATCAGCAGCGCGATGACCGCCAGGACAGCCGTCGCCAGCGCGCCTTCCGCCACCGCAGACCTGCGGCGCGGCATCGTCCGCACACCGGGGTGTGGCACGGACAAAGGCGAATCTTCGGTGGGATGAACCAGGCGGAGCTGGGTTGCGGCATTCGAAATCGGCAGTTGCATTCAGCACTCAGTGAGGCAGCGTTGCGGAGATGTGCAGGGATTGCAGCCACTGTTCCAGCTGCCCAGTCTGCCGCAGGTAGTCGATCTTGGCGCGCGCCGCATCCAGCCGCGTATTCAGCATCTCCAGATACTTCTGCCGTTCCTGAATGCGCGCCCCTTCCTCGTCTTTAGGCGTCAACACCGGGCCGCCGCTGGAAGCGTGTTCGGCGATAAGCACCGACTGAAGCTGATCCTGAGCGATGCCGTAGTCGAGATCCGCAAGCTGCGCCTTGACGCTCAGTTCCGTGGTGGCGCGTCCCAGCTTGCGCACACCCTCGGCAAGAGCCTGCTGCTGGGCTTCAATGTCCGTCGCTCCGTGCGCAGCGTCGGCCGCAGATTGTTTCGCCGTGGCCATGCGCACCTTGTCGAGCAGCGGAAAGGTGAACTGCACTCCGACGGAGACGGTGTTGTATTCGCCGTGCAAATTGTAGAACTCCCCAACATTCTCAATGGGACTGATGCGCCCATACTGCGCGCCAAAGCCGATGTTAGGCCGCCAGGTATACTCCGCGTCGGCGCGGGCCCGAAGCTCACGCGCCTTCTGGCCTGCCTCCGCGGCCCGCATGCCTGGGGTCTCAGGCAGATGATTGCTGTCCAGGCCTGCGATGTCCGGCAGATCCGGTATGCTATCCGCCTGCGCAACCATCTGGCTCCGCGGTAGCGCGGTCAGTTCCGCCAGGTGAGTCGCCTGCGCATCCATATCGTCCTGCATCTGCAAAAGCTGCAACCGCATCTCCAGCGCGTCCCGGCGCGCCTTCTTCAAATCCATCGGAGCATCCAGGTGCGCGGCCACACGATCTTCGACAATGCTCACCATCTTCAGCGCGTCGTCTGACTCCTGCGAAAGCGCGGCCAGTGCCTCCTGGTCGTGATTCAGGGTCAGATAGCTGACTGCCGCATCCTCGGCCACCTGTTCGCGCGCATCGGCAAGCGCGAACTTGGCAGCCTGCAGATCGTACTTCGCACTGTGGATGTAGGAAGCCTGCTGCGGACTGTAGACCAGAGACTGGGCCGTGACCGTGAAGATGGTTGGGACCGTCAGCATGATGCCGTAAGCCGTGCCCAGCCCTGCGCCCACCACCACGCTGGGCACGTAGATGTCTTTCATCACCCCGACCTCGGCCTGGGCCTTTTTCAGATCATCCTCCGCGCTTTTGACCCGCGGGCTGTTCTGCAAAGCGCGATCGATGGCCTGGGAAAAAGACACCTGCGCCGCCGCCGGCAGCGCCGGAACCAGAACTGCCATCATACAGGCGACCAAAATGGAATTGTGCTTCATAAACGAGTCCATCAATGATGCTGCGAAACATCCACGCGCAGACCGGGACGGAGCGTTGCATCCCCCACCGCGCCCAGGGCAACCACATCGTGCTCATTCAACCCGCTCACGATCTCCACGTGCATGGCGTTAAACAATCCCGTTTTCACCGGTGTTTTCCGCAGCCGGTCACCGACAACGCGCAGCACGTAGGTGCTGGCTCCAAATCCGTGCAACGCCTGGCGCGGAATGGTCAGTACATGCCCATGCTGGCGCGACAGCACCTTGACGCTCACGCTGCTGTTCACCGGCAGGCCGTTGATCGGGCTGGTGAGCGCGATGATGCAGAGTCCGACGGTGAGCGGTCCGTTGCGATCCACCGCCATCGGCGCAGTCACGACCTTGCCCTCCCATGACTTGGTGGGATCTCCCTCCCAGTGAATAATCACCGGCTGACCCGGCTTCAGCTTGCCGATATCCGGCTCGTAAAAAGTGGCGCGCACCTCCAGATGCCGCAAGTCCGCTACGTGCATCAGTTCCCCGCCCCCGGCGACAAAGTCGTAAGGCCGAACCGGAATAATGTAGACCGTGCCCGCGATCGGGGTGGAAACATTGGCGTTGCCCCAGGAGACCTGCTCAGCGGCAACCGAATC
Organism: Acidobacteriaceae bacterium; assembly: GCA_027449545.1. Lineage (GTDB taxonomy): Bacteria > Acidobacteriota > Terriglobia > Terriglobales > Acidobacteriaceae > Telmatobacter. The sequence goes on along the minus strand of DAIDLI010000141.1, from coordinate 5,843 downwards.
GCGGTCGGCGCGAACTTTTGCCTTCAGGTCTTCAATATCTGCCGCGCTGTAACGGTGTGTCATGCGCTGGCGAAGAGCAATCAATGCCGCATTGTCCAGCTTGAGGCGTTGCTGCGCATTCTGCACCTCCGCCTGCGACACGCTGCCGCGCGCTTCCAGTTTTTTGAGCGTCGCCAGCGCGGCAGCCGCGCTGGCGCGCTCGGCCTGTTCCTTCACCAAGTCCTCCCGGTAGCCGATGCGCTCATCCAGCGTGCCGTTCTGCTCGGCATTCTCCAGCTTCAGCTCCGCTGCTTGCAGTGCGGCACGCGCAGCATCGAGCCGCGACTGGGCGTATTGGTCCTTCATCTGGATCAGCATCTGCCCGGCATGCACCTTTTCCCCTACGTGCACGTAAATCTTTTGCACGATCCCTGAGAAGTTGGCGCGCGCTTGGAAATCCTGAACCGGCACCACAACCCCGGTGGATGATACGGAGGTGGCAATGTTCGCATAGCTGGGCCTGACCGTCCGTATGGGCACGGTGCGTTCATGCACGGGCCACGCCCACGCTCCCGCACCCAGAATCAGGCCAACAGCCAAGACGAAATAGATGCGGCGACGGGTACGCTTTTGCCCGGGCTCCGGGACGAGATGCGGACGTAGCTGGGCCTGCGCGCTCATTCAATTCATCATCTTGGGAATCGTGTACGTCTTTGCCTTGGGCAGATTGCCAACCGCCTGAAAGGGCACAGGGCGATTGAGATCGGACAGCAACGATGGCGGAGTTGCACCTCCGAATCCGACATAGAAGGCGGGCGTGCCGTGCGCAAGCGGCGTAAACCCGCCGATCGCTCCCGCGCGCGTGTTGATGTCGAGCCGGTAAAAGGGGAAATGGTGCACGGCAAGATCGTCGAGGAACCAGTTGCCGTCGCTGGCCAGAATCAAGTACTTGCCCGCCATGTTCTGAAAGTCGGCCAGCGGCACAATGGGCAGCCGGTAAATCAGATCTCGTCCGTGCCAGAGATTCTCTTCAGGCGAGTCGTCGTGGCGGAAAAACCGGATGGCCGGAAAATCCAGCGGCAGAACCACACGCGAGGCAACCGCCGGAGGCGCGTAATGCCGGAACGTGAGCACCATCAGCGGATCGGGGACCACGATCGGCGATCCCGGAGGCGCAGCGGCCTCGGCCTGTGGGAGCCGGGCCACCACCTTGTAAAAAGACTGCTTCTGCTCCTCATACCAATAGCCTACGTAAGACTCACGGCAGATCAGCCAGGCAAGCGCCAGGCACAGCATCGCCGCCGGCGCCGGCCGGAACTGGCCGAACAGTTGAAATGCCACCAGCGTGATGGCGATGGCAAATCCGAAACAGACCGGGATCACAAAACGCGGCGATAACATGCCGCCACGCGTGGAGGCCACGATATATCCCAGGATTGGATAAGCCATCAGGCAGAAGACCGCGACGCCCTCATGCAACGGAATCGCCAGCCGGTCCGAGGCGCGCGCCACGAGCGGCGCCACCCAGCGCGGCAGCAGCCCGGCGCGGCAGACAGCGCAGATGTGCCGGGTCCGTCCGGCCAGCAGGCGCAGAGCAATAGCGATGGCGAACAGCGCCAGCGCCGGGTAGAGCATCATCTCCACCATTTCGGTGTAGGAGTCGCAGACCTGGCCCCACGAAACCTTGTTCCAGGCGTATGGCGCAAACTCCGCAATCGAGTGCTCAATCAGCGGCCGGTAGAGGAGCAGCGGTGTCGCCGCAATCAAGAGCGCGAGCCACACACGCAGATCGAGCGACCGCCACAGACGCTCCCCCATACGCGATTCGTCAGGCTGGCGCGATCTCTGCCAGTTCCGAAGCGTTCGCGCGGCCTCGCCAAACGCAATCGGCAGAAAGGCAAGCACGGCAAAGTAGTTCACCGAAATTCCCACTGCCAGCGCGAAAATCATGCCGGCCAGCGAAAGCCACCGACCCCAGCGCGGCGTAGCCCGGTCTGCCGTCCAACTCCAGCACAGCACCGCCAGCATTGCCATGCCATACAACACGGCGTAAGAGCGGCTTTCGTAGCTGTACTCGAAGGCCGCCATGGTGGTGGAAAGAACCGCACCCGCCAGCGCCCATGTCTGCGGAACCAGGCGCCGCAAGTAGAGAAAGAGCGACAGGATGCCCACCCAGTAGCCCACAGCAGCCGGCAGCCGATAAGCGAGTTCGTGATGCCCAAACAGGTGCGCCGAGGCCTCCACCAGCAGGTACATCAGCGGTGGGTTCGGATCGACCCCGCGCCCTAGAGCGTGCCAGATCGCATCGAGCGACCCCAGTTGGGCCACATGCAGCGTGATCAACTCGTCGAGCCACAGCAGCTTCATCGACGAGAGCACGCTGACGATGGCGAAGTAGAAGGCAGAGAAGAGCGCAAAGCTCACCCACGGATGTAGCTACAAAGCACCTTGCAGCGTGCAGGCAAACTGGCGAAGAGCGCCTCCCGGTCTGTGCACCGTCCCCGGCCTCGCTTCCAGAGAATCGACCTCGTTCATGCAGCGATCTCTTCGTCGGGCTTCCTGGGCGGCATCGCCTGCACCGGCGCCTGGGCCGCAACCCGGGGCTCCTCTGCCTTTTGTTCGTGATACTCCTGCTCAGTATTCACTTCCCACAGGTTCTGCTTGCTCTTCACACCGGCCGCGATGTTCTCCACCGCCATCATGGCGGTCAGCATGGAGTGGTCCTGGTTGTTGTACTTGTGCATCCCATTGCGGCCGACCAAAAACAGGTTCTCGTATTGCTCCATGTGCCGGACGACTTCGTCGAACCGATCGTAGGTGCCAAAGTAAGCCGGGTAAGTCTTAGGCACGCGATAGACACAGAAGTCGCGAACCTCTGCTTCATTCAGAATGCCGATCGAGGCCACTTCCCTGATGGCAAACTTGGCAATCTCCAGGTTCCCCATCTTCCACAACGGATCGCTGTCGTAGCAGAAATACTCCAGCCCGATCCACACCTTGGAGGGGTCGGCCACCATGTGCGGGCTCCAATTGTTGAAGATCTGCAGGCGGCCTACCAATACATCCGGCTCCTGGATGTAGATCCAGGTATCCTTCACCGGCGAGCCGTCTGCTTCGGTGATGAGCAGGCGATCCACCAATAGCCCCACCGTGATGAAGTCCCGGTACTGGAGCCCCTCCGAGATCTCCCGAATCGCAGCAGGCGCCGGCTCATCGATGGCGCGCAGCAGCTCGCGCACTGGCATGGTCGAGAAGAAATAGTCGCCGCGAATCGTCACCCGTTCGCCCTGCGGATTGAGCGCCTCAACCGAGGTGATCCGCTTGGCGCCGTCGGGACCGGTCTCCACCTGCAGCCCGCTCACCTTCCAGCGCAGTCGAACCTCTCCACCGTTCTCTTCCACCAGCGCGGCCACTCGCTCCCACAACTGGCCCGGCCCAAACTTGGGATACAGAAACTGCTCAATGAGCGAAGTCTCCGCTTCCTTCTGGCGGATATCTCCGGTGTTACCTTTCTGCGCAACCAGCTTGCGGAAGAAGTGCGCCGCCGCCTTGCGCAGTGACAAGCCCTTGATGCGCTGTGCTCCCCACGCGGCGGAGATCTGTTCGCAGGGCACGCCCCATACTTTCTCCGTGTAGCTCTTGAAAAAGGTGAGATAGAGCTCGCGCCCGAACCGATTGATCAGAAAATCCTGTAGCGACTTTTCCGGGCGGCGCGGCTGCATCTGCGCTTTCAGGTAACTCACCAGGATGCGGAAGGTCCGAAACAATCCCAGCTTGCGCAGCGTTGCTGGAGAGAGCGAAAGCGGGTAGTCAAAGAACGACCGCATGAAGTAGATCCGGCTCTTGCGCGGCCGCACCAGCATCACGTCATCCGGATCGCTGGGCTGTGGCCCGGAGGGCTGCTTGATCTCCGCAAGCGACCGCTTCTGGTTCTGGTAGGAGATCGAGGCGCTTCGCTCGCAATCTTCCGGTGCAACTGGCATGATCTCCGTCCACCAGTCCATCACCCGATCCGATTTCGAAAAGAACCGGTGGCCCCCAATGTCAATGCGATTGCCATTATGGCGAATGGTGCAAGAGATGCCGCCGATGCGGTCGCTGGCCTCCAGCACGATGGGGCGGATCGAAGTTTTCCGGCAGAATTCCAACGCCGCAGTCAGCCCTGCCGGACCAGCGCCGATGATGACTGCTGTTTGCTCGGTCGTTCCCATGGGTCCTTTCGGTCTTGCTCAACAGATGTCAAAATCCTCGCAGCTGCCAAGATCCTATAAAGACGTTGAGGCTACTGCGCGGCTCCATCAATCAGCCGGTTCGATCGTACTGCCTCAGTTAACCCAGAGGCCGCGGCCCACTCGGTTGGCACAGAAAAAGTTAGATTGCAATGACACTACTTAACGCCCTTGCGGACTGTTCTCTTGGATTCCCCCCCTTTCGAGCAAGTTGCTCCTCGCATAGCGAGCCGCAGCCAGCCGCCGCCCGCACCATTCATCGGGGCTTGCATGCAACCATCACTGGCGACTTGCATCCCGCCGCATCGTCCGTATAATGGGGACATCACCTTAAAGGTTTTTCCCCATGCTGTGCGTCAAGCGGGTGGCGGGCGTGTGCCTGGCCTCCGTCCTCTCCCTGTTGTTCTGTTCCTGCTCCGCAACGATGGACGGGAATCTGTCGTACGACGTACAGGCAACGTCGCTTGCGCACTATTCTCTCACCGGCAGTGTCGATCCGGTACTGGATCCCAGCATCATCCGCCAGGGGTCCTCTTACTACGAGTTCAATACAGACGTCACCGGATTCCCGGGCTCGGGTCATCTCCCCATCCACTGTTCTCAGGACGGAATAAGCTGGGCCCGCTGCGGGAGCGTCTTCCCGGGAGCCATGCCGCAATGGGTCACTCGCGCGGTGCCGGGAATCGTCGGCTTGTGGGCGCCGGATATCTCCTACTTCGACGGCCTCTATCACGTCTACTACTGCGGATCGACGCTCGGCTCCAACCAGACGGTGATCGGCCTCGCCACCAACACGACCCTCGATCCCAGCGACCCGGCATACAAGTGGGTAGATCGCGGCCTGGTGCTTGAATCCGGCCCCGGTGACGACTTCAACGCTCTCGATCCCACCATCCTGGTCGATACCGATGGCAGCGTGTGGCTCACCTTCGGCAGTTACTGGACGGGCATCAAACAGCGCCAGATCGATCCGGAGACCGGCATGCTGCTGGCCTCCAATCCCACGCAGTACAACCTGGCCACCCGCCCCGGTGTGCCGCACAATCCCATCGAGGGCGCATCTCTCGTCCGGCATGGCGACTACTACTATCTCTTTGTCTCAGTCGATTACTGCTGCCGGACTACCATGGCCGAAGATAACTACAAAGAGGCGGTAGGACGTTCAACCAGCCCTCACGGACCTTTTGTGGATGAGGATGGCACCGCAATGCTCAACGGCGGCGGTACTGTGCTGCTCGAGGGCAACAGCCAGTGGAACGCCCCCGGCGGCGGCACCGCCTACGTGGACTCCTCCACCGGCGATAGCCTGCTCGTCTTCCACGCACAGAACATCGCCAAGGGCGGCGTCCCCTTTGTGTGGCTCCGGAAATTGACCTGGGTCAGCGGCTGGCCGGTGATCGGCAGCTGAATTTGGCAGCACCACTCCGCTGGAATTGCTGCTGCCGCTAGTCGGAGTGCGCCGCCGCAAGCTTCTTTTCGCCGTCCTGCTGAAAAGAGCCGGGCGGCAGCGGACGCCGCGGTTCGGCCTTCTGCGCGTCTTCTGCCACGCGCAAGTGCTCTTCCATCTGCTTGCGCGCCTCGGCGGCATCGCGGGCGCGGATCGCGCGGAAAATTTCGCGGTGCATCTCCGCCATG
>DAIDLI010000140.1 GCA_027449545.1 Acidobacteriaceae bacterium | reverse complement strand
CAGGTGGCGGCCTGCGCTGCCGGCGCGCCGGCTGCTTCTCCCGCCGCCGCAGCATTGTCTCTCGCTAACCTGCTCTCCGCCGCCGAGGACTTGGGGGCATCACCACCCCTCACGAGACGGGCCCCGGTGACCGGCCGATGGGCCTCCCCTGCAAAGAAATCAGCTCCACACGCGCAAGAAGCTCCACCCGCCCAAGAAGCTCCACCTGCCCAAGTAGCCCCGCCCGCGGGGAGATGTGCCGCAACTGACATGCGGAGGAGAAATGCAGGGGAGATGCCAAAGGTGGCAGGAGATCGGTTAGAGAGCTATCAGAATCGGGACTGCGAATCCGAATCGGAAGACCAGCTTGCGATGGGTGTTCGGCGGGGCTCAAGTGTCTTCCTCTGCGACCGAAGAGGGAGGGCCGGGAGGCTACTGCGTGTCAGTTTCGCAGGCCCGTGGCGAGTGTGCCAGGTGCAGATCGTCGGCAGCACGCTGGGCGCGACGCGCCTCCTCGCGCGCGGCCGTCCGTTCGGCGGTCTCCAGCAACAGTTCCACCTGGCGGCGTTCGATGCGCCGGGCGAGGAAGGCGTCGCGGGCCGATGCTTCCAGTTCCTCGGCTGCCTGAAGGCGAGGGGCGAGCATAGCGTCGATGCGGTGCGCGATGCGAACTTCTTCGAGGGCCGCCACCCGGTCGGCGAGCGCGCCGCTGTAGGCGCTGGCGGCCACGAGGCGGCGTCCCGCGCGCTCGCGTGCGCCGGCGCGTTCCCGCGCTGCCGCAAGGCCTTGCTTCTGTGCTGCCGCCTCGGCCCACGCGCGGCGGGCCTGCTCTTCCTGGAGGTGAAGCACCTCGAGCAGGCGGCGCAGAGAGTGGGAGCCGGCCATCGTCAGAGCTCCGCTGCGAGGCGGGCGAGGCGGGTGAGGCTCTCCTGGAAGGAGGTCTCCTCGTGCGCGTCCTGCAGGAGAAACGCTTGCAGCAGGGGGCGGGCCTGCAAGGCGCGGTCGAGTTCGGCATCCGAGCCCTGCTTGTACGCGCCGATGCGCACCAGATCCTCGGAGCGCGCGTAGGCAGCCAGCAGGCGGCGCGCCACGGCGGCCTGTTCGCGATGCTCCGGCGCGGCCACCGCCGGCATGAGGCGGCTGATCGAGTCGAGTACATCGATGGGTGGATACCCGCCATCGGCAGCCAGCGCGCGGGAGAGCACGATGTGGCCGTCGAGCAGCGAGCGCACGGCGTCGACCAGCGGATCCTGCTGGTCGTCGCCCTCCATCAACACCGAGTAGAAGGCGGTGATCGAGCCTGCCTGAAATTGGCCGCTGCGCTCGATCAGCCGGGCCAGGCGGGTGAAGACAGAGGGCGTGTAGCCCTTAGCGGTGGGCGGCTCGCCGGCGGCCAGCCCGATCTCGCGCGCAGCCATGGCAAAACGGGTAAGGGAGTCGAGCACGAGAAGAACGTGCTTGCCCTGGGCGGCGAAGAACTCGGCCACGGTGGTCGCCGCCATAGCTGCGCGCAGGCGCAGAAGCGGCGACTGGTCGGAGGTGGAGACCAGGACCACAGCCCGCGCCAATCCTTCTTTGCCGAGCGCGCCCTCCAGAAACTCGCCGACCTCGCGGCCGCGCTCGCCCACCAGACCCACCACGGTCACATCGGCCTCGGTGTTGCGGGTCATCATGCCGACCAGGGTGCTTTTGCCCACTCCCGAACCGCCGAAGATGCCCACGCGCTGTCCGCGGCCCACGGTCAGCAGCGCATCGATGGCGCGAATCCCGGTGCCCAGCGGCAGGCGGATGGGCATGCGCTCCAATGGGGAGCGGACGCGGCCCTCGAGGGGTTGGCGCGATTCGGCCAGCAGCGGCGCTCCGCTATCGATGGGTTCTCCCAGGGCATTGAGCACGCGGCCGATCAGGCCGGGACCGACGGCGATCTCGGGATGCGCGCCCAAGGCCTCCACGGTGTCACCGAAGCGGATGCCTTCGCTGCCCTCGAGGGGCATGGAGAGCACGTGCGCGCCGCGAAAGCCGATGACCTCGGCAGCGTGGACGCGGCCCGCCGCATCGAGGATCCGGCAACACTCGCCCACTGAAGCCGGCGGGCCGGCCGACTCGATGGTCTGGCCCATGGATTCGAGCACCTGACCGCGCCAGCGCCAGGTAAGCCGATGCTCGACCCGGCTGCGATAGCGGGCGAGCAAGCCGCTCATTGCGCCGCCTCCGGCGCCCGATCCGACGCCTCGAAGAGCGCGCGTTCCATCTCGCCGAGTTGGGTGCGGATACCAAGATCCGCCCAGCCCAAAGAGCTCTCGATGCGGCAGTCGCCGGGCTGCATCTCTTCGGCCGCTACCACGCTGGGGCGGAGGCTCAGATGGGGGAGCAGGGCGATGGCCTCGGTCCAGAGATCGACATCGGAGGCGGGCACCAGCAGCCGCACCTCGCCGGCGGCAGCGATCTGGCCGAGCGCAGCGCGCACAGCGCCGATGGCCAGCAGCGGATCGGTCTGGGCTTCGCGACGCAGAATGTGCGCAGCCACCGTCACGGCCAGTTTCACCACCTCCTGCTCCACCTCGCGCAGATAGCGGTCGCGCGCGCGGGCGAACGCATCGACCAGTTCCGCGGCGCGGCGGATGCGCTCGTCCTGCCAGGCGGCCTCGGCCGCGGCGCGCGCTTCGCTCTCCTGCCGCCGCCCTTCGTCGATGCCGCGCTCCCGGCCCTCCGCGAAGGCACGCTGCAACTCTTCGGCAACGGCCTCCGGGGTTCGGCTCGAAGCAGCCTGCCCCACCCCAGGCTCCTGCGAAGGTGGATCGCTGCGGCCTTGTGCGGCGAGGTCCGGCACGGCGCCCCAGCCCGTCCACGAGGGGGCGGCGGCCATTCCCGGGCACTCCTCATACAAGAAGGTCTCGATCTTCTTCCGCTCCGCCGGCATCTTCGCCACGCTTCTCCATTCACCACTAGGGCGCTTGCCCGGCGGCGTCTCGCCGTCAAGCCAGCATCTCGTCGCCGGTTTCGAGTTTGAGGATGATCTTGCCCTCGGCTTCGAGGCGCCGGGCCAGATTGAGAATCTCCTGCTGGGCCGCCTGCACCTCGCGCGAGCGCACCGGGCCCAGCACCTCCATGTCTTCCTTGAGCATCTCGGCGGCGCGCGAGCTCATGGCCTTGAAGATCTGTGCGCGCAGCTCGTCGTTTGCCCCGCGCAGCGCCATGGCCAGCACGCGCTTGTCGATTCCGGAGACGATCTCGCGGATGCTGGCCGAGGGCACCGCGATCAGATCTTCGAAGGTGAACATCAGGTTGCGGATGCTGAGCGCCAGCTCCGGCTGCTCCTGCTCGACGGTTTCGAGGATCTTCCGGGCCTGATCGGCGTTGAGGCGGTTGAGCAGGTCGGCCACCGCCTTGAAGCCCGAGTAGCTGCGCCGCGCCGAGTCGCCCATATTCTCCAGGCGCCGGTGCAGGATGTGCGCCACCTTCTGCGCCATCTCCGGGGAGAACTGGCGCATCTCCGCCAGGCGCTGAATGGCCACCACCTTATGCTCCTCGCTCAGGTTGTCGAGCACCATAGAGGCGCGCAGCGGATCGAGATGGGCCAGCACCAGGGCGATGGTCTGCGGATGCTCGGCGTCGAGCAGCTTGCCAAGCTGCTGGGGATCGGTGCGCTGGAGCTTGGCCAGATTGCCCTGCGCGGCCTCCTGCGACTGACGCACCATCATCAGCAGGTTGTCGGCGCGGGCCTTGCCGAAGGTATCCACCAGCAGGCGGCTGGCGTAGTCGAGTCCGCCGTGCACCATGAAGTTCTGCGTCTCGAGCAGCTGCCAGAACTCCTCCATCACATCGGAGGCCAGATCGGGGGTGATGCCGCGCAGATCGGCCATCTCTTCGGCGAGCCTCTGCACGTCCGCGTCGGGCAATACGCGCAGCACCTCGCGAGCCAACTCCTCGCCCACAGCCACCAGCAGCACCGCCGCCTTGCGCAGCCCGCTCATGCCCGAAGACCGGCGTCTGCGCGGCGCCGCCGTTTCCTTCGCCTGGTCGGTCCTTTCTGCGGAAGCTTCCATGGGCACGCTCTACTCCGAATGGATCCAGCTCTGCAACAGGCGCGAGCTCTGGGTGGGCTCGCGTTTCAGCTGTGCCGTTACCTGCTCGAAGATCTCCTGGTTCTGGCTGCGCTCCGGCTCCGCGCCCGGCTGCTGCGCGCGCAACGCCTGAGGGTCTGGCTGCGCCGCGGCGAGCGCTTTTCCGCTGCCGGAGCGAGCCGCACCGGGCTTTCCCATCTGACGGAGCGCGGGGCGCACGCCGAAGGCCAGCACCGCCCCCAGGCACAGAAGCAGGCACAGATACTTGAGCAGCAGCGGCGAGCTCTCGGCAACGTCGAGCAGTTTTTGCGGCAGCGGAGGCGGCGTCGTGCCGCGATTGCCGTCGAAGGAGATATCTTCCATGCTGAGCACGTCACCGCGAGCCGGATCGAAGCCCACCGCGGCCTGCGCCAGCGCGGTCAGTTCGCGCAGTTCCTGGGGCGAGCGCGCCTGCCACACCGCCGGCCCGTCCTTGCCAGCCGGCTTCACCAGTCGATCGTTGACCACAATGGCTGCGGTCAGCCGCCGCACACGGCCGGGATTTTCGACGACGTGCTTGACGGTCTTCGAAGCCCCGTAGGTGCCCGACTCCGATTTGGCGCTGGCCGGAGGCGTGCTCTCCCGCGGATACACCGGCAGCGCCTGCGTATTGGGCGCGTTGGAGGCCGCTCCCGGGACGCCGGAGGCCACCGGCTGCGGTCCGGTGGACTGCTCGCTGCGCTGCATCGAGAGCGTCACCGTCTGGTTGGGGTCGTAGGTTTCCTGGGTCTCGTCCATGGCCGCGGGGTTGTAGTCGAGGGTGACCGAAGCGCGCACGTTGCCCGGGCCGGTGACCGGCTCGAGGGTGGAGACCAGCTTGTCTTCGAGCGCTTGTTCGGCGCTGAGCTCGAGCATCTGTGCGGTCCTCGGCCCCAGCGGCAAGTGCCCGTCCGCATCGACGAGGACTACATGGTCCGGGGTCAGCCCGTCCACCGCCGAGGCAATCAGGTTGCGAATGGCGTCGGCCTCTCCGTCGGCCAGCGAGCGATGGCGCAGCTTGAGCACCACTGAGGCCTTGGCGGGCCGCTCCTGTTCGCGAAAGAGCGAGTCGTGGGGCAGCACCAGGTGCACGCGCGCGGACTGAATATCGGAGAGCGTGGCCACGGTATGCTCCAGTTCGCCCTCCAGGGCGCGCTGGTAGTTCACCTGCTCATCGAACTCCGAGCCCACCCAGTTGGGCTTGTCGAAGATCTCAAATCCCATGCGGCCGCTTTTGACGCCGCCCTTGGCCGCGGTGGCCAGACGCGCCTTGTCGATCTGCGGGGCCGGAACCCGAATGCCTGCGCCGTTGTTGGCGACATCGTAAGGAATCTGCGCCTGGGTGAGGATCGTGCCGATCTGCCGCGCGTCGTCCGGATCGAGGCCGTCGTAAAGGGTGCGCCAGTCCGTGCGCAGACCGTACCAGAAGAGCCCGCCAACCAGCGCGGCCAGAGCGAGGAGAACGCCTGATGTCCAGCGGCGCTGGCGCGCGGACATGGCCGCCCAGCGCAAGCGGCCGAAGGTCCACAGCGCTTCCAGCCGCCCCCCGAATGCGGGAAGCGCCGGCTGGAGGACAGCGCTCTTCTCCAATTGGGTTCCGGTCGCCATAAGACAACTGCCAGTTCCTCGATTCCAGATGCTCGCTTCTGTGTTGGATCAGCCGCGTACTCCCGCAAGGAGACGGGGGCTGGCCGCTGGAAGCCTATCGCTGCGAATTCAAAACTGCATGCCGATGACCTGCTCGTAGGCCTGCACGGCCTTGTTGCGCACGGCCAGCGTCAGTTCGAAGGCCATCTCCGCCTTCTGGGTCGCGATCACCGCCTGGTGCACATCGACGCCCGTGCCGGTCATCAGCCCCTCGGCCGCGGAGCGCGCCTGGCCTTCCAACGTATTCACATCTGCCACCGCATCGTTGAGCAGATCGGCAAACGGAGTGGCGGCGCTCCACGCGCCCGCTGCCCCTTCCGCCGATGACGCGGGTACCCCGAAACCTTTCGCAGCGCGCAGGGATGCCGCGATGGTTGCCGGATTGATGGCCATCGTCATGATTTCCTCCCTTCAGGAAAAGCTCTCCACACGATCCCTCCATCCGCGAGCCCGGGCTGACGTCCGAACACTGCCGGCTAGCTCTTCGCGATCTCCAGCGCTGCGGCGATCATGCCCTTCTCCGCCTGCACCGCCGAACCGTTGAGCCCGTAAGCACGCGTCGCCCCCAGCAGGTCCACCATCTCTGTGAGCGGATTAATGTCCGGGTACGCAACATAGCCCTCGCCGTCCGCATCGGGATGTCCGGGATCGTAACGCTTGAGCGGCGGCGACGGATCCGCGACCACACGGGCGACGCGCACCCCGGGCGCCACCGCACCGGCGCCCGGCAGCGGCGGCAGCCCGGGCCGAGAGATCGCACTGCCGATCGAATCGAGAAAGTTGGGATCGCCGCGGTCGGCGGCAAAGACCACCTCCTGGCGGCGATAGGGACCGCCGGCGGCGGTGCGCGTGGTCTCGGCGTTGGCCATGTTGGCCGCCACCACCTCGGCGCGCATGCGCTCGGCCTGCATGGCGCTCCCCGATGTATCCATCAGTCCGAAGAGGTTCATGGTTCACCTCGTGCTTCGTGATGCGTGGTTCGTGAATCGTGAGCCGTGGGTCTCACTTATCCGCGTGGATCGCATCCATCACCCGTTGATACTCCTGGCGCAGCAAGGCCACGCCGGTCTTGAAGCGCAACTGGGCCTCGGCTAGGTTCAGGCTCTCGCGATCCATCGAGACATCGTTGCCATCGGGCCGGGCCACCAGGCCGTCCACCTCCGACACCCGCACCGGGTGCGCGGAGCGGCCCGCCGCCACCTCCGCCAGCGCGCCACGCATCTCCGCTTCGAAGTCCATGCCCACGGCGCGGTAACCGGGGGTATCGATGTTGGCCATGTTGGCGGCGGTGAGCTTGGCCTGATCCGATGCCAGATCGAGATAGCGGCCGAGTTCCTCGCTCATGCGCGTTGCAATCTCCATGCTTCCGGCTCCTTTCTCTGCTCTCAATTCACCAGGGTTCCGAAGTCGATCTCGGCGGCCGTGACCAGGGGAGCATCGCCGGCCAGAATCACCGCCCGCTCGAGCACGTGCTCCAGTTCCCGCACGTTGCCGGGCCAGTCGTGGGCCTTCAACTTGGCGAGGGCACCGTCGTCGAGGCGCTTGACCGGCATCTCGCGCCCCAGACGGGCCAGAAAGTGCTCGACCAGCAGCGGCAGATCTTCAAGGTGGGCGGCCAGGGCCGGGGTGCGGATGAGAAAGACGGCCAGCCGGTAGTAAAGATCGGAGCGGAAGGCGCCGGTCACGGCCAGCTGCGCCAGCGGCCGGTGGGTGGCCGCAAGAATGCGCACGTCCACCCGCACCGTCTCGTTGTCGCCCACCCGCTGCAACTCGCCGCACTCCACGAAGCGCAGCAGCTTGGCCTGAAGTCCCGGCGGCATTTCGCCGATCTCATCGAGAAACAGAGTTCCGCCGTCGGCCGCTTCGATGCGTCCCACCCTGCCCTGCACCGCGCCGGTAAAAGCGCCGCGGGTGTGGCCGAAGAGCTCGGCCTCGAGCAGCGCTTCGGGGATGGCCGCGCAGTTGAGCGCCACGAACGGCTTGCGGCTGCGCGTGGAAAGCCGGTGCAGGGCCTCGGCCACCAGTTCCTTGCCGGAGCCGGTGGGCCCTTCGATCAGCACCGGAGTCATGCGCGGCGCCACCAGCCTGACGCGGCGGCTCACATCCAGCATGCAGGCAGCGTTGCCGATCAGCTCGGGCAGCCTTTCGCCGCTGGCCGCGGTGTCCTTCTCGGTGCGAACTTCGGCGGCAGGCCTGGTGGGAAGGAGTACAGCACAGATTTTCACGGGCGCCGGCTCCTGGGTGACGGGCGCAGCCTTCCATACCGCCGTATCGTTGTCCTGGCAGTGCTGCAAGGCGTAGAGCAACTCCTGCCGGTAGGGCCCGCGCGGATGGTCCTGCGCAGACGATCCGCCCGCGGCCACCAGGTCCACCTCGGGAAAACTGGCGCGGAAGTCCTTCAAAAACTCCTCCAGGTCGAGATCGGGAAGCCAGGAATCGACGATCATGGCCTCGGGGTGGGAGGTCTCAGCCTCGGCCCAGGCCTGGGCGCCGCCTTCGGCCTCGCGCACCTGCCAGCGCAGGCCGATCAGGACTTGAGCGAGGCGCTGGCGGAAGCTGCCGTCGGCGCTGGCGACCAACGCGGTGCGCGGCCGGAGACGGGGCGGAACGGGAAGCATGGTAACGGGCAGGGTCTGCTGCATGGCGACGGTCTCCTGAAAGGTGAGGACAATGAAGAGAGATCAAGGACGGAGGGCGGGATGCGCGCGCGGGCGATCCGCCTGGTCCGCCGGCAGGGGCAGTTCCCGGCCCGGAAGCAGATGGGCGAGAGCCAGCTCAGCCTCGGAGGGAATCATGTAGCCCTGTCCGCGGACGGTGCGCACCAGCCGGCCCGGGGGCGCGTCGTTGAGCTTGCGGCGCAGGTAATTTACGTAGACATCCACAATGTTGGTGGTCTGGGCGGGCTCCAGGTTCCAGACGGCGTCCAGCAACTCGACCCGCGAGATGCACTGGCCGCGGTTGAGCATCAGGTGCTCCAGCAGCGCGAACTCCTTGTTGGTCAGCTCGACGGACTGGCCGGCGCGGCGGGCGGTGTGCTCCAAGCGGTCGAGTTCCAGATCGCCGGCGCGGAGTTGCAGGCGGGCTTCGCGTTTGCGCCGCAACAGGGCCCGGCAGCGGGCCCGAAGTTCGTGGAGGCTGAAGGGCTTGAGCATGAGGTCGTCGGCGCCGCGATCGAGGCATCGCACCCGGGTCTCCACCTCCTGGCGGCCGGTGAGCACCAGCACGGGCAGATCGGGATCGAGGGCGCGCACCTCCTCGAGCACCTGTTCGCCATCCTTGATCGGCAGATTGAGATCGAGGATGGTCAGGTCGGGGAGGTCCTCGCGAAAGGCCGCGCTGGCGGCGCCGCCATCCAGAACCAGGCGTACGCGGTGCCCGTCGGCTTCCAGCCCGCGGCTCAAGAACATTCCCAGCGCCTTGTCGTCCTCGGCAATGAGCAGCCTCATGGTTTCGTTCTCCCGCGCGACTCGCTGTTGCCCAGCTCCTCAGCCGCTTCCACCGGCGCCTCGCCGGTCAAAAGCGAGTGGCCGAAAGCGAGCCAGTTCATGAGGAGAGCCTTATCGAATCGCGTACCTCCACCTTCCCGCGGGGCAGGCTAAGACTCAAGATTGGAATGAGAAAAGAATGCGGGGGCGTGTCAAAGCGGCACGGGGGGAGCCGGCTCGTCCCGAAACGGATTGCCGCGCGGACGCGTCCAACCAGCAGGGGCCCGAGCCAGGCGCACCGGTGGGGAAGGCTTGGGCGATAACAGGATTCCATATACAATGAACCCACTGGGGCAAAACTGATGGTAACCACCACGATGCCGGGAACGGCGGGCGCGCATGTAGATGGCACCGGTAGCGATCCGGCTTCCCTGTTGCAACAGTTAACCACCGAGAGCCTCAACGAGGCCTCGCAGGGACTCGACACCAAGTCGGCCATCGATATCGCGCGCATCATCAACCATGAAGACTCCAAGGTTGCGGGTGCGGTCAAGAAGGCTTTGCCGGAGATTGCCCAGGTTATCGACCAGGTCGCGCGCAGCCTGCGGGACGGGGGGCGTCTGATTTATGTGGGCGCCGGCTCGAGCGGGCGCATTGCCGCGCTGGATTCCTCCGAATGTCCGCCTTCCTACTCCTGCGCGCCTGGCCAGGTGCAGTACATCATGGCCGGAGGGCCCAAGGCGCTGGCCTCGGCGGTCGAGGTCAATGAAGATTCCGAAGAGCTGGGGCAGCGCGATATCGCCCGCCGGCGGCCGATGCGCAAGGATGTGGTGATCGGGGTTTCGGCCTCGGGACGGACTCCTTATGTCGTGGCGGCGGTGGCCTATGCCCGCGCCCGCGGCGCCAAGACGGCGGCGGTGACCTGCAACCAGAACACGCCCCTCGCCGGAGCGGCCGATATCACGATCGTGGCGGAGGTGGGCCCCGAAGTGATCTCCGGCTCGACGCGCATGAAGGCCGGTACCGCCCAGAAGATGATCCTGAACATGATCACCACGGGCGCGATGACGCGGCTGGGCCTGGTGTACGACAACCTGATGGTCAACCTGCACATGCAGAACTCCAAGCTGGTGGAGCGCGGCATCCGCATTCTGATGGACGCCTGCCACATCGACCGCGCCAAGGCGGTGGACACCATCAAGAGCGCCGGGCGCAGCGTGCCGGTGGCGCTGGTGATGCTGAAGGCGGGCGTGGACAAGCCGGAGGCGGTGCGCCGGCTGGCCAAGTCGGACGGCAATGTGCGGCTGGCGATCGAAGACAACGTGCTGGAACTGTAGGCACGGGTCAGGGATCAGGGGTCGGCGGCTCACTGCTGGGCGCTTCAAAATATCCGCTTCGAAATAAGGCACAGTTTTCAAGCGTCTACCGTCCGCTGCTCGGGATTTTTCGCGCGCGGAGCGAGGCGGGGGCGTGTCTCGCACTCAAAAAGCAAAGGCACATTGTGAATGGCGCCCGCACGATCGTGGGGGCTGATTGCGCAAAGGATCTGGGTGAGCCACTTGCGCAAGGTTTCGAGCTGAAGCGTCAGCCTGGTTAGGGCAAGTGCTCTCCCAGGTCTCAGAATCGAGACCTGGGGCACCCATCCTTTGTGCTGGGTGGTGTGAAACCTGGGCTATCCGTCTGCCTCTTTCGCGGATCGATCTGCACCGGCGGGCAGGGCGGAGTGATGGATGCGCTTCGGCCAAGTCTAGTAGACTCAACGGCAGCATGAGTGCTTCTTCGCGCCAGCTTTTTCGCCCCGCCGCCGCTCTCCTGACTCCCCTGCTGCTGAGCTTTGCCTTCCTTGCTTTGAACCAGCCGACCCTGCATGCCCAGGGCACGCATCTGTGGACGCAGTCGCAGCTCTCCGAATTTGAGAAGGGCACGCCGCAGGGCGTGGAGCTGACCAGCGACGGGCATCTGCGCCAGGGGCCGGGGCTGACGCCGCTGCTGACGACGCCCTCGACCTTCGTGTGGTCGGTGGCGGTGGATAAGAGTGGCACCGCCTTTCTGGGGACCGGGTCGCCGGCTTCGGTGCTGCGCGTGGGCAAGGACAACAAGCCGTTCCCGCTGTTCAAGACCAAGGACCTGACGGTGCAGGTGGTGCGCTTCGGTCCGGATGGCGCGCTCTATGCGGCGACGCTGCCCAGCGGCAAGATCTACAAGCTCAATCCCAATGCAACGCAGACGCAGACGGATGAGAACGCGACCGTCGTGTTTGACGCCGGGAAGCTGGCTGCAACCAGCACCAGTCAGGATGAGGGGAAAGCCTCGTCGCGGGCGCACTACATCTGGGACCTGACGTTCGACCGTGCGGGACGGATGTATATCGCTGCCGGAGGGCCTGGCGCGGTGTACCGTATCGATCCGAGCAAGCCGGGCTCGACGGCGGAGACGTTTTTCAAGACCGATGAGGCGCACATCCGCTCGCTGGCGTGGGATGGCAAGGGCAACCTGATTGCCGGCTCGGACGGGACTGGGCTCGTCTACAGGATTAACCCGGAGGGCAAGGGCTATGTGCTGTTCGATTCGCCGCGACGCGAAGTGACGTCGCTGGCGGTTGCCCCCGATGGAACCATCTACGCGGCCTGCGTGGGCGACAAAGGGCAGAACCCGCTGCCGCCGTTGCCGGTGCAGGGTGTGGGCACGGTGACGATCACTGTGGTACAGCCGGGCTCGCTGGGCGCGGCCAACCAAAGCACATCAATTCCCGGAGGCAGCGAGATCTACGCGCTGGCCGAGGGGCGAGCTCCGCGCAAGGTGTGGGCGGGCAAGGACGAGATTGTGTACGCGCTGGCGGAGCGCAAAGACGGGCTGCTGGCGCTGAGCGGCAATCGCGGCCGGCTGTTCCTGATTCAGGACGACGGAGAGTATGCAGATGTAGGTCACCTGGATGCCCAGCAGGGCCTGAGCCTGGCCGCGGACGGCGCGAACGTGCTGATCGGCACGGGCAACACGGGCAAGCTGGTGCGGTTGGGGACATCGGCTACGACTCACGAATACGCCAGCGATGTTCTGGATACCGGCAACTTTGCTAGCTTCGGGCGGGTGGAGGTGGAGCCGGGCTCAAGCGGCTACGCGCTCTACACCCGCACCGGCAACATCGACCAGCCGGCACGCGGCTGGAACGACTGGCAGGCGCTGAAGGATGGCGTGGTGGCATCGCCGGCGGGGCGCTTCCTGCAATGGAAGGTGGAACTGCAACCCGGCGGCAACCTGGGCAGCGTGGGCGTCAACTACCTGCCAGCCAGCACGGCCCCGGTAGTCGATAACCTGGTGGTTGTTCCCGGTGCGAAGCTGAATCAGCAGAGCACCGTCTCCTCGCCGCAATCCATCACGATCTCGTTTCCGTCGGGCGGACAGAGCACCGTCAGCTTCGACAGCAGCGCGTCGAGTTCCGTTTCGGCCGTCAAGGACAGGACGGCGGTCACCGCGCACTGGAGCGCGCACGACGACGACGGCGACAACCTGATCTACGCGCTCTACCTTCGCGGCGACGGCGAGACGGTGTGGCGGCTGCTCAAGGACAAGATCAGCGACACGGCGTACAGCTTCGACGCAACGCGGATTCCCGATGGCGGATATCAATTGAAGGTAGTGGCCTCGGATGCGCCGTCGGAGCCGCCGGCCGATGTGCTGACCGGCGACAAGGTCAGCGACCGGTTTGTGGTGGACACCACTCCGCCGGTGATCAGCAACTTGAAGACGGCGGCAGAAGCGACGCGCTGCACGAATGCCCCCTGTCCGCGTTCGATTGAGGTGACGCTCGATGCGCAGGATGCGACCTCGCCGATTGCGCATGCTGAATACTCGGTAGACGCCGGGCCGTGGACCTATGTGGATCCGGTGGGCAAGATCTCGGACTCGCAACAGGAGCGCTACGACTTCAAGGTCACGGTGGATGGCAAGGGCGCCAAGCCCGCGGAACACCTGATCACGGTGCGTGTCTACGACCGCTATGAGAATGTGGCGGTAGCCAAGACCGTGGTGCGGGCACAGGAATAGCGATGCGGTTTGAGCTCTATGTGGCGGCGCGCTACCTGAAGGCCAAGCGGCGGCAGGCAGTAGTCGGCGTGGTAACGGCGATCTCGGTGGCCGGGGTGGCGGCGGGCGTGGCCGCCCTGATCATTGCGCTGGCGATCACCACCGGCATGCGCCGCGACTTGCAGGACAAGCTGCTGGGGGCCACCTCGGCGGTGGACCTGATGCGCACCGAGTCGGACGGCATCAAGGACTGGCGTCCGCTGCTGGCGCACTTGAGCGAGTTGCCCCACGTGGTGGCCGCGGCGCCGGGGATTTACGGCCAGGTGCTGGTGTCGCGCGGACCGCGCGCCGGCTTCGCACTGGTGAAGGGCATTGTTCCCGCGGATGAACGCAAGGTCAGCAACGTTCTGGACACCATCACCGCCGGTTCGACGAAGGAGCTGAATCCGGGCACGGCCAATCAGGCCGGAGAGCCGGGCCCGAGCGGAGCTGTGACGATTGCGCCCGAGCCGCCGCTGGTGCTGGGCAGCGACCTGGCGCAGCAGATCGGCGCCGAGGTGGGCGACAGCGTGCTGGTGACCAGCCCGCAGGGTGAGTTGACGCCGCTGGGTCTGGCGCCCAAGTATGAGCGGTTCCGAGTGGCGGGGATCTACCACTCCGGCTTTTACCAGTACGACGCCGCCATGGGCTTCATGCGCCTGAGCGACGCGCAGCGGCTCTTCAGCGAGCCCGACCTGCTCTCGGTGATCAGCTTCAAGATTGACAATCTTTATCGCGCGCCCGAGATTGGACAGGAGATTGAGAAGGCGGCGGGGCCTGGCTTCATGACCACCAACTGGATGGAGCAGAACCGCGAGCTGTTCCGCGCGATGAAGCTGGAACAGGTGGTCACCTTCATCATCATTGCATTGATCGTGATCGTGGCGGCGCTGAACATTCTCATCGCACTCACCATGATGGTGATGGAAAAAACGCGCGATATCGCAGTGATGATGAGCTTCGGCGTGCGTCCGGAACAGGTGCGACGCATCTTCATGATGCAGGGGCTGCTGATCAGCGCGATCGGCACGGCGCTGGGACTGGTGCTGGGCTATGCAGCGTCCTGGGCGGGCGGCCACTACCACTTCATCCATCTCTCCGCCGAGGTCTACTCGATCGACACACTGCCCTTCGCGCCGCGCGTGCTGGATGGGGTCATTGTGTCAGCGGTGTCGATCGGCATCTCGCTGCTGGCAACGCTGTATCCGTCGACCTCGGCATCGCGCATCCTCCCCGCCGAGGCGCTGCGGTACGAGTGAGGCAGGTGCGGGCGAGTGGTACCCGAAGACCTTTGTCACCGCGAAATCGGCGGTCAAGATTCGTGTCCTCCTTCCCTTCGCTAGCAAGCAGCGAAGGATAGGGCACCCTCGATGGGTGGGGTAGAGGAGAAAAAGGATGCGCCACTCGCCAGTGGCGGCCCGGCAGGCGGTTTCTTCTTGGTCTGAGCAGGTGTCCCGTGGCAGCCTGCCGACCGAGCGCAGCGCGTGCACTGTGGTTCAGCGCAGCCCCTCGCACACGATCATCACTTCAAAGGTGGATTCATCGAACTGGTACATGTGGTGCAGCTTGGACTCCGGCGGATGCACGCGGATCCAGTACTCGTTGCCGGAAATCACGGCAGGGACAGATAGCGCGCAATGGGCGGCCAACTCCGGTATTCTGCTCTTCCAGGATCCGGCGATCACATTGCAGATCTCGCCCAGCGCATCCTGAACGGTTGCATCCAGGGCTGCGATCTCCATTCCGGTTATGAGCGCGGTCATCCTGATCGCAGACGGCACGCTCGAGCGGATCACGCAGGCCCCGCTCAGGATGCCTCCGAAGCCGACCACAGCAATCAGAGAATCCTCTGCGTTGAACCTGGAAGCGGCGATGCGGCGGCATTCACATCCCAGCATGAGAGCGAACGCTTCCTGCACGCTCGCATCCAGATTGCCAGGGTTGGCGATCTGGGGGATGGAATCCCGTAGAGAAGCGGACATGGACGGTGCTCTCCTTTTGCATGTGCCCCCATTCCGCGCCGGGCGAATGCAGGCGCGCCGGACACGATTTCACAGGACTGGAGCTTGGGGCAGCACCCGCGCGCGCCCGCAGCCATCCTGCGCGCCCGCAGCCATCCTGCGCGCCCGGTAGCTATCCTGTGCTGACCAGCGGGACGATGCGTTGCTTGATCTGCTCGACGGTGAAGGGCTTGCGAATATAGCCCTGGGCTCCCGCCTGGACAGCCTGCCTGACCTGTTCTTCGCTGCCTTCCGTGGTGATCATGACCACCGGAGTTTGCGGGGCCAGGTTGCGGCCGCGCAACTGGCGCAGGAACTCAAGCCCATCCATCGAGGGCATGTTCACATCGGAGAGGATCAGGTCGACAGGATGCCTTTCGAGCAGATCAAGCCCTTCATGCCCGTTGGCCGCCTCCAGGACACATTCCAGTTCGACTCCCGCCTGCCGCAGTGTGCGCTCGACGATTTTGCGCATCACAGACGAGTCGTCCATGATCAGCGCCCGAATCTGCTTCATACCCAGCCTATCGGCAGTTGGGCGCTGCACATGAGGCGCTAAACCGAGCGCCCATGCTGTCGATAAAGCATGAAGGAGCGGATGTGCCCGGCACGGTGAATGCAAGTGAGACGACTAGCAAGAGTAGGATTTCAGCGCCGCGGGAGCAGTTTTGCGGGCACAGAATTCCGGCGTCCGGCCGGAGGAAGTAGAGGAGAGGTATGCCTGGTGCGGTGATGGAAACCTCGCGCAGCGGCCTGACCGCAGGAGGCAATCTGAGCGCAGCACAGCAAGACCGGCGAACGACGTCAGGGCCGGAGAAGCGGGAACCCTCCTCCGCGGCGGGGGATCGACGCCCAGGGAAGTACCTCAGCTTCCTGCTGGCCGGCGAGGAGTTCGCCATCCAGGTTCTGAAGGTCCGGGAGATCATGGGCATGCAGGAGATTACGGCGGTGCCCCAGACCCCGCAGCATCTTCGCGGCGTGATCAATCTGCGCGGCAAAGTGATCCCCGTCGTGGATCTGCGCCGCAAGTTCCGCCTGCCAGAGGTGGACCACACCCAGCACACCTGCATCATCGTCGTGCAAGTGGAGGCCGGCGAAGTGGTCCTGCACACGGGCATCCTCGTCGACGCCGTGTGCGAGGTGCTGAACCTGGCCGCGGACGAGATCGAAGATACCCCGGATTTTGGAGAAGGCGGCGGATCGTCGGGATACCTGCTGGGCATGGCCAAGGTGAAGGGCCGGGTGAAGATCCTGCTGGATATCGACCGCGCACTTGGCTGCCAGGAGTTCCGCAGCCTGGGATCCTTGCAGGCGGATTGATTCGAAGTTCGGAGAAAGAGGAAGGATAATGGCGTCGCAAATGACGATGGGCAGAAAGCTCTATATGAGCTTCGGCGGTGCGCTGCTCCTGGCGCTGCTGGTGGGAGCAGTTGCCATCTGGTTCATTGGCAGCTTCGCATCCAGCATGGACGAGGCGGTGAACGTAGAGGCTAGAAAGCAATACCTTGCTGCGCGAATGGATGTGAGTGAATCCAATCTGACCTCCGCGGAGCGCGGCATCCTGCTTCGCGCCATGCGCAGGGATAGCGGCGCTGTAACTGAGTTGAACCGCGATTTTGAAGCCAGCTATGCGCAGTGGGAGGGCAGTTTCGAGAAGCTTCGTGCGTTGACCGATAGTTCCGAAGGGCGCGACCATCTGGATCAGATCCACTCGGCTTACGTAGCACTCGGGGAGCAGCACCGGCATTTTCTGCAACTGATTGCCGCCGGGCAGACGGATGCGGCCTATATGTTTTACAGCCAGACGGAGCTGCCCGGATTACTCCACGTAGCCGATCTGCTGGGGAACCTTGAGCGGCAGCAGGGCGAAGCGATTGCCGGCGCGGTGGGCAGGGCTTACGGAAAGGTGCAACTCGGCCGCTGGGTTACAGCCCTCATCATGCTGCTGGCGCTGGTGGTGGTGGCAGTCATCACCGTGATGGCGGTGCGGATGAACAGATATTTGTGCACCGCGGTAGCGGAATTATCGGAAGGCGCCCGTCAGGTGGCGGGGGCGGCCCGGCAGATCTCTTCGTCCAGCCAGTCGCTGGCGCAGGGCGCGTCGGAGCAGGCCGCATCGCTGGAAGAGACCTCAGCATCCAGCGAGGAGATCAACTCCATGGCGCGCAAGAACGCGGAGAACTCGCAGATCGCGAACGCTCTGGTGACGCAATCGCAGCAGCGGTACGCCGAGACCGATGCTGCGCTGGAATCCATGGTGGCGGCGATGGCCGACATCAAGTCCTCCAGCGACAAGGTGGCCAGGATCATCAAGGTGATCGATGAGATTGCCTTTCAAACCAACATTCTGGCGCTGAATGCGGCGGTGGAGGCAGCCCGGGCCGGCGAGGCGGGTATGGGCTTCGCAGTGGTGGCCGATGAGGTGCGCAATCTGGCGCAGCGCTGCGCGCAGGCGGCCAAGGATACGGCGGTGCTGATCGAAGAGTCGATCGTGAAATCCAACGACGGGCAGAGCAAGGTGGACCAGGTGGCGGTCGCTATCCGCGCCATCACCGAGGAATCGGCCAAGGTGAAGACGCTGGTGGACGAGGTGAGCCTGGGCAGCGCGGAACAGACCCGCGGGATCGAGCAGATCGCCAAGGCGCTGACCCAGATGGAGCAGGTGACGCAGCAATCCGCCGCCAGTTCCGAACAAAGCGCCGCTGCGGCCGAAGAACTGACGGCGCAGGCCTCCATGCTGTTGCAGGTGGTCCGTCAGCTCGGCGCGATGGTGGGAGGCATGGAGGAAGTCGAGAAGAACCAGGTGGCGCAGCCCGCATGGCACTCCATGCGGGAATCCTCGGAGAGGTCATTGACGGGCGTGTCTGCGCTGCGCCGCTCGCAGGTCGCGGTGAAGGCCGATGCCATTCCGATGGAGACGGATTTCAAAGCCATGGCATGAGGAGCAGGGAAGCAGGGCGGGAAAGCTGGGGGACCATTTCATGCCGAAAGCTGGCAAAGTTCCATCCACAGCACTGGTCTCAACGGACGGTCTGCATGCCCGTGTCGAGACCGCGGCGATGCAGATGGTGCTGGGGGGTGCGGACGGCGCGGCGCGCATGAGGCTGCTGAAAGGTATTCGCACCGAAGCAGCGGCCGCCGGGCATGCGGAGGTGGAGCGTGCCGCCGCGGACACCATCGATGCCATGGAGAAGGCCGAGGATGCGAGCGCCTGCGCTGTTGTTGCTTCGCAAGGCATTGTGCGCATCCAGCAGCTTCTGGGCGGCAGCTCGGCTGCTGCGATTTCTCGGGAATTCAATTGCGAGTTTTCCGACAGCACGGAAGCTCACCCCGCTGTTCCCCTGTGCCAGGATCGCGAACTGCTGGGCGATTTCATTCTTGAATCTCGCGATCATCTGGCGCAGGTGGAAGTGCAGATGATTACCCTCGAGAAGGAACCGGGGAACACGGAGGCGATCCACACCGTCTTCCGCGCCTTTCACACCATCAAGGGCTTGGCTGGCTTCCTGGATTTGGCGGATATGCGCGAGGTTGCGCATGAAACCGAGACCTTGTTGGGACAGGCTCGGGAGGGCGAGCTGACCATTACCGCAGATGCGGTGGATGCGGTGCTGGCGGCGGCGGATTTTCTCCAGGCCTGGCTCAACCACCTGGACGAGAGGCTGGCCGGCCGCGCTGCCGAACAGATTCCGGAGAAGCTTGGATTAATCGAGAAACTGCGCGGCGCCGCGCGAGGCGCGAATCGCCCGCAAGTATCTGCTGCCGCGATACAGGTCGCCGAGGAGCAGGGAGATTCCGGCGACCGAAGAAGAGACGAGAGTGCAGTCTGGAGCGGGCCGGAGCGGCGCAGCAGTGCGGAGCGGCGCAGCGGGAATGAACGGCGCGGAGAGAACGCCGAGACGCGCTGCGTGAAGGTGGATACGGCCAAGCTGGACTCTCTGGTCGATATGGCCGGCGAATTGGTAATTGCGCAGACCATGGTGCGGCACAATCCGGCAGTTGCGACACTGCACAGTCCCGGCCTGCTGCACAGTCTGGCGCAGGTTGCGCGGATCACCGGCGATCTCCAGAAGGCGGCTATGGCGATGCGCATGGTGCCCATAGGGGGCCTGTTCCAGCGGATGAACCGGCTGGTGCGGGACTTGGGCCGCAAGACCGGCAAGCAGGTAGAACTCGAAACCTTTGGTGCGGACACGGAATTGGACCGCAATGTTGTGGAGGAGCTTGCCGATCCGCTGATGCACATGGTCCGCAACGCGATCGACCACGGTCTTGAAACTCCTGAAGAACGCCGCGCGGCAGGCAAGCCGTCTGCCGGACACATTCGCCTTCGAGCCTTCCACCAGGCAGGTCACATCGTCATCGAGGTCGCCGACGACGGCCGGGGGCTGGACCGCGGCAGAATTCTGGAGAAGGCGTGCCGCACCGGCCTGATCAGTGAAGGCCAGAACATCTCTGACGACGTGGTCTTCAACCTGATCTTTCATCCCGGATTCTCCACCGCCAACAAGATCACCGATGTCTCCGGGCGCGGCGTCGGCATGGATGTGGTCAAGAAGCAGCTTCAAAAGCTGCGCGGCCAGATTCGGATCGAATCCGCCTGCGGAATCGGCACTTCGTTCTTGCTGCGGCTGCCTCTGACCCTGGCAATGATCGACGGCCTCGTTGTGGGCGTAGGCCGGGAGCGCTACGTCGTCCCCATCTTTTCGGTGCGGGAGATGTTGCGTCCCTCGGCCGAGACGGTGTTTACGGTCGAAGGTCGGCAGGAGATGGCGCTGATTCGGGGCGGTCTGCTACCTGTGGTGCGGCTGTCGCAGCGTTTCCACGTGGCGCCGCGCTCTGACAATCCGGCCGACAGCCTGCTCATCGTCGCGGAAGCTGCGGGGAGATCCTTTTGCCTGATGGTGGATGAACTGATCGGGAAGCAGGAGGTGGTGATCAAGAGCCTGGGCGAAATGCTGAAGGATGTCCTCGGTGTGGCCGGCGGCGCGATCCTCGGCGACGGCCGGGTGGGACTGATTCTCGATCTCGAAGGAATCTTTCGCGGGCAATGCCGCAAGGAGACGGCATGAGCGCATCTCGTCCGTCGGCCCCAACGGAGATGGAGTCGAGCCAGAGTCCGGTCCCTCTCGAGCTTACCGGCAATCAGTTCAGGAGGATTGCGGAACTGGCGCGCCGGGAGTTCGGGCTGGAGCTTGGCGAGGGCAAGCAACATCTGGTCGCTTCGCGCCTGGGCAAACTCATGCGCCAGCAGGGAATTTTCAGCTTTCGCGATTACTACCAGCGCATTGAGCAGGATGCAACCGGCGAGGCGCTGGTGGAACTGATTGATGCGCTGACGACCAATCACACCAGTTTCTTTCGGGAACAGGCACACTTCGATTTTCTGGTCGAGCAGGTCTTTCCGGACTGGAAGCGCTCTGGTCCGGAACGCATTTGGAGCGCGGCCAGTGCAACGGGCGAAGAGCCTTACACTATTGCGCTGCTCGCGCGGGAATATTTCGGAGCTGAAAGCAGCAGCCTGCCGCAGATTGTAGCCTCCGACATCTCGACCCGCGCACTGGCAGCCGCGCGCAAAGGGATATACCGGGAGGAGCGCTTTCAGGGAGTTCTGACGCCCTGGCTCAAAAAGCACTTGCTGCACGGGGAAGGGCACTGGCGGGGCTGGTACCGTATGCGGCCGGAGATCTTGGCGATGGTCCAATTCCACCGGATCAACCTCATTGAGCCTCTACCGGAGATGGGAAGCTTTGCCGTGATCTTCTGTCGCAATGTGATGATCTATTTCAGCCGAGAGACGCAGGAACTGCTGGTAAATCGTCTGGCAGCATGTCTTCAACCGGGTGGGTATCTTTTCGTGGGTCATTCGGAGAGCCTCAGCGGAATTCGGCACCCCCTCCAGCATCTCCAGCCCGCGATCTATCGCAAGCGAGGCGGCAAACGATGAGAGAGCTTGTGGTGGGAGTCGGTGAAGGCGCAGTAAGCAGCGATCGGGAGACCATGCTGGTGACCTATGCGCTGGGCTCATGCGTTGCGGTGATGGTGCATGACCCGGTAAGTTGCGTGGCGGGCATGCTGCACTACATACTGCCGGAATCGCCGGCCAGTGCGGCTGGGCCTGCGGACCAGCCATGCAGATTCGCTGATACCGGAATCGAGTATTTGCTGCGCATGGCTCGGAAACTTGGAGCGGACCAGCGCCACCTGCTCATCTTTGCTGCCGGCGGCGTCCAAGTGGTGAACGACAATGCGGTCTTCGACATTGGCAGGCGTAATTGCCTGGCGTTGCACAAGCAGTTGTGGAGGTTCGGGTTGGTGCCTCACGCCGAAGAAACCGGGGGCGCGCTGGTTCGAACGGTGCGCATGGAGGTGGGTAGCGGGCGCGTGTGGCTACAATCCCCTGGCGGTGGATCGAGAGAATTAAGGCCTTGCCTGGAGAAGACCGCCTTATCCGCGGAGGCTTTGCGGTGACGCTCCAACCCACTACCCCCCAACCCACTACCTTGGATAATCGGCCGCGGACCAGAGCAGCCCGCGGCAGGGTTGGTGTCTTCCCCTTACCTGCGGGTGTGTCTGCATGAGTTGCCTGAGCCGGACCAAAGTTCTGATCGTGGACGACTCCGCCATCGTACGCAAAGTGCTGGCGGATGCGCTTTCGTCTGAGAACGACATCGAGGTGGTGGGAACGGCGCCTGATCCTTTCGTGGCGCGCGACAAGATTCTGTCCCTGCATCCAGACGTGATCACGCTGGATATCGAGATGCCGCGTATGGATGGCGTGACCTTCCTCAAAAAGCTGATGCACTATCATCCGCTGCCGGTGATTGTGATCAGTTCTCTGGGGAATGCATCGAGCCGGGCGGCTCTGGAGGCACTCGAAGCGGGCGCAATCGATGTCCTCGCGAAACCGGGCGGACCGCAGACGGTGGGGGAACTGCGCCTGAGTCTGGCAGCGAAGATCCGTGCGGCGCGAATCGCCCGGCTGCGAACGCCCCTTCATGAGCCGCAGGTCCCGGTCTCCACGCCGACTGCATCGAATTCACCAAAGTCATTCCCGGCCACATCGGTGATCGCCATCGGAGCATCCACAGGGGGAACCGAAGCCATCCTGAAAGTTCTGATGAATTTTCCGGAGAATTGTCCCGGTGTGGTGATCGTCCAGCACATCCCGGCCGTATTCTCCCGCTCGTTTGCGAATCGCCTGAATGAGATTTGCCCGATTCGGGTCCGCGAAGCGGAAGATGGGGACAAGCTAGAGCCGGGCCTGGCCCTGGTAGCACCGGGCAACTTCCATATGCTGCTGCGGCGGTCGGTTTCCGGCTATCACGTGGAGATCAAAGACGGCCCCATGGTGTGCTTTCAACGTCCTGCGGTCGATGTTCTGTTTCACTCCGCTGCGGAGGCTGCGGGGCCTCACGTCACGGCGGCCATCCTTACCGGTATGGGCTCCGATGGAGCGCAGGGCATGCTGGCATTGAAGAAGGCTGGAGCGCGCACCATTGCCCAGGACGAAGGCAGTTGCGTGGTCTTCGGGATGCCGCGAGAGGCCATCCGGCAAGGTGCCGTCGACCAGGTGCTTTCGCTTGCCGCGATTCCCCATGCCATTCTCGCCGAATCCCGTCGCTGAGTCCTCTTCACTGCCGCAAACCGTAGCCACGTGATCCTGCAAGCTATCCAATGAGCGGCAAAGGCGAGTCCAGAGAGGCGGGTTCATGATACAGGCGAAGCAATGTCACCGCTTTGTCGTAGCGAGTGTCGAAACATCGATCCGATAGAGTCGCTGCGAGGCTGTGAGCACCAGCAACTGCTTGCGTTCCGGAAGAAAGCGCGCGGCGATCACGGCTTGATCCAGCAGATCGTGCGCCAGACGCTTTCCTGTGGCGGTGTCATAAAGGTTCAGCTCCTGGATGCGATTGGTCGCTGCCACCATTCCCAGCCTGTCATCCCCGGCCAGTGCCCGTCCAAAGAAGCCCAGAAGGCGCTTGCCGTCGGAGACGCCATACACCGTCGTATCGTTATTGTTTCCGTAGACCGCAAGCAGACTGCCAAACAGCTCTGCGGTACGCTCGTCGCTTCTCCGCTTCGCCGGAGGGAGCTGCGGAGCAAACAGCGCATGCTCTGTTTTTCCGGTGCGATTGGAGATCACTTCGACAACAGTGCCCACCGGGTTGATGAACTGGAGTGTGAGGTCGGAGGTGTGCTTCAGCTTGCCACTTCCGCTCCAGAGACTCCGCCCGATGGTCAAGACGGTCTGATCCCCGTCGGCGACGGCCATCTTGGGAAGCGGACCCAGGAACGTGCGCGACCAAAGATGAGCTTCGCTGCGGGCGTCAAACGCGCTCATGCGGACGTCAGCATTCAAATCCTGTCGCGGATTGAGCGGCTGAAAGCGAATCCGCACGGTTCCGAACTGCAAGGGGTCCGCGAGTGCGCTTAGCCCCGGAACATATCTGTGCATGCGCTTGTCAATGCGGACGTCGCTGGAGGGGTTCAGGTCATGCGGAATGAGCGCTGCCTCCAGATTCCCACTGTCGGTGACTTCGACATCACGGAAAGGATTCGTGACCGCCGTTCGCTTGCCGCTTAGCAGGTCCCACTCCGCTCCGCGCGCTCGATTGGAGAGCGCAAGATAACGGCCGTTGGGGCTGAAGGCAACCGCCGGTAACTCCGTCAACGGAGTTATCGGCAGAGCGGCCTGCTGTACATGCCCGTCGAAGGTTCCCAGGCCGATTCCTCCGTCGGGCATCTCCGCGGCCCATTCATTACCGCGCACGTCCACTGCTTCATCCCGGAATTCATCTGCTGCCTGTGCGGCAGCGGGATTGACGAGAACGGCGGCAGCCTTGCCAGCCGGCCCGTATAGCAGTCGTTCGCCTCCGGCAGTGCTGGCTAGCCAGCCCGGCGGCAATTGGAATTTTTTGAGAGTCTTTCCGCCGGGAAAGGTGGTGTAGCACATGGTGAAGGTCTCGCCGGCGGCCCCGGTTTTCAGGCTCCAGTCGCAGGTGGAAACCATCTTGTCTGATCCGACAAACGCGAAGCGCTGCTGGGCCAGGTCGGAAAGCGTGCCGCTCAGCTTCACGCTGCGGTGGTTCTGGAGGTCGTAGGCCATGGCCGCCACCCCGGATGCGGCCACAAAGTAGCGTCCGTCGCGCGACCAGTGCATCAACGCCTGGTAATGCGGGCTCATGCGGGCGTTGCTGTTTTCAGGGGTCGCATATTTGTCGTAGAAATGCAGATTCTGGTAGAGCATGCTGCCGGTGTGAATATCGGCGAGCTTCAACCATACGGAATCGAAGAACTCGCTGACGCAGGCCATGGCATTGCCGTCGGGCGACAAGCTGGTCTGCACGCAGCCGGCATAGTCGACGAAATCCTGAATGTCCGCAGGCTGGCCGGTGGCCAGCTGCCATCGTTCCATGTGTAGATCGTTGTAGTTGAAGACCAGGCCCTGCGAGTCGGGCGTGAATTTAGCCATCTCCGCTCCCAGCGCGTCGACGGAGAAGCGAAGTTGCAACGGCGAGGTGGTGAACACGTGGATCTGGTAGCCATCCTGGGCGAGCAGGTATTTCCCGTCGAGGCTGAGAGCGACATTCTCCAGCGCCGGATTGATGGGATGGGGAAGCGCAGAAGAGGTCAGGCCCGGCGTGGCGGGAACGATGGGATTGATGCGTTCCTGACCGATGGCCTGCTGGAAAGGCTGAAAGCCGGGACGAAACAGAGGGCGAGGATTGCGGCAACCTTGCGGAAGCGACGAAACCAGCTTGTCGGCCATGCGCACCCGCAGGCTGATCAGAGGGGTCAGATCGAAGGCGTCGGTAAATAGATTGCCAGTGTATCCTCCGTTGTCGTTGACGCGATCGAGGAAGGTGGCGAAGGCTTGGGGATTGTAGCCCGCCTTGATCATCGCGTAGATTCCTACGCGGTCCGCCATCAATTCGTCGTGCTCCTGTTCGCCTGTGTCCAGGAAGGAGTAGGCATCGGTCGGCACATTCAACATGCGCTCAAACTTGTCATAAACGTCCGCGCGGCCGCCGAGCTTCTTCACATGCAGCGTATGTTCCATGCGCCGCGTGACTGCAGTGGCCGCGTGGTGGATGTAGATTCGCCCGATCTCCTGTGCGAGCATTGCCGCAAGTTCGTCCTCGCTGCGCGCGTCCATGACCAGCTTGCGGCTGATGTAGACATGGCCGCCGGCCACGGAGAAGGCGCGCAGATCGGGCGATTCGTAGATGCGGAAGGTGTAGTGAATGGGCGTGGGCGGAAGCTGGCGCAGGAGCCGCTGTCCGATGACATCCAGATAAGTGCTTTCACTGGCAGGCAGCAGGGTGTAGCGGGGCTCGACCATGTCGGCCTGCGCATCGCCCAGCCACTGCTCCTGCTGATCCGTAAAGATGTCGGAGCGGTTGACACGCAGCCGAGGCTGCTTGAGGGTGCACACCGGCTCCACGGCACAGGCAAAGCGGGCCAGAATTGCCAGGAAGAATAGGACAGCGAATTTTCGCATCATCGGGAAGTCATCCGATGGAAGGGAATTGGCGGTGGCGGAAGTCTGTAGCGAGCTTCTCTCCGCCCCAGTACGCAACTGGTGCGAGCGAAAAGCGAGCGACTGCTCCATGCAATGGCGGAGGGAGAGTCCGACATTCCGCTTTGAATATGCGTTGGTTAGCTCCGTTCGTATGTGAAGATACCGTCATTCGTACCGTCTTTTCGAGCTGATGTCCTCTTGGTCTATCAGCTCGACTCCTGAATGGTTATCGCCACTATTGTCGCTGGATAAGCTTGCATATCGGCTTAATCTGTCCGCGAAGCAGCTTTTTTTTGCTCACGTAGATGGGGTTGTTCGCGTGGTCCAGCAGAGCCAGTTGGTAAATTACGATCGTTCCCGTCATCCAACTGCTGATCTTTTGGTAATCAGTGTGAATTGTCAGGGTATGCGGCGTTTCAGGGTT
Organism: Acidobacteriaceae bacterium; assembly: GCA_027449545.1. Lineage (GTDB taxonomy): Bacteria > Acidobacteriota > Terriglobia > Terriglobales > Acidobacteriaceae > Telmatobacter. Next base: position 41,530 of record DAIDLI010000140.1, on the reverse strand, counting down.
CGTCACGAAATTTGCTGCAGGACACTCCTCTTGAAAATGACGGACAACCTCCCATACCTCAGAATGCTCATAGGTGCTTGTGTCTACGCTAGCTCCTCCAACCGCTACGTGCCCAATGGCAGTTCCTGCCCCGGCCGCATTCGTGGCGCTATCGGTTTCGGTACCGGCCGTAACCAAAACAGTGGGGCGAGAGGGTGTGGCCTTCTGTTGTTGTAGTTGCGTCCTAGCGTCTGCACAGACTGAGCCTACGATCAATAGTAGCGCGGCAGCGAACTTTGTCATTCTCAACTTTTCTCCTATGTTCGACCACTGTACCGACTCCCTCGAATGGGGGCAAGGCCAAAACAATGACACATCAGTCCAGTTCCACAATTATTCCGGTTCACCTCATTCGAGTGCAACCAGAGCCGGATCCACGAGCGGTCCTCATGGGATCCCAGTCCCCCGCAAGCGCCAGCGCATTCAGCTGCGATAGGCATCGTCGATCGGTCGGCACACACTCCACTCCGGTGCCCATTGCTGCCACGCATTTGGCTTCTGACGCGTTCCAAGGGCTGCGAACAGATGACGGGGCCAACTGGTGCAGACGGACGGCTGAATTGAACGAGCGAAAAGTGTGCGTCAGGTTGTGGCAAGGGGATAGGGGGGCGATGGAGTTCAGACGATGAGATGACCTCCAACCGCCGCCTGGTTTCCGGCACACAGCCGCGTTTTCACAATCTGCCTCCAGCAGGCGCACACTTTGCGCATTTCACTGAAGCTTTGCCACCCCTCTCACCACCAGCGGGTGCAGAAACCACCAGCGTCTGGCCATGCTGCCTGCGGTGGATCCCGCCATTGGGAATCCGGTGGCTGACGCGTTGTCGGTGTAATCGGCCATAGTCGCCGCAGCGTGAGCCGGATCACCCAAGGGCGACGTTTGCCGGTCATCCGCCCGCAACGCCCGGAATCGCAACGCAACCTGCCGGCACTGGGTTAATTAGACTTGTGCCATGCAACTGCCTGACGTCGTCCGTGAGCTAAAGTCCTTTTACCGTGACGGCGTTCACTACGGCGACCTTGATCGCCACCTGAGTGAGCAAGATGTTCAGCGTTGGACTGCCGCATGTGGCTGGTCTCGATCTCAGCTCTTCAATGCGATTGCCCACCATCTGGCGCTTGGATTCGACTCGTCCGAACTTTCATTCGAGTTTTGCGATGCAGTGGTGAATGACCTTTCTGTCGCCGTGACCAACACAAGTGGGCCGAGGCCTCAGCTCTTTTGGGATGTCTACCGGGCTTTCGATCAAGGCGAGTTCTACCACGACGACAACCGACTCGAAGACCCCGTCGAGGTCTATACCCGCCCGATGATTGCTCGGATCGCAGAGGCTATTCGTGCGCTACCTGCCGAGTGGTTGGATGGCTACGTAGGGGAAGAGTAGGCGGTCAACCGTCCCAATACGGGGTCGAGAGTTGACCGACACATCGCTTATTCCCGTTGGGCGTTGTCCTCAGCGGTGATCTTCATTGTCATGAGGAACAAGACTGATGATTCGCACAGAACCAGAGGAACAATGGGCAAAATGCTTCGGAATGGAAAGACTCCGTGGATTAAATACAGGAAGGCACAATGCAGAATAGTAGCAATCGAAATAGCAAGGGAGAACCTATCACAATGCCGTTTAGACCATGATCCGAAGCCCAGCGGCACCAACACCATCATGGAGTAGAGGGCCATCTGAAAGGCCATTGCTTCCGGAGGCCAGAAGTCAACAGCCACAGCACAGCCAGCCCCAGCTGCGATGCCCACTATTCGTTTCATCCACTTCGCGCTGATCATTGGCTTGAGCAGTCTGGTGCATCTTGCACATAGTGTGCCGACTCCGCGAAGGTGGCCACTGTCAATTCTGATCATGTCCGGTTTATCGGCAATAGCTCCCGGTTAGTCGGCAACTCTTCAGTTACCGGTCAGTAAACACCCGCTGCAGCCACCCTGTCCAGCAATGGCAGGAGCACCAAGGGCAGGCGGTCAAGGTACCCAATCTGGTGGCAGCCTGTAGGCCTTAATCTGGGTCACCTGCCCATCTGTCGCTGCCGGTTCCGCAATCACAGAACAACGGCAACATCGACCGACAACCGCGCTCGGAGCGGAATTGTGCTCACCATACCCCAAGGGCCTGGAAGATATGGTGAGCATATTTATTTGTCCGGCGTCTACACCCCCTGTTCCAGTTCGATAGGCTTTGTCCTTGGCTTCCTCCCGCGCTTGACCTTGTAGAGGGCAGGACCATCAGTGAGAGGAGAAAACCCGGCTTTGACAGTAAACTCATCTGCCAAACGACGGCGGACGTATCGAGACGTATTCGACAAGATGCCCATCTCCACTGCCCTCCGCCTCCACTTCGCCACCTGCGTGTGATGAGCATTCATCAGGATGCCAATCGACCGCACTGGGAGCAGGATGGTTGGCTTCGACATCGGACGGGTCTCTGCCAATTGCTCCACCAGTAGCAGAAACCTGTACCACCGGGTCATACCGGGACCGGTGTCGATCTGTTCGACTGTACGCCACGCCTGTACCAGAGTGTTAGTGCCAATCGCCCCTGCATCGAACTTTAGTGCGTTGGCGATTACGCGTTCCACCTCGTACCTGCTAAGGGGTTCTGGAATACGTGCGGCTACTCGCCTCGCCTCAACACGGATAGCCTCTTCGGCCTTGCCCTCGTGCCTCAGGCGACAAAGGTACGCGTACAGCGCACCGTTTCTGATACCTTTGATGACCTTGTGTGGCTGTAACGCAATGAGCAGTGCAAACGGCGAACGACCATCAGGAACCTTGCCCGGAGCGCGACGTCTCTCCCAGCCACATCTTGCGATGTCCCGCTCGAAAGGAGTGAGACCCTCCAGCAGTTCGGGCGTTGTTGACCCCGTCGGCGCAGAGTGTGCGTTCGATTTGCGAGCGCCAGAAGCAGCTCCTGTCACGAGCCTCAGGAGCCACTCAGGTGCATCGGCAACGGGAGCATCAGACCATGCGAACTGGTAAGGCGTACCATTCTGATGGACCGACGGCGGGATTACAACGAACCCACCCTTGGTTCTAACGTCTACACCGGGCATCACGGCTACACGGTTATGGACTGGTACTGGTGTGCGGAACCAGAAGTGAAACCCGCGTCCCGTGATCGTTGTCAGCGTTGAAGGAATGCCACCATGCGACTCGGCTATGTCGCAGAGCGCGGACAACGCCGCGTCGCTGTCACAATCGATCACCATCGTATCAGAGTCGAGAGCAGCGCCCCAGTTGCAGCCAAGATGTTTCTCCTGCCAACCGGCAACTAGTTTTAAGTCGATAGGTGCAGAATGTTGCCAGCCTCGCGACAGTGGCCGCTTGTTTTTCACAGGAAAGACGCGCAGCGAAGGAAGCGGTGAACAGAAGGCAGGAGCGGCTTGCACCGCCCCCACGTCCATGATCTCCTGCGCCTGCCGGTGCTCGTCTACGCAGAAAGCTGACAGGTTCACTATGCCGCAACCTCCTCAGCAGAGTCGGTCAGCGTCGAGCGCCTATCCAGAAGGTGATGAAGGGCGGTGTTAATCGAGGACACCGAATTGAAATCGACCTCTATCAGCGTCTTCGTTGCGTCTGGAACGCGTGCAGGTTCGGCGTGGCTGTACCGTCCAGAACTCGCACTGGCCTTCTGTTGCGCCTTCTTGCGCACCTGAGTGATGGTGGCTAGCTCACGATAAGACATGTTGTTGACGATGTTGCTAATCGCTTTTTCCGAGATGGCGTACTTTTGGGCAAGCGTCCGATACGTGGCCTCGGTTTCGACGTACTCTAGGAGCAGGAAGAGAACCTGCGCATCCGTCAGCTTGCGCTGCTTCTTGTGGGTCAGAATCCGAGTCGGAGGATTAACCATTTGTCACCTCCGCAGTTCTGCGATAGGGAACGTATACCGGCGCGGCGTTCAGCTTGTCATGAAACCACGCTTCGATTTCATCGAGGTTCCAGACAGCCAGCTTGTAGGAGAGGCGAATCGAGCAGGGGAATTCACCGCGCTGCATCTTTGCGCGGATGGTTGACGGTGCCATTTTGACGATTGATGCGACATCGTTGATCCTACCGACGCGAAGAGCATGACGGCCTCCGTTGGTAGGCATTACTGCGTTTGCTGATGTAAATGAGTGTTGTTGATATTTAGTCAATTTGTCCTTTTTTGTTCAGTGCTCTATTGCCCTGCAATTTCTTGTCGAGGCTCTTGTAGATTACGAATTTCTAGGGGCAGATACAGTGGCCAAAATCATGCCCGATTCTCGGCATTTCCGGCCACTGAACCCGACTCATCCGAACGCAACCGACGTGCGAGATCTGCAACTGAGCCAAGGTGCTCAGTCACATCCTCAGCTACAGTTGTACGTACATTTGCGGACGGAATCAGTGGTTGAAAACGGTCCCCGATTTGAAATTTTTGGCCCCTCCGCTGGCGGAGCCTCTGGTCTTCAACGACAATTGCAGTATGGGGAAGTCACAGCAAGTACAACATGGTCTTAACGTTGTCGCCGATTACGAGGCGGAGGTTCCGGCTGGCAGCTTAACGTGGATCGATGAGCCGCTCGACGCAGGATGGCTTCAGCGGTTTGAGGCGTACCTCAACAGTCACAACGGTGCGGCCGCTTGGAGATCCATTAGCGCATTTGGAAGTATCCGGGACGTGGCTGAAAGGATCCACAGGCTCACAGATGGACTTTCGGTGGACCGTGCTGTCGGAACCGGATTCGCTGTCGAAGATAAGCGGCAGCTTCACTCGCTCCTGAAGAAGAATCTTTCCAAGGCGGGTTCCCTACTCGTAAGGATTGAGGCTCTCGCAAACCCTAAGCAAGTGGGGGAGAGGAATGAAGAGGAGGGTGCAGATAAGGTCCTCGCAGTTGAAGACAGGACGAACCCCGTAGATTGGCCTGCGGAGCGGCACGAGTTGATTGACTGGATTGCCAGAGGGAAGGGTCTGCTCTCGCGGCTTGAAGAGCATTTCCGTTCGATCTCGCACGCAAAACGGGATGAAATGAACGACGAAGGTTTTCTCATGCTTGTTCTCCTCCTTCGGGACCGATACGGCTGCAGCTATCCAAAAATCGCGGTACTCATCGCTGCCGGAATAGCTGCTGGAGGATGGACGAGGAAGGCGGAGGAGTTTGATCATGAGAAGGTAAAAGATGGCCTAAGAAGACGTAAAAAGAGCCTCCCGGATCTCTACGCCTCGATCGAACGTGACATCCAAGAGCAGGTGCTCCGGACGCGACACAGTCTCTGATCGGAGAGTTCACCGGACACCAAGATTAGGATCATGCGCCTCCTGCTGTGATGCCTGCTTCGCCAGCGTATCGAGCCGGTCTGCGTACCACTGGAGCATTTTCCGCCTGCCGTCAAGGTACAACGCCTTGTTGTAATCGTGCCGCACGCCCTGCGGAACGTGCGCCAGCGCAAGCTCAATCCAGTCACGATTAAATCCCTTCTCGTTCAAGATGGTTGACGCCACTCCGCGCCAACCATGGCCAGTCATCTTTTTGCCATAGCCCATCCGCTTAAACATCACCAGCAGTGTCATGTTCGACATCGTCGCGGCACCCTGAGTGCCCGGGAACACGTACTGACTCTTGGAGTCGGTCATCTTGCGGTACTGCTTCAGCAAGGTGCATATGTGCGCGGCCTGCCTGGAGAGCGGCACCACATGATCGCGTCCAGCCTTCATTCTTTCGCCGGGTATCGTGATCTTCGGAGCGTCGGTGTCGCCACAATCGACGCAGACGTCGGACCACCGCAGATTAATAAGCTCGCCGGTGCGAAGCAGGGTGTAAGCCATCAGTTTCATCGCCAGTCTTGCCAGCGTGCCGCTGTACACGTCGATGGACCGCAGCAACCCCGGCAGATCCTTCTCTTCGAGCCGAGCGAAGTTGACCACCCTGGCAGGCTTGAGAATCTCCGACGGCCTGAGTCCCGCATGCACGTTCTGCTTCGCCATTCCGTTAGAAACAGCCCACCGCAACACCTGTCCCACAACCATCAGGCAGCGGTCCGCCATTTCCCTTCCGCTCTCTGACTCGATAGCCTTGGCGAAGTCCACCAGTGTCTGAGGCTTGATGTCATTGACGGCGTATCCACCGAGTGCCGGAAGGATCACACGGTTCAATCGAGACTCGGTCACGGTGACGTGCCGTTCACTCTTGCCATGACGAAACCAGTCGAGCCACTCCCGGGCGACAGAGGTGAAGGAGTGTACTTTGGCGGCCTTCTCTGCCTCTATACGAGACTTCCGGTGGCTGGTGGGATTGGTGCCAGCGTCCACCAGCTTCTTCGCTTCACGGTGCGCATCACGTGCAGCGGCCAGCGACATGATGACGCGGTTGCTGCCAGCATCTGTGTATTTGCCGATGGAATAGATGCTCTGCTTTCCATCGAGTCGGAACTGGTAGCGCCACAGCTTCGCGCCGGTCTCGGTGACATGCAGGTACAGACCGCCGCCATCGAACAGCTTGTAAGCCTTCGCCTGCCCCCCCTCTATCCGAACCTTCGCGCCGTTCACTTCCGCTGCCGTCAACGCCATGTCTCATGCCTCTTCTTATGTAATAAAAATACAATACATGCATGGATACCGTCAGTCAAACGCATACCGTCAGGAAGTCCCATGCGGTACCGTCAATCCTACCGTCGATCCCTCTGGGCAAACCAGAGACAATGAATAGCCATGTGGAGGATTATCTGTCTAGAAAGATTAACTTTACAGGTTTGCTCGAGCGGAATTAAGAGTCACTCATCTGCTTCGAGAAGAATCTGTGGCGGAGGGAGAGGGATTCGAACCCCCGGTACCCTCGCGGGCACAACGGTTTTCAAGACCGCCGGTTTCAACCGCTCACCCATCCCTCCGCGAAATGGTGGGCAGTGAGGGACTCGAACCCCCGACATCCTGCTTGTAAGGCAGGCGCTCTAACCAACTGAGCTAACCGCCCCACCCTGACCCGCGAAAGGCCTTGTGTCATTCTAGCAGCGGCCCGGCGGGGAAGCAGAAGTCCTGGCGAATGCCTGAGGAAGGACGGAGCGTGCCGGCGCCTGGACTGCTACACTCAGGCCGTGACCCGCCTGATTGTGAATGCGGACGACTTTGGATTGACGGCGGGCGTAAATCGCGCGGTGATGGAGTTGCACGCCGCGGGCGTGCTGACCAGCACCACCCTGATGGCGCTGGCCGGTGCTACCCGGGATGCCGTGGAGAAGGCGCAGACCACGCCGTCCCTCGGCGTGGGGTGCCACGTTGTACTGGTGGATGGCGAGTCGGTTTTGCCGCCGCGAAAAATTCCTTCGCTGATCGACAACAAGACCGGGAGGCTCTTGCCCACCCTGGGTGCGTTTCTTGCTCGGCTGGGGACGGGGCGCATGCGCACCGAGGAGATCGAGGCCGAGGCAAAGGCGCAGATCGAACTGCTGCAAAGCAGGGGCGTGCGATTGACCCACGTGGATACCCACAAACATACGCACATGTTTCCCCGTGTGCTGGGGGCGGTATTGCGGGCGGCGGAAAGTTGCGGGATTCGAGCCATTCGCAATCCTTTTGAACCCGCCTGGGCGGTGGAAGCGACGCAGGGAGCCGCATGGATGCGCGTGGCGCAGGTGTCGCTGCTGCGCACGCTTGAGCCACGCTGCCGGCGCTTGATTGCCGAGGCGGAGTTTGCCACCACCGACGGTACGATTGCGGTGGTGGGCACGGGCACGCTGAATGCCGCAACCGTCCGCGCGCTGGTTCGCCACGCGCCGCCAGGGATCTGGGAACTGGTCACGCACCCGGGGTACAACGACAGCGATCTGGATCGTGTCCGCACGCGGCTGCGCACCTCGCGCGATACCGAACGCGAGGCGCTGGGCGCGCTGAAGGAATTTCCGGAGCTGGAACTGATCTCGTTCGCGGACCTGGCACGGTAGGGAAGCACTCCCAGCGCTACCTGCAATCTCTTCCAAGCTGAAGTTCATCCTCTTCAAAGGCGAAGCGCGTCCCGGAGGGGACTTCCGCACGATGTAGGCCGGATTCTCCCGGCTGAGGGGCTCTTCCCCTTCACGACCCAAGTCCCAACAGGATCCGTCAAGAGGGGTGCCGCTGTGGGGAGACTGAGAAGCGCTGTGCGATTGTGGCTTTTCAGGGACTTGCGGAAGGCGAATCGCGGGACGACAATTGCAGGCAATTTCCCTGGTGGAGCGCAGAATTGCTGAAGGGGCTGGCGCGCCGCGCAGGGCTTTGCTCCGGAGGGACACGCATGCAGCCAGCGGTCGTGCATCTGCAATTGCCAACTGTGATCAGTGCCATCGGGGGGCTGGGGATTGCTGCCTTCGGATTGCTGGAGGCCGTGAAGCCGGCGTGCCCGCTCTTGAACCGTATCGGATTCAAGTTCATTCGCCGGACGGTGGCGGCACTCACCCCCGCCGAGCGAGGCGCGGGCAGTCCGCTCAATGCGCTGCCGGCCGCCGCGGTGCTGCACACGCTCCAGGCAAACTGGGAGAACGGAGTTCATTTGGTAGATCAGAAGGCAATCGCCAAGTCTCTCATTAAACTTCATTTGAGCGCCGCCAACGCAGCACAGGTGGCGGCTGCGGCGAATGTCGATCCCGAAGCATTGACGGCCGTGGCGGCAAGTATGGCGTCGGGCGCTCCGCTCACAGAGAAGGAGTCGGATGTGTGGTCAAGGTTCGACCTGATCGTGACCGCAATGCTGGATGAGAGCTATCAGTGTGCTGACCAGGTGTTTCGCAATGCCATGCGCGGGCTGGCGGCGGCCATTGCGGTCGTGCTGGCGATTGCAGGGGGCTGGATGGTGAATTCGGCGACGGTCTCGTTTGGGACCTATCTGGTTTCACCCGACTTCGGGAGGGCGCTGCTGGTCGGGTTGCTGGCGACGCCGCTGGCACCCGTGGCCAAGGACCTGTCGACGGCGCTGGCCACGGCTGTGAACGCGATGCAGCTGGTGAAGAAGCCGTGAGCCTGTTTCTGGATTTGCGCTACGCACCGGTGGGCGGCGATCTGGCCGCCCAGCCGAAGATCGTCCGCGCGACCAGTCTTGCCGATTATGCGACGGTGGCCCTATCGGAGTTCCTGGCGGCGATTCGTGGGCGTCATGTGCTGCTGGCAACGCACGGCTATAACGTGACTCGGGCTGCGGGAATTGCCTCGCTCGGGAACTGGGAACAACTTCTGCGCCTCTCGGAACCGGCGGCGTTTGTGGGAGTGTTGTGGCCGGGGGATTCCACTTGGGCGCACGGTCTGGATTATCCCGGCGAACTCTCTGTGGCGGATCATGCCGGCATCATGCTGGCTGGATTTCTGGACGCAAACTTTCAGCAGGCCGCCAGCCTCTCCCTCGTTTCCCACAGCCTCGGCGCGCGCGTAGTCCTGTCAGCGGTCCAGGCAATGGTCCGGCCGGTGCGGCGCCTCACCCTGATGGCAGCGGCCGTTGACGACACTTGCCTGAAGCAGGAGTTTGCCGCCGCGACTGGAAAGGTGGGTGCGATTTCGGCCTTGGCTTCGCGGAAAGATACGGTGCTGTCGCGACTGTTCCCGCTCGGCAACTTCATTGGCGAGATTTTGGACGCAGGGCACCCGTGGTGGCACGCGGCGCTCGGGCACTGCGGACCCGCACAGCCGTGGCCGCCCAACTTTGTAGCTCCCTTTGAGATCCCCGATGGTTGGAAGTTCAATCACGGGAACTACTTGCAAACAGATTTGCCCCCAGTTCCCGTGTTGCCGCTGCCGGTGGAGGTGCCCGCGCAGGGAACGCCGGAGCCAGCCGGCGGCGCTCGCGGCTGGCAGGAGGCCTTTACGTCGGGATTCGAATCGTCTCGATTCCGTTGAAGGTGACTATCGCTTTTTATTCGCCTTCCGGTGCGAAGTTGGGCTATGCTGGTTCTCGATTCATCGAGGAGGTTGTGCCATGGATTTTCAGAAGGAACTGCTGGCGGAGTACGATCGCGAAGTTGCCCGGACGCGCAAAACACTGGAGGCGATCCCGGCGGATGCGGAGAGGGGCTACAAGCCGCACGAGAAGTCGATGAGCCTGGGCAGGCTGGCCGGGCACCTGACGGATATGACCGGCCAGTGGGCGCTGGATACGTTGCGGAAAGACAAGCTGGAGTTTGCAGCCGACCATAAGTGGGAGCCGTATGTTCCCGCCAACCGGGAGGAAGTCCTGAAGAAACTCGACGCCGATCTGGCGGAGGTGCGTAAAGCGATCGGCGCAACTACGCCGGAGAAGTGGGACCAGCATTGGAAGTTCATCTATGCCGGGACCACATTCATCGATGAGCCGCGCTATCAGGTCTTCCGGGACTATGTGCTCAACCACATGATTTACCACCGCGCCCAGTTGAGCGTCTATCTGCGCTTGCTGGGGGCAAAGGTGCCGGGAAGCTACGGGCCGTCGGCGGACGAGATGTAGAGGGCCTGGAGTGAGGGTCTGGTGACCCTCACTTCAACCAGTCTGCTTTCCGGCGGCGAAATCGAACAACCTTTTATTACTCAGATGACCGCGGCAAATTCCTCGAGCATTGCTTTGAGTGTTTGCGGGCGTTAGCAGAGCTGGTTCCGCCAGCGGCGGAACTCGGCGGCGGGTTGCGGGGTGCGGAAGATCGCTCCTGCGACGGCGACAGTACTTGCGCCGGCTGCGAGGACAGCCGCTGCGTTCTCCAGCGTTACGCCGCCGGCGGCCACGAGGATCGGATCGGGGCCGGCTTCTTCGCGCAGCTTGCGCACGCCTTCCGGCCCGATGGGGACCTTGGTCGTCTGCTTGGTTCGGGTGGGGCCGATGGGGCCAATGGAGAGGTAAGTAGCCGGCTGCTTGAGAATCCCTGGGAGCAGTTCCTCAGTGCCGCCATAGGTGCCCACGATGCAGGCGGCTCCTAGTCGCTCGCGTGCCTCACCAGGCGATGCGTCTCCCATATCGACATGTACGCCGTCGAAGCCCAGAGTCTGGACCAGCTCGACGCGGTCGTCGAGGATGAGCTTGATCTCCGGGCCATGCATGGCGGCGCGCAGAATGGCGCCGTCCGCCAGGATTTCAGGGACGGATCCAGTCTTGTTGCGGTACTCGAGCAGGGTGACGCCGGCTTCAGCGAGCTCGGAGCCCAAGCGGAGCAGAAACTCGCTGCGGCCGGCGGCGGGAATCATGGATGCGTCGAGGATGGGGTAGATCTTGGGAAAAATCCAGGGCATAGAAAACAGGTTAGTCCCCCTGCCCGGGGTGCGTCATGTCCGGCAGCAGGTGAGATTTCGCGGTAGTTTCGGAGCGGGTCGACACGAACGAGACAAGCAGCCCTGCGATCGTTTACAAATCTCCTATCGTGAACGTCCCCGAATCTGCGGCAGCTTCAGTGGAAAAATCGGCTGGGACGCCCCGGCTCTCCCAGTCGCTGGGTCTTTTCAGCTCCACAGCGATTGTGATCGGCTCGATGATCGGGTCGGGCATCTACATTGTGGACGCGGACATTGCCCGCGGCACCGACTCGCCGGCTCTGTACCTGGGCGCGTGGATCATCACCGGGGTAATGACGCTGATCGGCGCCCTGAGCTACGGCGAACTGGCCGCCATGATGCCGAAGGCCGGCGGGCAGTATGTGTATCTGCGCGAGTCGATGGGGCCGCTATGGGGCTTTCTGTTTGGCTGGACGCTGTTCCTGGTGATCCAGAACGGCACCATCGCCGCAGTGTGCGTTGCCTTCGGCAAATTCCTGGGCGTGTTTTTTCCGTCCGTCTCCGCGACCCACTGGCTGTGGCACATTGCCCATGTTCCGGCGTGGCACCTGGGGCCGATGGTCCTGGGCAACATGGAGATCGGGGTCAACACCGCAAACTTGACGGGGATCCTGGTCGTGGGGCTGCTGGCCATCGCCAACATCTTCGGGGTGCAACTGGGCGCGCTCATCCAGAATGTTTTTACCTCGGCCAAGGCGATTGCCCTGGCCGCGCTCATCCTGCTGGCCTTTACAGTGGGCGTGAATGTGTCGGCCTGGCAGGCGAATTTCGCGCACGGCCACTTCTGGCGCAACGCCGGCTGGCATTCGCTCCATGCGGTGCAGGTGGGCGTGGGCGGCCCCACGGCCTGGGTCAACCTGCTGGTGATTCTGGCTGTCGTGCAGGTGGGTTCGCTCTTCTCGGCCGATGCCTGGAATAACATCACCTTCACGGCGGGCGAGGTGAAGAATCCCCAAAGAAATCTGCCGCTTTCGCTGGCGCTGGGCACCGGGTTCGTGATCGCGGTCTATTTCCTGGTGTCGCTGGGCTATCTGCTCGTGCTGCCGATGCACGGGGATCCTCAAGGCGTCACGGCGCTGGCGCGGGGCATTCAGCATGCAGCGGACGATCGCGTGGCCACCGCGGTGCTGGGCCAGATCTTTCACTCCGGCGGAGCCATGCTGATGGCCGGAGCGATCCTGATTTCGACCTTCGGCTGTGCGAACGGCATGACCCTCGCTGGCGCGCGCGTGTACTACGCCATGAGTCAGGACGGTCTGTTCTTCAAGTCCGCCGGCAAGCTGCACCCCCGCTACAAGACTCCGGTGGCGGCGCTGCTGGTGCAGGGGGGGTGGACGATGCTGCTGTGCGTCTCCGGCTCCTATAGCCAGTTGCTCGACTACATCATCTTCGCGGAACTGATCTTCTATATTCTGACGATTGCGAGTCTGTTCGTGCTCCGCGTCAAGCGGCCCGACGCGCCCCGGCCGTACAAGGCGTTCGGATACCCTGTGCTGCCGGCGCTCTACATCGTGATGGCGGCGTGGATCTGCGTCGTATTATTGCGGTATAAGCCTCAATACACATGGCCGGGGCTGGCGCTGGTGATCCTGGGTATTCCCGTGTATCTATTCTGGTCGCGCGGCGCCGCGGACAGGGCGTGAAGCGATGCCATCTAACCATCTGGCCTGACTCTGGCGCGAGCGACGGCCCGGAACGTGATCGTCGCAGGCGGAAAGCCGCGGCACGAGATTGAGAGAGGAGTTGCATGGCCACCAAATATCTGGCGACCAAGCCGATCAGCACGATTCTCAGCGAGGCTGAGAACAAAGGCGAACACGCGCTGAAGCGCGCGCTGGGCCCGATCAACCTGGTGACGCTGGGTATCGGCGGTATCATCGGCGCGGGCATCTTCGTGCTGACGGGCACCGCGGCGGCGCAGTTTGCCGGTCCGGCAATTGTGCTGTCGTTTGCCATCGCCGGGCTGGGGTGCGTGTTTGCGGGGCTCTGCTATGCCGAATTCTCTTCGATGATTCCCATCGCCGGCAGCGCCTATACCTACGGCTACGCCACCATGGGCGAGCTGGTGGCGTGGGTGATCGGTTGGGCACTGGTGCTGGAATATGCTTTTGGCGCGGCAACTGTCGCCGTTGGCTGGAGCGGATACGTCAGCAGTCTGTTGGGCTTCTTCGGTGTCCACCTACCGTTCAATGCCGCGCCGCATCTGGCATTCACGCTCTTCGGCCATGCGATCTCCGCGCAGGTGGACGTGTTTGCGATGGCGGCGATCTTCGTGATCACGTTTGTGCTGGTGGTGGGCGTGCGCGAGTCGGCCAACTTCAACAGCGCCGCGGTGATGATCAAGGTATCGGTGGTGCTGGTGTTTATCGGGCTGGCCGTGAGCTTTGCGTTCGCGCACTGGACGCACATGGTGCACAACTGGCATCCGTTTATTCCGGCGAACGGCGGGCACTTTGGCCAGTTTGGGTGGTCGGGCATCATGCGCGGGGCGGGTGTGGTGTTCTTTGCCTATATCGGCTTCGACGCGGTGTCGACGGCCGCGCAGGAGGCACGCAATCCGCAGAAGGACCTGCCTTTCGGAATTCTGGGATCGTTGATCATCTGCACGATTTTGTACATCATTGTCGCCGGGCTGTTGACCGGTCTGAAGTCCTACACCACCCTCAATGTGGCGGCGCCCGTGGCTGACGGCGCGGCGGAGATCGGCGCACGCTGGGGCGTGATTCTCATCGACATGGGAGCCATCGCCGGGCTGGCCTCGGTGATGCTGGTCATGCTGCTGGGGCAGTCGCGCGTGTTGTACACCATGTCCCACGACGGCCTGCTGTGGCCGTGGGTCAGCCGCATCCACCCGCGCTTTCGCACACCGTACATCACCTCCATGGTGGTGGGAGTGTTTGTGGCGTTTCTGGCAGCATTTTTCCCGATTGCCTTCCTGGGCGAACTGGTCAGCTTGGGCACGTTGCTGGCCTTTACCATCGTCTGCCTGGGTGTGATCATCATGCGCGCTCGCGCGCCGGAGATCCACCGGCCCTTCCGCACGCCACTGGTGCCGCTGGTGCCGATTGGCGGAATGATCGTCTCGCTGTCGCTGATGTTCTCACTGGATGCGCCGGCCTGGATCGGGTTCGGGAGCTGGCTGATTGTGGGACTGGTGATCTACTTCTCCTACAGCCGCCATCACAGCAAGGTGCAGCGGGCGCTGGCTTCGGGGGCGGCGGCCAAAGTGCCGTCCCGCTGAACGGCGCCTTTTTCCACGGAACAAGCCAGATCGGATGGCGCCGCGTTCGCAAGTTGCTGCTGAACGCTGTTCCGTTTTTGCGCCTTCGTCGAAGAGAATCATTGCAGCTCTTTGCAGCTTGTTTCACCCGAGTAACTGGAGACCCGATGAAGCTCAAATGTCTTCTTTCCCTTGTGCTGGGCGCAATGGCCGCGTCGTGTGCGGCTCAAACGGTTCCTGGAACCGTGCATCAATTCCTGCCGCAGCGGCTGCAAGCTGCCGATGTGGTGACCTACCAGATGCAGCAGTTCTTGATGGATCGAGCGGCCGGGCTGCCGCAGCCGGCCAGCGCAGAGCAGTGGACATCGGATGCGCAAAAGCTCCGCGCCCACGTTCTGAAGGACGTGATCTATCGCGGATGGCCGCAGGCATGGATCGATGCGCCGCCGAAGTTCGAAGACATGGGGCCGGCGCCGGTTCCCGCGGGAGCGGGATATCGGGTTGAAAAGTTCAGGTACGAGATTGTTCCCGGCTTTTATTCGGTCGCGGTTTTGTACGAGCCGGCGCAGGTGTCGGGCAAGGTTCCGGCCGTACTTAATGTGCTGGGCCATTACCCCGACGGGTTGTCGATGCCCTTTCAGCAGAAGCTGTGCATCAACGAAGCCCTGCGCGGCATGATCGCCCTGAGCCTGGACTTCGTGGGCATGGGGCAGTTGCGGGCTCCCGCCAACGATCACTACTTTGGCTCGGACCTCGATCTGGTGGGAGTGCGTGGAGTGGGGCTCTTCTATCTGGCCATGCGCCGCGGACTCGACTACCTCTATGACGACCCGCACGTGGACAGAAGCCGCATTGCCATGACCGGGCAGTCGGGCGGCGGCTGGCAAACGCTGATGCTTTCTGCCCTGGATACCAGGATCAAGGCGGTGATTCCGGTGGCCGGTTTTGCGTCTTTGGCAGGGCGGGCAATGAGAGTTCCGGGCGAGCCGGGGGATTACGAGCAGATTGCGCCGGACCTGCTGAACGGTCAGGATTACCCGACGTTTGTGGCCATGCTGGCGCCGCGGCCCACGCTGGAACTGAACAATGCGGAAGACTCTTGCTGCTTCCGGGCGCCGCTCGTGAAGCCGCATATCTACGACGACGTGATGCCGTTCTTCGCGCTGTATGGCAAGCAGGATGTCTTCGGTTTCCACGCAGACGCAGAAGTGCTGATGCACAACTACGACCACGATGACCGGCAGCAGACTTACCGGTTTCTTGATAAGTGGTTCAAGCTCGCAGATAAGCCGGATGAGATTCAGGTGGGCCAGGATATTGACACTTACACCCAACTTTCGGTGGATCTGCCGCAAAACAACCTGACGATTCTTGCGCTGGCCAGGCAGTTTGCTTCGAAGTTGCAGCATCCGGAGATTCCGGCGGATGCCGGTCAGCGCACGGCGTGGGTGAAGACGGAGCGGGCGAGGCTGGCGAAGGTTGTGCATTACCAGCCTGTGACCGTGGCGCGCCCCTGGTACGTGACGGATACGGATCACAACACGGTCGAGTCCGTGTCGCTGCGCTTTGCGCTCAGTAATGGCCTGAGCGCTACCGGAGTGTGGATCAAATCCAAATGGACGCCCGACGGCGCACCGTTGACTGTGATTTTGAACGATGCGGGAAGGGAAGGAGCTGACAAAGAAACCTGGGATCACTACCCGGAGGTCGGCTACCAGGTAGAGCGCGGGCATCAGGTACTGGTGCTGTCAGTTCTGTTTACGGGGGACGCGAACCCGGCACGAGGAGAGGTGGGCCGCTTTGGCAGCATGATGCAGGCGGCAGGGCATCCGCCGCTGGGGCTGGAAGCGGCCCAGGTGATCGGCATCACGCATTGGGCGCACCAGCACTGGCATGCCCCAGAGATTACGCTGGAGAGCTCCGGCTACCGCATGCAGGTGGTTTCTCTGGTAGCCGCAGCAATGGAACCGCAGCTCTTCAAAAGCGTTACCATCCATCAGGGAATGCGGAGCCTGGATTACCTGCTGCGTGCCTCAGTCTCCTCCAGCAAGGTTCCGGACATGTTCTGCCCAGATTTGTACAAGGACTTCGATCTGAGCATGCTGAGAGCGATGACGGCACCGGCGACTGTGACGGAAGCAGATCCCGTGGACGTCCAGTAACCGAGTCTGCTCGCGAGAGACGGGCCGAGGTTGTGTTGCGGGCGTCCTGCAAGACTCGCGCCGCACCTCCCGAGTGAAATCGCTAGAACTGCCGGGAGCTGTCCAGAAGAATGGTCACCGGGCCTTCATTGGTGAGCGAGACGGACATTATGGCTTGGAACTGGCCGGTTTCGCAGCGCAGACCGATCTGGCGGATCTGCGCGACGAAAAAATCGTAGAGTTCGCGGGCGCGTTCCGGCCGTGCGGCATCGTCGAACGACGGCCGTTTACCGCGGCGGACGTCCCCGTAAAGCGTGAATTGGGAGACGGCGAGAATCGCGCCAGCGATCTCCGCCACGCTGCGGTTCATCTTGCCTTCGTCATCTTCAAAGATGCGCAGCCCAGCGATCTTCGTGGCGAGGTAGGCTGCATCGGCCTCAGTGTCGGTTTTAGAAACTCCCAGCAGCACCAGGAGCCCCTTTCCGATTTCGCCGACAATCTTTCCTTCAACCTCGACCGACGCTCTTGAAACACGCTGTATGACCGAACGCATTGTGCTCTCAGCGTAGCATTGGACCGGTCGCGGCTGAGGGCAGTTTGCTGTAGCTGTCGGGGTGCGCGGATACGCATTCCGCCGCGCCCGCCGCCCGTATTTAAGCTCCTACTCGACAGTAACGGACTTGGCGAGGTTGCGGGGCTGGTCTACGTCGCAGCCGCGACGGACGGCGATATAGTAGGCCAGCAACTGCAAGGGCACAATCTCGATCAGCGGCGCCAGCACCTCGGGTGCCGGCGGAACATGGATGACGTGTTCCACCAGGCTGCTGACTGTGGTGTCCCCTTCGGTCGCGATGGCGATCACGCGGCCGGAACGGGCGGTCACTTCCTGAATGTTGGAGAGCGTCTTCTCGTAGCGGAGCTGCGAGGCCGGATCGGATGCATCGCGCGTGGCCAGCACGACGACGGGTAGATCCTCGTCGATGAGAGCGTTGGGTCCGTGCTTCATCTCGCCGGCGGGATAGCCCTCGGCGTGAATGTAGGAGATTTCTTTCAGCTTGAGCGCCCCCTCCAGCGCGATCGGGAAGTGGATGCCTCGGCCGAGATAGAGAAAATCGCGGGCGTGCGCAAATTCTTTGGCGAGCTGCTCGCATTGGGCGCTCCGGGTGCGCAGCAACTCCTCGATCTTGACCGGCACCTTGCTGAGTTGCTCAATCAGTTCAATGGACTGCGCCGTATCGACCTTGCCGCGCAGTTGGCCCAGCTTGAGCGCAAGCAGGAATAGAGCCGTGAGTTGCGAGATGAAGGCTTTGGTCGAGGCCACGCCGATCTCCGGACCGGCATGGGTATAGATGGCTCCATGGGCTTCGCGTGCCACCATCGCGCCCACCACGTTGCAAATGGCGACGGTCTTGGAGCCGAGGGCCTTCATCTCTCGCTGGGCGGCCAGGGTATCGGCGGTTTCGCCGGATTGCGTGATCAGCAGACCGAGCGCATCCGGGCCGGCGATGGGATCGCGGTAGCGATATTCGCTGGCGTAGTCTACGTCGACGGGCAGGCGGGCGAGCCGCTCGATCATGTATTTGCCGGCGAGCCCCGCGTGCCAACTGGTGCCGCAGGCGGCGATGCTGATGCTGGCGGCGCGCGCCAGCTCTTCGTCGGCAATCTCCATCTCGCCAAGGAAGACTTTGCCGGAATCCAGCGAGACGCGGCTCAGGGTGGTTTCGCGGATGGCGCGGGGCTGCTCCCAGATTTCCTTCAGCATGAAGTGCTTGAACCCCCCCTTTTCCGCCTGGATGGGATCCCACTGGATACGGGTGAGTTCGCGCTCGATGGCCTTGCCTTCGAAGTCGGTCAAGGTGACGGCATCAGGCGTGAGGACGGCCATGTCGCCGTCCGCCAGGAAGTAGATATTGCGCGTATGGCTGAGAATGCCAGGCACGTCGGAGGCGACAAAGGCTTCGCCCTCGCCTACGCCGATGACGACGGGAGGGCCCATGCGTGCAGCGACAATCTTGTCCGGTTCGGAGGCGGATAGCACGCCCAGGGCGAAGGCGCCGGTCAATCTCTTTACGGCACGCCGCACCGCGGCTTCCAGGGTGAGCGGTGCGCCACCGGCCTCGGCGTCTTTCTGCACCTGCTCGATGAGGTGGGCGATGACTTCTGTATCGGTTTCGGTGACGAACCGGTGGCCTTTGGCCGTCAGCTCGGGTTTCAGGTCGAGATAATTTTCGACGATGCCGTTGTGCACTACCACGATCCGGCCGGTGCAGTCGCGATGCGGATGGGCATTCTCTTCGGTGGGTCGCCCGTGGGTCGCCCACCGGGTGTGGCCGATGCCGAAGGTACCCTCCAGCGGTTCCTCGCGCAGCACCTGCTCCAGGTTGAAGAGCTTGCCGGGAGCGCGGCGCACATCGAGAGTGGGACGGCCGCAGTTGCCTACGGCAATTCCCGCGGAGTCATAACCGCGATATTCCAGCCTGCGCAGCCCTTCCACAATGACAGGCACAACTTTCTTGCGGCCGACGTAACCGACGATTCCACACATGCACTGATTTTATGCGAAGGGCGGCAGCGAATCGGGTTTGCGCATCAGATGGGTAGGCGGCGCGGACCCGGATGACTCAGTCCTCAATGCGGTACGTGTATTCTTCAATGACCGGGTTGGTCAATACGTCCGCGGCGATCCGCTCCACCTGGGCGCGGGCAGCTTCAGAACTGAGCCCGTCAGCCAGTGAAAGCACGAAATACTTGCCCTGGCGCACGGCCGAGACTTCACCAAAGCCGAGCTTGCGGAGAGCGTTCTGGATGGTTTGGCCCTGGGGATCCAGAACCGAAGTTTTGAGAGTCACGTAGACATGCGCCTTCATGATCCTTGATTATAGAAGGACCCTGCGGGCTGCACCCGCCCGGCAGCCCGAACAGGAGCTTTGCTGAGCACCGCAGATTGCGTGTTTTTATGTTTCCGGGCCATGCAAGAGACGCGGAAGATTTCCCCAATCCAAGGAGCTAGACCGAATGACCAATTACCTTGAACTGCCCGTGGGCGATCGCGCGCCGGAGGTGTTCCGCGCGGTGATCGAAATCCCCAAGGACGGCACCCAGAAGTTCGAGTACGACAAAAAGCTGCACGTCTTCAAGCTGGACCGCAACTTACACTCCCCAGTGCATTATCCGGGGGACTATGGCTTCATTCCTTCCACCTTGAGCGACGACGGCGACCCGCTGGACGTGCTGGTGCTGGTGCCCGATGCGACTTTCCCTGGATGTGTGCAGGAGGTCCGGCCCATCGGCCTGCTGGAGATGCTCGACCAGGGCATTCTCGACGAAAAGGTGCTGGCCGTAGGTAAAAACAACCCCCGCTACAACGGGGTGTGGAACTATACCGATATCTATCCGCACATGCTCAAGGAGATCACGCACTTCTTCTCTATCTATAAGGATTTGGAAGGCAAGCGGGTGGAGATCAAGGGCTGGCACGACGCGGCGTACGCGCGCGACCGGGTGGCCCGTGCGATGAAGCTGTTCAGCGACGGCAAGAGTGCTCTGGCGCTGGAAGCAAGCAAGGAAGCTGTAAGCAAGGCTTGAGGCGGCTGCGCCGCCTGGCGCGGCGCAGCACCAGGCCTAGCCCTCCTGTTCTACCGCTTGATCTGCGGCCAGGGCTTTGCCCCGCGCTGTGCGAAGCGGCGCGGTGAGCCAGTAGAGCAGCGGTCCCATCAGGGCTACTCCCGCCGCTGCCCCCAAGGCCGATACCGAACCGATCAGCTTCTCATCCCGCGAAGCCCAAAGCGCATAGGCGATCAGCAGTGCTGGGCCCACACCCAGCAGGAACGCCGTCGCATTGCCGCCGGCCCGGAAGGGGCGTGCGAGTCCAGGTTCGCGGATGCGCAACACGGCCAGCGCCGCAAACTCCAGCAGTAGGCTACCGCCGTACAAAATAAGGTCAATGGAAATCAGCCGTTCGAACGGCAGCTTGAGGGCCAGCGCCCAGGCAGCGCCACATGCCAGCACGCTCAACCAGGGGGCGCCGCGGCGATTGCGTCGCGCCAGCGGCCGTGGCAACAAACCATCCTCGGCCATCGCCATCGGAAGTCGCGCGTAGCTCATGGCCAGGGCGTTGAACATGCCTACTCCGGTGATGCAGCCGCCAGCGATCACGCCCATTGCCAGCAGTGATCCGCCCACCGCGCCGGCTGCCAAAGCCCAGTCGCCGGTAGCAAAGCTGCTGGTCGGCAGGCCGGCCATGGCCATAGCCAGCAAGGGCAGAATGTAGCTGGCCACGGTCAGCGTGATCGCCCCGAAGATGGCTCGAGGGTAGTTCCGCTGTGGATCCTCGACCTCCTGCGCGACTGTCGTGGCGTTGTCCCAGCCCATGTAATTCCACAGCGCCACCAGAATAGCCGTGGAGAAGCCCGCATGCGAGGCTGAGCGGCTCCAGTCAATTGCGGGGTGGGCGCTGAATCCATGCCGGATACCCAAGACGACAAAGATCGCAAAGGGCGCCATCAGTAGTGCGAACAGGGCGACAGAATCGCGGCCCACCTCGGGCGCGCCCAGCAGGTTCCAGGCGCAGCACAGCGCCACCACGCCCAGCGACCAGCCGTAACCTCGCCATCCCGCCGTCAGAGCTGGGCTGAACTGGCCCAGGTACAAAACAAAGATCGAAGGGTAGAGCGCCATGTCGAAGATGCTGGCGGAGAGGGAAAGCCAGCTCTCCTGCGCGCCCCAGAAGGGGCCCATGGCGCGGCGCACCCACACATAAAAGCCGCCCTCAGCGGGAATGGCGGCGGAGAGCTCGCCGAGCATGAGCGCCGTGGGCAGACACCAGACCAGCGGCAATGCCAGCAGAATGAGGATCGCATCCCGGAAACCGGCGCCGCCAAGGATGTCTTCGATGCCGTAGGGGCCTCCCGAAACCATGAAAAACGTGGCGGCCACCAGGGGCAGCAGGGGCATCCGGCTCGGCAAAGATTTCTTTTGGGGCGGCACAGTGTGAATTTATCATCGCCGCAGGCAGTGAAGGGTAGGGAGAATCGCGCCCGATTCCGGTATAATCCCAACTGTGACCAGGAGAGATGGCCGAGTGGCTGAAGGCGGCGGTTTGCTAAACCGTTATAGGGTCAAAAGCTCTATCGGGGGTTCGAATCCCCCTCTCTCCGCCAGATCCTCGAAGTAATCCCAAAAAAATCTGAGTCGGTTTCAACGCCGGATCTGCCCGATCGAGGAACCCGCCATGGCCTGCCTTGTGTCGTGAAGAATGGCCCTCGTCGTGGGGCTGGTTGACCGGGATACCTGCGCCAGGAGATCTGCGATTCGGTTGGAGCCTTCATTTGCCGCGGAGAATCACCGTGGCTTCGCCGTACGGAGCGCTCTTTGGGTCTGCCGAAGAGGATGGGCTGCTATAAGTCGCTGTAAGAAGTATGCCTGCGTGCGCGCCCGGGCTCCCCGGCGCCTTCATGCGGATCGTTCCTTCCGTTCCGACGTAATAACTTACGTTCGGGTTCGCTGCAATCTTCATGATCCAAAGTGCAATTGCATGGGCCTGATCCTCCGTAAACTCCGGGTGTGGAGGCATACTCTGCGCACCCCAGACCCCCGTGGAGCCGCTGCGGATGGAGTGAGATAGCGTGCTTATTGTCGCCGGACTTTGCGGATACCGCTTTGCAATGGCAGCGAAAGAAGGCCCCATGGCCTTGGCCGTGAACTCGTGACATCCCAGGCAATTAGATCTGATGATGTCGAGAAGACCGGCAGGGGGGCGCATGTTGCCAGGAGCTGCCGTTAGCGCCGATAAGTCCGAAACGTAGGTAGCGGTCATTAATACCTGGTCCGCCGGGAGTTCCTGATACTCCGTGGACTTACCCTGGTAAGTGACGACTACGCTGTAGGGAACAAGAGTGTTCCACGCATAAGCGCTGTTCTCTTTGGGCGACGTAATCTTGACGGCTGGCTCGTCGGCGCTGGCAGCGAGTGAGATTGCGCGACTTACGTGAAAAAGCAACGCCACAAAAAGAGCAGGAAAAGCGAGTCGCAGCCCGACAACTCGTATCCGATCCCGGGATGTCATTGTGCCTCCTGAATCTCGTGGGCTATTCGCTGAGCGGATCGAATGCAGGATTCCATGCCGCGGCTGAGGAGGTCTGCATAGGTTCCCGCGAAGTAGATTCTGCCCTCCGGCTTCAAAATCTCCGGCCAGAATCTGTGCATCTGGCCTATGGGGAACGGCTCCATTTCACAACTGGGCGCAAGCTTGTCCTGCGTCCAATCCTTGGTTAACGCCTGCACGATGGTATCGCGCTTGCCCGGGTATACCTGGCGGAATGCAGCCAGAACGCGCTGTGGAGAGAGACCACCCGGTCCGTTTGCCTTCAAGAGGACGCGGGTTGTCTCCACTTCGCTGGGCACCTCCCAAATCGAAGAGATGTCGGGGTGATCGAACTCCATGTTGATGCTTTTAAGGCCATCCTCGAGCCAGAACCTGGAACTGGCCTCGAACACGTAAAAAGGATGAGAGGTGTAAGTCAGGTTATCGACTACGTACTGTTTTGCGGCGGAGAGAGTAGGCGTAACAGGGATGTTTCGGAAGATGGTGAGGCTAATGCAGTTCACAAAATAGTCTGCGTGCAGAACCTTCTCTCCAGGACGGCCATACTCTCGATAACTGACTCCGACTCCTTTCTCGTTCTGCTGTATCGCGGTGATCGGGTGAGCTAGCTTGACCCGGCTGCCGAGCCGCCTGGCAAACGCGATCGGGAGTTGCTCGTTCCCACCTTTGAGCCGGAAGATGTGGCCTTCGGAGGGCGGAATTCCTCGAGACTTCATGGCGGCCATCCGCCAAATTCTGTAAAGGGCGCTGGTGTCTTCGCCTCCGAGATAGGCAATCGCGGCCTGTGACGCACCCTCCTTTTTGTAGAGTGCCGACGTTGGGATCTTGTCGAGATCGTCAAGGCCGATTCCGAACGGCCGATAGGGGTCTTTGATCTGCTCTACGTAGCGCTGGAGGTAAAAATTCTGAAGTTCGTACCATGGATGCTGCGACAAGAAATGCGCTTCACGATGATTGAAGCCCAGCGACAGGATCGTGAATGGATCTGCCAGCATCTTGTTGGTGTAAAACTTGCCGTGTATCCATCGCAGGTCGTCGTCGTTGTACGGAAGCCACGATCCCTCCGCGTTGGGATAGGGAATCACAGGGATGTTGAACTGGTCGGCGTAGGCGAAGAGGCGTTCGTATCCTGGCTTGGTGATGTGATCTGCGCCAAAGTCGGCGTACAGTCCATCGGACAGGCCATCTCTACCTGTGAAGACATGTCCGCTGTATCTTCCCGCAGCTTCAAGAATGGTTACATCGAAGCCGGCCTTCATGAGTTCATAGCCGCAACAGAGACCGGTAATACCCGCTCCGCCGATGACAACTCTCTTCTTGGTGGCGCGGGCAGCGGGCGGGGCAATCGCCTCGGCAGCGTCCGCTTTTATGCTGGACTCGACTAGAGTGGCCCCCGCACTGGCTAGGACAGTCTTCAAGAAAGTTCTGCGAAACATTGACGGACCCTCAGCAATGCGCGATTGCCCCGGGAAAGCGCACGCTGGAGATTGCAGGACTCAGCGTGCGGGCGCCGCGGCCAATTTGCTGTCTATCGAGCACTCAGACTGCGTGATCCAGAATCTGCTCGGTCTTCGGATCCCAATAGAGCCGCTTGCCGCTCCAATAGGAGTCGGTGGCCATGATGCAGACGAGCGCGTGTGAAAAGCCGTGATCGACGTTTGCGTTGGGTTCGCGGCGATCCTGCATGGCTCGGAGCCAGTTGAGGATGTGGCCCACGTCGTCATCATCCGGGCCTAGCGAATTGGCTTGCGGCGCGCCCGGAACGCTCAACTGGGTCTGATGGTCATCGGCGGGGCCGGTGCAAGGCGGCTTGGTGTAGACCAGCCCGGCATCCCAGGGATCGTATTCCTTGCGGCCGCCTTCGGCGGTTGTGATGAACAGGGATGCTCCCTCGCCGCCGTAGTTCTCGATCGTTCCGTCGCGTCCCTGGATGCGGGAGAAGCTGCGGTAGCTGTTGCCGAAGGTCGTCTTATAGGTATACAGAAAGCCCTTGGGATAAGTAATCGCGGTAACGCAGGTATCTGGATTCTCGCGGTCGTCTTTCCAGACGAAGATGCCGCCGTTACTCACTACGCTCACCGGATAGGCTTCGTCGGTCCAGAGGTGGACCAGGTCGCTACCGTGGCTCAACCACTGGTCGAAGATGCCGGAGGAGAAGTCTTTGTAGAGCCGGAACTCGAGATATTGATGCGGATTGAACGGGCGGTCGGGTTTTCCCAGAAGCCAGCGCTTCCAGTCCGTGTCTTCTTCCCGCAGGCCCGATTTGCGGCCATAGAGCCACTGCTTCCATTCCATGCTACGGTCTTGCAGCATCTCAGGCGAGATGCCGGTGTCGCCTTCCACGAACCGCCAGCGTTCCTCGTTGACGTTCCATTCCTGCTCGATGTGCACTACCTGGCCGATGCGTCCGGAACGAATGATGTCACGGACCGCCAGAGGATAGGGCTGGCTGCGGTGCTGGGTGCCCATTTGCACTACCTGCTTGGAAGCCTTGACGGCGTCTCGGGCCTCTTTTGCCTCTGAGAGTACATTGGCGAAAGGCTTCTCAACGTAGCAGTCCTTGCCGGCCTTCACCACCTCCGTACAGAGTTTGGCATGTTGAAAGTCGCCCGTAGCGATCATCACTCCGTCAATGTCGGGCAGTGCCAGCATCTGTTCGGAATACTGGAAGGTGCGCGGCCGGTTTCCAAAGAGTTGTTGCACCTGGGCGGCGCGCGCATCGCGAGCCTTATTCCAGAGATCGCAGACCGCCACGACCTCCAGTGGAACCGTGCGGCTGGCCAGATGAGCCATGTGGACGTGGCCCTCGCTGCGGCTGCCGCAGCCAAGCTGTGCGAGCCGGATGCGGTCATTGGCGCCGGCAATGCGGGCATAGGAACGCGCTGTCATGCTGGCGGTCGTCAGCGCTGTTCCCGCGCCCATCAGAAATTCTCGTCTGTCCATCGCATTCCTCTCCAGGGAAGATTCGTAAGATATTTCGTTTGCTTACCAATAAGAACGAAAGGATAGGAGTGTGGAGCCAAACATGTCAAGAACGAAAGGTGTCTTCGATAGCTGCCTATGTGCTTCGCAGCCAGTCGAGATAGGTGCTCTGCGGATCGTCGGAGCTTTCCACGACGAAATGAAGGTTGCCCGGCAATTCCTGATGCCCGCTGCTCGCTTCGAGAAAGCGCTGCTTGACGGTGCTGCGATCGAGAGGTGCGCCGTCGGCGTCAACGCTATTCCGAATCCAGCATGAGTGAGGCGCGAGTCCAGCGGCAAGATCGGGCAGATCCATGTGCTGAAGGATTTCGGGAACAAACCAGGAAAGATCGAGAGAGTAATTGGGAGTCTGGACTAGCGCGGCGAAGCTCACCAAACTGCGATCGAGCAGCAGAGAGTGGACGCGCTTATCGAGGAAAGCCGCCATCTGAGCTGCGATCGCAACGCTGCCAGTGCCCAGGACGCGGACCTGCGTGGCATTGACATCGGTTCGCGTAGAGAGGTAGTCGATGGCCCGGATGGCATCATGGACGCGCTGTCCCGCCACCGGAGCGCCGAGCGCGAGCCATGCCCACGCGTAGCGTTCGGCGACGATGGAGATGGGAGTGTAGTAGTTGGGACCCCCACGCGGAAATCGAGGCCGTGCAATACCCAGGCCACGCGGGGCAATGGAGCAAATTGCGTAGCCGGCGGCGAGGAGGCGATCGCAGGAGCCCAGATCTTCGACCAGGCTATGGCCGCAGTCATCCGCCAGATACAGGACGACGGCGGGGCGCTCGACTGAAGTTGGGCGCAGCAGCCATCCGGGAGCGCGCACATTCGGTTCGGTTTCGAAGAAGAACTGCTCGATCGTCATCCCCGGGCGCACGGTGGTCGAGAGCACCTGCGAGGCAGGGGGGGCACTCGCGGCATTCAGGGCCAGCAGAGAGGTGAGGGTAGAGCGGAGTTCGTCTGCATTTCGCGCCTGCGCCTTGCGCGCCTTCATCAGGGGCGCGAGGCGGTCGCGGTCTACCTGTACGGAACTGCGGCTGGGCAGGGAAGTCACCACCTGTCCGGTGCGGGTGGCATTCAGCTCGGTATCTGCAAAGGGCGTAAATGCCGGTTCAGCAACTGGTCCATCGTCATGTTCCTTCAGCCAGCGATTGAACCAGCGGTAGGTATGCTGGCGATTGGTGTAATCGAGACCGTGGGGTAGATGTGAGGCGGTGAGGCGAATCTTCTCTTCCGCGCCCAGAAGCTTGTACACCTCTGCGGCTTCGCGATAGACCTCCTGGGTCGCCTGGTCGTAGACAGGTGAGTAGGTTTCTCCGCGATCGTGAGTGGTGTAGCAGATGAGAAGCGGCTTGGGAGCGGCGGCAGCCAGGATGTCGCCGCGGTCGAGGTGTAGCGGCAGCATGCCCACAACGTCCTGCTCCGCATCATCCACGGCGCCGGGCGGGTCGTACTGGGGGCCGGCCACGTTTTCGCTATTGCCCTCGTTCACCACTGCAGCGGCAATGCGCGGCTCCAGCGCTGCCAGATACATGGTCATGGTGCCGCCCCCGGATTGTCCGGTGCAGCCAATGCGCTTCGAATCGACCTCGGGGCGGGTGAGCAGGTAATCCACTCCGCGGATACCATCCCACGTAAAGTACTGGGCCAGACTCTGGCCGAGCAGCAGCATGGGCCGCCCTGCCATGGAGTGCTCGTCGGTGGGCTCCATCAAGCTGCGCCCGGTTTTCGCATGGATGTACTGGAGCCGCTCGCCCTGCCCCCACGGATCATAGGCGAGCACGACGTAACCCTGGCGGGCGAGGTTCTGATAGAGATGCTGATACGGTCGATATGCCTTTCCGTTATCCGAATGACCGACCGGCGCCAGAATTGCCGGGTACGGGGGATCTCCAGCAGCGGGAAGATAAAGGTTGGCCGTCACCACCACCCCGGGTGCGCTCTCGTAGACAAGCTTTTCAATACGAAATCCGGAGCCTTGCAGAGAGCCGGTGATCTTCGCATTCAGGTCACCGCGCTCCAGTTGACCGCCCAGCAACTGCCAGAGTTTGGAGCGAATCATCTCTACGCGCGCGTTTGCCTGCGACGGCGAATGAATCTCAGCCAGCGTGCTCATACGTGCTGCGCGGCTGCGGTTCATCGTGGCCTTGAGTTGATCAGCCCAGTCATTCCAGAAATCCACCCCTGCTCCTCCGGGAGCCGCGTTGTGGCCGGCGGCATCGGCCTGTTTATCTTGCGCAAAGGAGCGTCTTAGCCCGGAGCCGAAGCCCACCGCGGCAAACAGGTTCGCAGCGAGAAACCGCCTTCTCGTCGTCATCTCAACTGTCCTCGGTGTGTGAACATCCCGGGCTGCTCACACGATCGAGCAGCCGGGATGAAGGTGGGAATCTCAAATGCCCTTACGCCATTTGGGATCGTTCGGGGCCATCAGTTTGATCGGGAAGGCACCGTCGGAATCCAGAGGCTGCTGGCATGCCCAGCGCACTTTGCGCGCGACTCCGGCTTTGGTCTCCAACTGCGCAGTCAATTTCAGGTCCACGGCGCCGAGACCGGGCGGCAGAATGAGCGAGGCTTCGCGGATTCTGCCGCCGTAGGGCTGGCCAGTATCGAGGGTGCCGCTCACCCGGATAGAACCATCCGCATTCTCCAGGCTGAGCCGCAGTACGCCGGGGACTCCGGCAACACCGTCATTGGCGACGGCCACGATGACCTCTTCAGTGCCCCAGCGCTTGCGCTGCCAGACCCATGCGGGGCGGATTCGATAACCCATACGCTGCTGGAGCGCGCGGAAGCCTTCGGGATATTTCTCGTTGTAGGCCTCCAGGTTTTCCGCCTCGGTCCATAATGCCCAGTAGTTTGCGCCAAGGTCCAGGACATGCAGCATGGCGTTCTCGCGCTCCGGTACTCCCGCCGCATCGATGGGCATATGCGAGAGGTCGTATTGGCGGTAAGCGCCGTCCTCCAGGATGGCGGCTAGCCACGGGGGACGGTTTGCCAGGTGGTCGATCTGGATAGGCTCTTCCACCACAATGCTGTCGGACCGCGGCCAGCACCCGTTGCGTATGGCCAGGTCCCTCACCTGGTTGTTGCCGACGCCGCTGATGTCCGGCTCGGTATTTACCGCCAATTGCGTTTTCTTCCAGGTGTCGAGTTGGAACTGCGTCATGTGGAGGAAAGTCTGCTCGGCGGTGTAGAAGTTGGGAAAGGGGTTGGGCAGGTTGTTGGTGTGACTCTCACCCCAGAAGCCGTACTGCATCAGGTCCATCCACTCGAGCAGAGGATCGCCATCGAACTTGGCTGCCAGCAGTTCATTCAACTCGCGGAAGGCGCGCTGGAATGCGGGATGATCGTAGCGAGGCTCCACGAATTCGGTAGTACGGCCGCGGTAATGCATCTTGCCGATGGGTACCAGGGGAACCCGCTCACGCACGAAGTCAGGTAACGCAAGTTGCTGCGGCTCGAACTCGGGATTCGACAGTTGGATGCGGAAAGCGAATTTCAAATTGTGCCGGCGCGCGGCGTCTCGAGTCAGGTCGAATACCGGGTTCAGGTCCAGCTTGCCGGCTTGCGACTGTACGTTTCGCCAGTCGCAGCGAATGTAGAGCACATCTACGAAGGGCAGGCTCGCCATCCGTTCTACGGCGTCGGCGAGTGTCTGCTTGCCGTTGCGCACACGCAGTGCGGGGCCGTTCTCCTCCCATGTGTAGCCAACCAGCCCCAGGCCGAAGTTGCGAATATGCTCTTTCGTCGGCGTGGTCACGGCCAGGGTCATCCAGCCTTCGTCCTGAGTAATAGGGAAGGGGCCCTGTTCGAGCCGGTCTTTTGCCGTCCCGAAGCTGGAGGCGGAATCGAGGGCTTCGCCTCCGCGATCCTCAGCGGCCAGCCGGCCCCCGTTAAGGACCAGGGGAGCGGTCAGAGAGGCGGACATGCCCGCGCGCAGAAAGCCGCGGCGCGACCATCTGCCTCTCGAAGGAATGGCTGATACGCCGGAATCCTGGTCTGAATGATTCGCCATAAAGTATCCTCTGTCTGTAAAAGTGATCGTAAAGTAAACATAATCGTCCACAATCGTAAGAAAAGCAATATTTTTTAGTTGCCTTTCTTCAGGCTCTCAGTGCATAGTGGTGAACGCTCCGCATGTTGAACTCTTGCGGAGTTCCTGAACCTCTCGAGGCTGGCCTTCCTGAGAGAGCTTTTGCGCAAGACCTATAAACAGAAGGCAATGTGGCAAAGGAAAGCTTCCCCGTACTTTCCACTTTCTTTCATGAGCGTGCGAGAAGACCGAATGAGACGTGTCCTCCCAGTGGCAGCTTTCGCATTGTTGTTCGGCCCAGCGGTAGCGGCCATAGCCCAGCAACCGACGGTGGTCGTCCGTCCGGCTGAGATCCAGGATGTGCTGGTGAATCCTGAC
The DNA here is from genome assembly GCA_027449545.1 of Acidobacteriaceae bacterium. Lineage (GTDB taxonomy): Bacteria > Acidobacteriota > Terriglobia > Terriglobales > Acidobacteriaceae > Telmatobacter. Next base: position 11,421 of record DAIDLI010000140.1, on the reverse strand, counting down.
ATGGGCGTCGAAACATTCCAACGCTTCAATGGCGATGCGGTCAATCCGCTGTATACCTGGTCGGAGCGTGGTCCCGAAACAGAGGTCCATGCTGCGCCGACCAAGCCAGATTTTCCGGACACCTCGATCGCGTATCTGCGCTGGTATTGGGATACGCTCGAACCGGAGCACGGCCACTACCGCTGGGACATCATCGATCTGGCCCTGGCCGAAGCGCAGAAGCACGGACAAAGGCTGGCCATTCGTCTGATGCCTTACTCGGACTGTAATCCCAGAGTGGTGCAAACCAACACCCGCTGCGACGCGCTGCCGGAGTGGTATCGCAACTCCGGTGCACGCCGCGCGAACAAGCCGACCGACAAGGACGGCGCGATCTGGCAGCCAGACTTCGGTGATCCGCTTTACCTGAAGTACTGGGGCGAATTCGTAGCGGCTGCCGGCCGCCGCTACAACGGTAATCCGATCCTGGACAGCGTGGACATCTCCTCGGTGGGGTATTGGGGCGAAGGCTGGAGCCACTATATGCCCGCGTTCCAATACCAGAAGCCTCTGATCGACATCTGGCTCAATGCGTTTCCCCATACGACGCTATTGATGAACTTTGACGAGCCCGAGGCGCTCGCCTATGGCACCCAGCACGGGGCGGGCTGGCGGCTCGATTGCTGGGGCGACATGAGGATCAGCGCCCATCACTCTCCCGAGATGCTGGATCAGTATCCGGAAGAGGTGGTCCAAACCGGCATCGGCGACGTGTGGAAACACCGCCCGGTTTCGCTCGAGGTATGCGGTACCGTCTCACAGTGGATGCGCGATGGCTATGATGTGAACTACATCCTTGCTCAGGCGCTGCGCTGGCACGTGACCTCGGTGAATTTGAAATCTTCGCCCATTCCGCAGGCTTGGAAGCCGCAGTTTAATCAGTTCCAAAAGCGCATGGGCTACAGGTTCATCCTGCGTCGTCTGGAGTACTCCAGCCAGATCGCTCCCGGCGCGATGATGCCGGTGAACATGTGGTGGTATAACGCCGGCGTAGCTCCTGTGTATCGCAAATATCGGCTGGCCATGCAACTGTGGTCTTCGGGCGCCAAAAGCGTAATTTACATTCCCGCGGACGTAAGAAACTGGCTGCCGGGTGATTCCGTAGTAGACGAGCCCGTGTATATACCTCGCGACTTGCCGTCAGGCACTTACCATGTCCGCATCGCGCTGGTGGATCCGGATACCGGCGCTCCAGCGATCCGCCTCGCGATTGCTGGCCGCCAAAGCGATGGCTGGTATGACCTGGGCACTCTTGACGTGCGGCCGCAATGAGGAAAGAAATGACCCGACTGCGAAACTTGTCCTGCGCCTGCCGGCCTCTTTCGGCTGGCGCAGCCATTCTCTGCATCGCGCTGGCGACTCCCTGTCCTGGGCTGTCGATCGCAAAGGCAGGTGCGAACGGGTCGGACCAAAAGCAAGAAATGCAGCGTAATCATCCGGTAATCCTTTCGACATGGGCGTCCCACGATATTCGGCCGGACGGCAATCTGAAGAAGCCATTCTGGTCGGCGGCTCAGCGGGTGAGCTTCGACCAGGCTGCCTTCGTTCGCACCTCCTATCCACAATTGGAGACGCAAGTGGCCAGCCGCTGGACCCGAGATTATCTTTACCTCGCGTTCTGGTGCCACTATGAAACCCTCAACGTGTTCGAGGGCGAGGATCCACACAAGGAGCGCTGGGGCCTCTGGGAAAAGGATGTGGTGGAGGCATTCATCGCACCCGACTCCATGCGGCCCTCCCACTATTTCGAGTTCGAAGTGGCTCCGAATAATCAGTGGATCGACCTGGAGATCGATTTAACCAAGAAGCCCTTCAACGATCCGCAATGGAATTCCGGATTCGACCACGTCACACGGGTGGACGCTGCACAGCACGTCTGGACCTCGGAGTGGAGGATTCCGATCGCTGCCCTTACTTCCTCAGGAATAGCGCGCGGCGAGGTCTGGCATCTTAATTTCTATCGGTCGGACGGTACGGCTCCTCATCGTCACAACATGAGTTGGGGTGCGCTTCCGCAGAAGCTTCCGCAGAATTCTTTCCATCAGCCGAAATCCTTCGGCACTGTCCACTTCGTAAAAGCAAATGCCACCGGAAGAGATAATTGACGAATTTATGACATCTTCATCCATGACTATTGAACCGGTTCGGGAAATCGTCGTCGGAAAACTGCGTCTGCAGGTCTATTCCAGCAGGGAAGCCGCCGGAGCGGCCGCCGCCCGGGATGCAGCCGCTGCCATGCGCCAACACGCCGCCGTGCGCGACCGCATTGGCGTCATCTTCGCCACCGGCGCCTCGCAGATGGCCACGCTTGATGCCCTCACCGCCATCTCCGGCTTGCCGTGGGAGAAGGTCCTTGGCTTCCACATGGACGAGTACATTGGCATCAGCCCAGATCATCCGGCTTCCTTCCGCCGGTATCTGCGTGAGCGGCTGACGAGTCGCGTACCCATATGCCAGTTCCTGGGGGTCAACGGCAACAACGATCCAACCGAAGAGTGCCGTGCGTACTCTGAGGCGCTGCGACAGGCGGACCCTCAGCTATGCCTGCTCGGTATCGGCGAAAATGGCCACCTCGCCTTTAATGACCCGGGCGAAGCTGACTTTCAGGATCCCGCGGACATGAAAGTTGTCTCACTCGATGATGCATGCCGTGCCCAGCAGGCAGCCGAAGGATGGTTTCCCAGCCTGAATGATGTACCGGGCAAAGCGCTGACGCTGACCATTCCCGCGCTGCTGCGCGCTCCGAAACTGATCGTCTCCGTGCCGGGACCGCGCAAGGCAGCGATCGTGCGCCGTACGATTGAGGAGCCAATCTCCACCGCTTGCCCCGCAACCATCCTGCGCACCCATCCCGATGCAACGGTCTACCTCGATCTCGAATCTGCGGCAGAGTTGCCATGATTACGGACGAGCAGCCAACCGGAAATGCGACCGCCACAGGACGAGCCGCCAGGGGCTCAGGCCGGGTGCGCTGGTGGATCGTTTGGACATTGTTTTGCTCGACAGCGATCAATTATCTCAGTCGCCAATCCTTCGCCGTCCTCGCGCCGATGATCGTGGCGCAGTTCCACCTGAACCACGAGGAACTGGGGCGCATTCTGGGCGCGTTTCAGATCTCCTACGCCGCCACATGGCTCCTCGGTGGCATGTTTCTGGACTGGGTCGGGACGCGCATCGGTCTGATCGTCGCGGCCACGTGGTGGTCAGTCGTCAATATGTTGATGGCGCTGGCCTCCTCCGTGCCTGCCTTCGTCCTTTTCCGCTTTCTCCTCGGAATAGGTGAAGGATTCAACTGGCCGGGCGCGAACAAGGCTGTGGCCGAATGGTTCCCGCGCGAAGAACGCAGCCTCGCGGTCGCTATCTTCTACAGCGGGTCCAGCGTGGGCGGCGCATTGGCTGCGCTTGCTGTCCCGCTGATCGCTCTCGCCTTCGGCTGGCGCTGGGCATTCGTCCTTACCGGCGGCATCGGTTTGCTCTGGGTGCTTGCATGGATGAAGGTCTATCACCCGCTCCAGTCGCACCCAAGAGTTACTCCTGCGGAACGCGCGCGAATCGAGGCTGGTCGCGAGGTGGAACTGAGGTCAGCAGTGCGCCCCGACTGGGGCACTCTCGCCCAGAATCGCAATCTCTGGGGTATCGTTCTAGGCCGTGCGCTTACCGATCCTATCTGGTGGTTTTATATCTTTTGGCTGCCGCAGTATCTCAGTGATGCGCGCGGCTTTGATTTGCGCCGCATCGCCCTCTTTTCCTGGATTCCATTTGTGGCGGCCGACATCGGAAATTTCACCGGCGGACTGGTCGCAGCGTACTTCGTCCGCCGCGGTTATAGCGTGATCGTGGTGCGGAAGTGGATCTGCGCGATTTGCTGCCTGCCGATGCTGGTCGGCATTCTCGTGCCGCGCGTGGCAAACTCCTACCTGGCGATTGCTCTCATCTGCGTCGCCCTGTGGGCCTATGCTGCATGGTCTACGATGGGCCTCACCCTGCCCGGAGATCTTTTTCCGCACACGATCGTCGGATCTGTAACAGGATTGAGCGGGCTTGCGGCCGGACTCGCCGGTGCACTCTTTACCTTCGCCGTGGGAGACACGGTGGACCGCTTCTCCTACGCTCCGGCATTCCTGATCGCAAGTGTCCTGCCTCTCGCTGCAACCTTCTTCGTGTTTCTTCTCATTCGGGGATCAGCCGACATTCGCCCGGTCTCTGGCTAGTTGTCACGTGGAACATCAGCCGCGTTCCATGCGGCCGGATTGCAAGATGCGCGAAGTTGTAGGTGTTCGAAGGGAAAGAACGCAACGAGTTGTCCTGTTGCCCATGGCAGGAAATCTTGACCGCGAGGTCGCTAGGAACGAGATAAAGGAGGTCGTGATCCGTATGGGGTACAAAACAGAGGAGTGCGGGAAAGCCGCAAAGGGTGCACCTGCGAGCCATTTCCCTTCCGCAGCGGAGCAGAGCATTTCTGGCGGTCCGCTGGGGTTGCCGATCGGCAGCCAGACGTACCCACACCGGCAGAGGATCAAGGACGGCGACTTCGCCGGGTTGTGCAGAGATATGGCCGCAATCGGCATTCGCGAGGTGGAGTTGTGTGATCCGCTGAGCTTTGCAGAGTTCGAGAGTCTCGGAAATGCAAAGGAAGTCAAAAGAATTCTGGACGAGAACGGACTCAACTGCCCGAGCGGCCATTTTGGACTGGATGTGCTCCGGACCCGGCAGCAGGAGATGATCTCCTGGGCGAAGGAGGTCGGCATGACACAGATGGGTGTGTCGACTTTGAGGGGACCTATTCAAGATGGCGTGGTCACGATGGATGCCGTCAAAAGAGCCGCTGAGGAGTACAACCAGATGGCGACCGTAGCCTCCAGCGCCGGTCTCCAGCAATTTCTGCATGATGAAGAGTTCGAGATGGCGAAGATTGAAGGGGACGGGCGGCTGACTTACGTGGCGTTGCTGGAACTGCTGGATCCCAATCTAGTGAAGATGCAGTTTCAGATGTCTGCCATGACGGTCATTGGAGACCCGGTTGTCTACTTCAATAAATACCCTGGGCGTTTTATCTCGCTGCATCTTCAAGGGGTGGACCTGAACGACCGCGGCCGGGCCTGGAAGGTGGCGGTTGGCAAAGATAGCCTCAATTGGCGCGGAATCTTCCCAGCTGCGAAGGTAGGTGGGGTCAAGAACTATTTCGTTGAGCTGAACTGGGACCTGACGAAGGAGAGCGTCACCTATCTCCAGACCCTGGATGTATAGCTGGCATTTCGAGGGCAGAAGGGATCGGGATTCGGGGCACTCCGATTTCAAGTGGTGCGATGAAATTCCCCTTGACACGCCTTGTCGCCGGAAGCTACAGATTGTTTCGTAAAGTATCGAAAAGTTACGGTATGTTTCGACGAGAAGAAGGAATGGAACGGCCAGAGGCGTAGTGAAGTATCCCGCTTCGGTCGTTTGGGCTTGTTCCAGGCCAGGATAGGAGACGGAAAGAATGTACCCTCGTAAATCGCTCTTCGCGCTGATTGGACTGCTTGCGGGTGTGGCTTTCGTGCCAAGCGCGCGGGCTGCAGATAAGGATTTCAATGGCAAGTGGGATATTCAGGTCCACGCGCAGCCTGCTTCTTTCGTGCAGTTCACCACGACCGCTGCATGGTGGTTGAGTGTCACGGGCGCGGGAACCCCACAGATGCGGATTCAGTTCGTCGGATCGCCTGACGGCAGCCTGGACAACATCAAAGTCGCCAGCATCAAAAACGGCGTATTGAACTTCACCTGGACAGAGAAGGCACACCACGGGCACACTCCAAACCCCAACGACCGTGCCGAATATGAGGTGAGGTATGTGAACGGACTTCTACAGGGTACGGTGACCAGCCCCGCAACCACTCCCGCAACTCATTTGACGTTCACCGGCTATCGCTCTCCAAAGATCGATGAGCACGATGATGGAACCTGGGTCCCGGGTAAGCCGATTCGGCTCTTTGACGGTAAGGACCTCAAGGGGTGGACGGGGGTCAATTCGCCGAAGATGGCAGGTTGGTCGGTCCAGGATGGAATCCTGAGGTGCGCGGATAACTCGGACGATCTCATCACCGTAAGGAAGTTCTGGAACTTTGAACTGCACGTTGAATATAGATTGCCTGTAGGCAAGCGGAGCAACAACGGCATTGGGTTACGCGGCCGCTATGAACTTCAGATCGCCTCCGATTATGGAACGCCTCCGGGCATGCATGGCACGGGTGCCCTGTACACGCGAATCTTGCCGAGAGTGAACGCGAGCAAGCCTGCCGGCGAATGGAACACTTACGACATCCGCCTGGTCGGCCGCGAAGTTACTACAGTCCTGAATGGGAAAACCCTGTATAAGAAGGCGGTCATCGAGGGGCTGAACGGAATCGCCATCGATCCGTTCGAAGGCAGGCCGGGGCCGATCGAGTTGCAGGGCGATGAGACAGCGGCCGAGTTCAGGAATCTCGTACTGGTACCCCTCACAAAACGCAGCAAGTAACCGAGTAGATAGGGAACTGCTCATCGTTGGGAGAAGGACATGACGCTGCGGGTATGGATGATGTTTGCTTTGCTGACAGGCTCGTTACAGGCGCAAGTGACGTTTACCCGTCTGCTCCATGCCAACCAGGAACCGCAGAATTGGCTGACCTACGGGGGGACATACGCAAGCAATCGCTACAGTCTGTTGAAGCAAATCAATCAGAAGAACGTGAAGGACCTTCAGCTCAAATGGGTCTGGCGGCCAACCACGACACCCGCCGACGAGAAGATGGAGAACACGCCGATTGTGGTGAACGGCGTTCTGTACGCAACCAGCCTCACAGAAGTTGTGGCGCTCGATGCCGCTACCGGACGGCAGTACTGGAAGCTCTCACGGCCGTTCAATGAAGACGATTTTCACGGGCAGCGCATGTACATGGTCAACAAGGGTGTGGCCATCGAGGGAAACACGCTGTTCTGGACGACCGGATGGGATTGCCATCTGCTTGCGATCGATGCCAGAACAGGAAGGGTCAAATGGGAAGTGAAGGCCGCGGACTGGCGCAAGGGATACCAGTTTAATGTGCCGCCCTTGGTAGTGAAAGACGAGGTGATTGTCGGACCGGCGACCGATGATATGGGGGCCAACTGCTTTCTGGCGGCATTCGATGTTCATACTGGAAAGCAACTCTGGAAGACCTATACAGCCCCCAATTCCGCGGACGATCCCGCCGCTAAAACGTGGGCAGGAGATACATGGAAGCATGGCGGCAGCCCCGTCTGGAACAGCGGCTCCTACGATCCTGAAACAAACCTGGTGTTCTGGGGCACCGGCAACCCGAATCCTGTCGCGAACGGCGATCAGCGGTCCCCAGGGGGTAAGTTTGACAACCTCTACTCGGATAGCGTCCTTGCACTCGATGCTGATACCGGGAAGATCAAATGGCATTTTCAATTTACGCCGGGCGATGAATACGATTACGACGCAACGCAGGTGCCCGTGTTGGCGGATCTGAACTGGCACGGCAAACCGCGTAAGCTGATGCTCTGGGCAAATCGCAATGGCTTCTTCTATGTGCTCGACCGGCAAACGGGCCGTTTCCTGCTGGGCAAGCCGTTTATCAAGCTGACCTGGGCAAAGGGCTTGGATAAGAATGGGCGCCCTATCCGAGTAGCAAAATACTGGCCCAAGCCGATGGGCGGAATTCTGGTGAAGCCCGGGGCGCAAGGCGGCACTAACTATTACCCGCCGTCTTTCGATCCTCAGACGCAGCTCTTCTACGTGTCGACTTGGCAAGACTCCCAGGGATTTTCGGAGAAGCGGCCCATCCTTCCATGGCAGAGAATGCATATGTACACCGGCGATGGCTGGTGGCCTGGCTTTGGGGAAACGTCCCCCCCTGCGGATTGGCCTCCTCCACCTGTGCGCCCTGCTGCGGCCAAGCGCATACCTGCCCCTTATAGAACCGCGGCGGAAGGTTATGGCGCGATCCTCGCCATCGATCCGCAGACGGGGGAGAAGAGGTGGGAGTTCAAGATGGTGGACTACACCGAGTCGGGAGTCTTGTCCACGGCGGGCGGGCTGGTGTTCGGCGGCGGAATGGACGGAAATTTCGTCGCCTTGGATGCCACGACCGGCAAGCCCTTGTGGCATGTATATCTCGGCGGGCCAAACGCCAGTGGACCCATGAGCTACTCCGTGCACGGAAAACAATACGTGATAGGAACAGGCGCCGATACGATGTACGCATTCGCGCTGCCTGATTAAACAGTGTATGTGCCGGTTACTGGCCGGGACATTCGCTTCTGTGCTTCCGGGCATTCGTCAGGAGGCCATAGGGTAGTGTGCGCATGCCAAAGTCGTCTCATGATCGAAGCAACATGCTCATCGACGAGCGCCGTCAACACGTGCTTGCAAAACTTCAGCGGGACGGCCGTGTCCTCGTTGCCAGTCTTTCCGAGAGCTTCGGTATTTCGCGGATCACGGTCCGCAAGGATCTGGACTATCTCGAATCCAAAGGCCTGGTGCAGCGGACGCACGGAGGAGCTCTTGCCTTGAACGGCGGAGCTCTGCTCGATCTTTCTCTTCAGGAGAAGCAGACAAAGCAGCTGCAGGAAAAGGAAAGAATCGCAATCGCCGCTGCCAACATGGTCAAAGAAGGATGCTGCATCCTATTGGATTCAGGCACAACGACGACAGCGATTGCCCGGGAACTGCGCCGATTTTCACATCTGACTGTGATTACGAATGCAGTGAATATCGCCGTGGAACTGGCGGGAACCGGTTTCGAGGTGATCTTGACAGGGGGAACGCTGCGGAAGAACTCCTCTTCTCTGGTTGGACCGTTGGCTGAAGACGTCTTGAGCGAGATGCATGCCGACATTCTCTTCCTCGGAGTGGACGGATTCGATGTCAAGGCCGGGTTGACGACACCGAACTTTCCTGAGTCCCGCGTGAATCGGGCGATGGTCAACGCAGCGACACGAGTGGTCGCGGTATGCGACTCCACAAAGTTCAACCGGCGGAGCCTGGCGCTTATCGGGCCGCCCGGAGTGATCCACACCGTGATCACCGATATGAATTTATCCGAGAAGGATCGAGAGGCGCTTATCTCGGCGGGGATCGAGGTAATTCGCGTCTAGGGCGATTCGCCTATGCGGGGTCTACGCCCACTCGAGGCCGTCGAGTTCGAGATGATGTGCTCTGGTAGCTCCGGCCCGGCGGGAGCAATTTCATCGCCGGGGGAGGCGACAGGACAAGATCTTTTTCTTTCATTTGCGAGAGAATGCGGTCGCATACGCTTTTTCTCGGCAGAAGGTGATTGGTCTCTGGGAATGTCTGAAGTACGCGGGGCTAGGCGTCACCCCAGTAAAGGGGTGCTGTCCCGCGTCAGGCGATGCTCCTCGCTGAAACGGAAAGCATTGCTGAGAAGGGAGTTATGCATGAACTGCCTTGCTGAAAGCAATTGTGGCTTGGCGGTCTGGGGAATGCAAGAGCGATGCCCAGGGCTTCCGAGAAACCGGCGAGCTTTCTCCTCTACAGAAAAAATCGAAGGCGGGGAATTTTTCCGTTGCAATTTTTATGTGGTTCAGCTTAAACTTCGGCCACTGTAAGAAAACGTCCCCAAAGTATCGCGTGCGAAATCAAACGAAATATTAGCCTTTCTCTTTTGGACGGGCTGAACGGCATTCATGTTGGAGGCGAAATGCGCAAGATTCTTCTAAGTCTATTTGTTGTGCTGACCGCGACCCTCATGTGGGGTCAAACCAATACGGCTGTGATCACCGGCAATGTGACCGACTCGGCGGGAGCAGTGATTCCCGGCGCCAAAGTCAGGATCACCAGCGTGACGACAAATGTTGCCCGGGACTTTACCACCAACAGCAGCGGCTACTTCACTTCGGTGCCGCTAAATCCCGATACCTATTCCGTCACGGTGACCGCACCCGGTTTCATGACGCAGACGCAGGCGGGCATCGTGCTCCAGGTCCAGGACCGGCTCAATCTCAACTTCAAGATGGCGGTGGGCGCAGTCACCCAGACGGTGGAGGTCACGAACGCGACCCCAACGATTGATACGCAGACTTCAAGCCTTGGCCAGGTAGTCGAGGCTAAAACGATCGCCGCCATGCCTCTGAACGGCCGCAGCTATCTCCAACTTGCCGCCCTCAGCGCCGGCGTGGTTGAAACAGGCTTCGGCGCAAATACGCAGACGAACGGGAATACAGGCGGCAGCAGCGGTCAGCCCGGCCAGGTGACCTTCGCCGCGGACGGCTCGCGCGGCACGCTGAATAACTTTATTTTGGATGGTATCGATAATAACTCCAATGATAACGGTGGGCTCGTCTTCAACACCCAGGTCGATGCCCTCCAGGAATTCAAGATTCAGACCAATAACTATTCGGCGGAGTTTGGCCGTAGCGGCGGCGCCGTCATCAATGCCGTCACCAAGTCCGGCACCAATCACTACCATGGCACTGTCTTTGAATTCATTCGCAACTCTGCGCTCGATGCGCGCAACTTTTTCCAGACCACCGGCGCCAAAGCTCCCTTCAAACAAAATCAGTGGGGCGGAACCATCGGTGGCCCGATTCTGAGGAACAAGCTGTTTTGGTTCGGCGACTATCAGGGTACTTCAATTCACAACCCCATCCCGATCTTCTCGACTGTACCCACCGCGCTGGAAAAGACCGGCGATTTTACCGGCGGGCCTACCCTTTACGACCCGACAACCCAGACGGTGCAGACGGTCAACGGCCAGCAGGTGGTGACGCGGCAATCCTTCATGAGCGAGTATGGAAGCAATAAGATCCCTTCCAATATGATCGATCCCATCTCGCAGGCGTTCGTCAATCTTTATCCCGCGCCGAACGTGCCTGGTGCGACTGGGAACAACTATTACATCGATCCTGACCAGCCCTATCTTCTCCAACAGGGAGATTTTCGCGGTGATTATGATCCGTCGCAAAAGGATCAAGGGTTCTTCCGCTTCTCCGATGCCGGTTCTACCGCTTTGACCCCGACAAGACTCCCCGGGCTTGCCTACGGCCAGCACGGCGGATATTACTATGAAGACATCCTGGGCGGAGCGCTCGGTGAGACCCACACCTTCACGCCTAATCTCGTCAATGAATTCCGTCTGGGATTTAACTGGTATCACATCAACCAATCCATTCCCGTCTTCGGAGTCAAATATCCCCCGGCCGATCTGACGATCCCTGGTGTTCCTTTGGAACCGAATACTGCGGGGCTTGCCCAGTTTTCGCCTGCCGGCTATCGGTGTGTATTGATCCATGTATTCTTACTCTGTTCGAGATGATTCCAACTAATGCGATGGCGATCAGTTCTGAGGTCGTCGAGTCTGTGCAATCGTTCAGTTGTACAGCGAGTGTAAGAAGCCCACT